>JANMUI010000139.1:0-1756 GCA_031391405.1 Betaproteobacteria bacterium
GTGCACCAGCCGTCGCACGCATTGCGTCCCGGTCGACGCCGCCAGAGATTCAGAAGCCCCTTGCACCTTGCATAGAAGTGGAAGAAGCGCAGCACGTTGTCGCACTCGGCCTGGCTTGGCGGCCGATCAGAGCAAATCAGCTTGTCGTCCGACATGCCGCGGTCGGTCAACATGACGGCACCCCATGCTTTGACTCGGATGCGGGTGCCGAAGGGCAAACGCGACCCTAACACCAGCGCGTCGAGCAGATCACCCTCGAGCCCGAGCAGCGTGGGCACGGCGCCGTAGTTGAACGGGCACGGGAACGGCGAAACGAAGTCGACGGTGCCGGTCGAGCCGCGCTTGAGAAAACTGCCTCGCGGCACCTCAATGACGACCTCGAGGTCTTCTGGTTCCGAGACCTCCGTACCTGTTTGGGTCGATAAGAATGCCAAAGTTTGCATCGCCCAAGCCTACTCCCATCCAAACAAGCGCGAGAAGATCTCCAGCGTCCAACACAACGGTATGCGTCAAGAGCGCATCTGCTCCAACCAATCGTATCGCGCGGAACGAACGGGCCGCGCCACCGCGCTACACTCAGCTCCACCCAGCGAGTGATTAACTGGGTTCCCGGCAAGCGCCGAACAAGACCGAATGCGATCTCCAATGCCACCACCATCTACAACAATCCGATCTCCCCTCGGCGCCGCGCGCGAGCACTTTCTTCAGATCTTCGAAGGACCGCGCCGCGAAGACCGGCGGTTTCATGTGCGCTTCGTGCGCTACCTTCTCGCCGCCGCGACCTCGCTCGTGTTTGCCGCGCTCACCTGTCTTGGTTGGGCCTTTGGCGTACTGGCGGGACCTGTTTGCCTTGTCGCGTGCACCGCGATCCTGCTATTCCTTGTGGTTTTCTACATCGCATTTCGCTTCGGATTCAACGAGCGCGCGGCGGATCCGAGCCTGCCTGGACCGCTGATTGTCTGTTCGACACTCGTCATGGTCTATGTCGTCTACCACGCCGGTGACGCACGGGCCATCTACATGCTGTGTTACATCATGACCTCAATGTTCGGCGTTTTTCGCTTGCCCACGCGACAGCAGCTTCTTCTCGCGACGTTCATGCTTGTCGCGCATGGCGGTGCGATGGCGGTTCGCCATGTCCTGCACCCCGGTGAGCTCGAACTGCGCATCGAGGCGCTGAACCTTATCGTGATGGGCGCTGTCCTCTACTGGTTCGCGATGACGGGAGGCTACATCTTCGCTCTGCGGGATCGGCTGCGTCGGGCGCTGACGCAGGCGCAGGCCGCCAATCGTGCAAAGAGCGAGTTCCTCGCGAATATGAGTCACGAAATTCGCACGCCGATGAACGGAGTGCTCGGCATGACCGAGCTCGCGCTCGACACGCAATTGACGTCCCAGCAGCGTGCGTACCTGATGACCGCAAGATCTTCGGCACAGACGCTGCTCGGCGTCCTCGGCGACATTCTCGAATTCTCGAAGATCGAATCCGGCAAGCTCGAAATTGAACGGTTGCCGTTCTCGTTGCGCGAGGTGGTCGCCGAAATCGACGTGGTATTCCGTATGCAAGCGCACCAGAAGGGATTGGCCTTGATGACGAACGTTGCGTCTGACGTGCCGGATCGCCTGATCGGTGATTCGCTCCGCATCCGCCAGATCGCATTCAATCTCCTTGGCAACGCGATCAAATTCACCGCGTCGGGCGAAGTCACGCTGCATATCGATTGCACGGTGTTGTCCCTGGATCGAATCGAGCTGG
>JANMUI010000188.1:0-6246 GCA_031391405.1 Betaproteobacteria bacterium
GACGTGATTCTGCTGTGAGTGGCGCAGGTCGCCAAGGCCGAGGCAATCCTGCACCCGTCATCCCGGGCAATGGACCGGGATCCAAGAAGACTTAGAATTCTCTGTATTCCCGCCTTCGCGGGAATGACGAATTTTTAGAGGCGCCCTAAAGGGCATTGCCGCGTTTCGTTATCGGGCCGCTTTGGCGTCCTTAGGCACCCGCCCCATCAAATAGAACTCGTCGTTCGGGCGCAGGCTGATCGAATTGGCGATGCGGTTCGACATCGCAAAGAAGGCGGCAATACCCGCGATATCCCAGATGTCCTCGTCGGTGAAGCCGTGTTCGCGTAGCGCATCGTAGTCAGCATCCCCCACGGTGTGCGAGGCGAGCGACACCTTCATCGCGAAATCGAGCATCGCGCGTTGGCGCGGCGTGATATCGGCTTTGCGATAATTGATTGCGACTTGATCGGCGATCAGCGGATTCTTGGCGCGGATCCGGAGGATGGCGCCATGCGCCACGACGCAATATTGGCATTGATTGGCGCCCGAGGTCGTGACCACGATCATCTCGCGCTCCGCTTTCGATAGCCCGCTGTCCTTGTCCATCAGCGCATCGTGATAGGCGAAGAACGCGCGAAACTCGTCGGGTCGGCGTGCCAGTGCAAGGCATACGTTCGGAACGAACCCCGACTTCTCTTGCATCGCGAGAAGCTTGGCGTGGATATCCTCGGGAAGCGCGGGAAGCGTCGGCGTCGGGAAACGGCTGATGGATGACATCGAAAGACCTTTCGTGGCCGGCTATGGGATGATTGCGGCCGTCGCACCTGTATACCAACGTGCGGGCATTCTAGCCGAGCGCCCCGCAAGCCCCAAAAGACTGCAAAGGAGACGCAAGTGAATGATCGTCTGAAACTCGATCCCCAGTTCGAAAGCCTGATGCCCGCGGTGCCGTTTTCGCGGCGCGGATTCCTGATATCGAGCGCCGCAACCGGATTCGCGTTGTCCGCCGGGCCGATCATGGCGCAGCAAGCTGTCTCAACATCGGCCGACGGGCTGCAAGTGGGCGAGGTCCAGGTCCCTGCAAAAGACGGCCAAAAGATCCCAGCCTATTTCGCTGCGCCGAGCAAAGCCGCGCGTTACCCCGTCATTCTGGTGATCCCGGAAGTTTTCGGTATGCACGAATATCAGAAGGACATCTGCCGGCGTCTCGCTAAAGTCGGCTACTTCGCAATAACATCGGATCCGTTCTTCCGAAAAGGCGATCTCTCCAAGATCTCGGACATCAAGGAGGTACTCGCTGCAGCGAACACACTAACGGACGAACAGGTATTCGCCGATCTCGATTCCGTGGTGGATTGGTCGGGCAAACACGCCAAAGCCAACATTGCGAAATTAGGCATTACCGGCATGTGCCGCGGCGGGCGCACGGTGTGGCAGTACACAGGTCACAATCCGAAGATCAAGGCCGGTGTTGCGTGGTACGGGGGCCTGCACCCGATGCCGCCCAACTCGACAAACAGCAATTCACCCCTCGACACGGCCGACAAGCTCAACGCCCCCGTTCTGGGCCTCTACGGCGGCGCCGATCAAGGCATTCCGCAGAACATGGTGGATCGCATGAACGCCGCGCTCCTCGCGTTCGGCAAAGATAAACAGTCGATGATCCACGTCTATCCGGATATGCCGCACGCGTTTCATGCCGACTACCGGCCCAGCTACCGCAAGGAAGCCGCCGAAGACGGCTGGAAACGGATGCTGGCCTGGTTCAAGAAACACGGCGTGGCTTAGAACGCTCGCGCGCGAACAAACGGCGGACCGCGGTCCGCCGTTTTTCATTGCGGAATCTCGCAGGCTACGGGCCGATTTCCCGCAAGAACCCCGGCACCAGCAACGCGCAGAACGGTTGGATCATCGCAACGTGCTCCGGGCGGTACCGGCCGGCAACATCCAGCAGGTTGGTAGTCCCGATGACCCGCCCGTCGTAGCGCACGGGCACATTCAGTACCGACTCGCAGCCGAGCGAAAAGATCAGCGCATGGTCCGCGAACGCCCAGCGGATGTCATCGGCGTCTCGGCCGATGTAGGGCTTACCCGCCGCGAGCACATGCTGGCCCCACGGTGTTTGCCGGTGCGTCTTGAAACCGCCGACTGGATAGGCTGCCGGTTGATTGCTGTAGACGCGGCGCACCTTCACGCTGTCTGCGTCGATCACCATCATCGTGAACAACCGATGTCCCACGACCGCTGCGAGCGCGCGATCGAGAGCGGCGTAGAGCAATTGCGGCTGACCCGGCTGCGCGGCAACGTCCACGCAGGCCAGCAAGTGCTCATTCCACCCGGCGTCGTTCACGCTCGGACCGCTCAGGCTCGGACCGCTCGCGCTCAATCGGCGAGCCCGCGACTCACTGCTTCGCAGGCCGCGATGCTGCGTTGATGCGATGAGCGCATTACGCCAAGCAGCCGGCGTGCCTCTTCGTGCTGGATACGGGGAAGCGCGTCGTCGACTTGTTTGATCATCCAACGCAGCCCGCGGATCAGGAATTGAATGCGTGCACGCCGCCCTTTCACCGCAAGCGCCTTGTCGAGAAACTCACCGGTGGCGTGACCGGGCTTTCCGCCGCAATCTTCGATCACGCGACCCAGGAGGGCGCAGTTGTGCGCTTCGTCCGCCTGCACGCCACGCAACACCGTCCAGACCTCGTCATTACGCTTGTGCGCTTTCATGAACTCCGTGAGCGCCTTCGCACCCGCGCGTTCGGCCGCAAGGAAGCCATTGAGGAGCTCGGCCAAGGCGATCTTGTCGAGAGACTGCCCGATGCCCGATGGTTTCGACGGCGAATGGCGTTTGCCGAGATGCCGCAACATTGCATCCAGCCCGAGAAAATACGAATCGACACCGAACCCGAATACCGCGCCGATCGCTTTCTCCGCCAGGATCGAGCGCAGATGGCGCTTCTCAATATTGGTGATGTGCACCTCGACATACGGAAGATACGGCGCGACCGCCGACAAGCAATCGCGCATCGCGAAACCCGCATACATGAAGCCCGCCGGATTCATCACCAAGCCGTCGACCCCTTCATCGACCGCGCGATAAATCCGGCCGATCGCTTCGCCTTCGATGTGCGAATACAGGATATCGAGTGAATAGCCGTTGCGCATCGCGTGATCTTTCACCAGCGCATCCAGCTCAGCGGCGGTGGTCGTGCCATACAGCTCGGGCTCGCGCCGGCCGAGGAACGTGAGATTGGGGCCTTGGATGAGGAGGATGCGGATGGTCATGGTTGGACGCTTGATCTAGATTGATTGTAAGCACGATTGCGCCACGATGATGCCGAATGGCTCTTGCCCCGCCCGGTTCATCGGCGGATTCCGCGCGATGCCCTAAACAGCAGATCCTCGACCACGACTTGAATGCCACACCGACAATACTTCGAGGCGATTGCGTCGGACTCGGTAGTAGATCCAATAGCGGATGCGATCAAGGTGCAACCGCCTCACATCAGGGGAACTCGCTTCGTTGACGCGAACTCCAATGTCAGGCTGAACAACCAGAAGGTTGAGCGCGGCCCGCAAATCTTGACGTATGGCGCCCGGCGCTGCGGGTCGATTTACTGCCCACCAGAGGGCCACCCGTTCGATCTCGCGCTCGGCGCGTCGCGAGACGAAAAATTCAAGCGGCATTCCTATCCATAGCGCCGGAGGCGGGCAAAAAACTCGTCGCCCGAAATCATGTCTCCCCGATCTGCTTCGGCGATGCCGGCCTCGAGCTCGGCCAACTCCTCGGCAGAGAGATGAACCTCGTCTTCCCGCTCACGCGTGAGGATGAAGACATCGGTCCCGTCCTCGAATTCAGGGTTGTCAATGATGACCGTCCCTTTCACTACTGTGCCCGTGGCAATTTTCATGAGCAAATAATACTCCGGACCTCTGCCAAATGTACGTCCAGGTCAAGGCTTCCGTCGGAATCCGCAGATAATCTGAACGAACTGGCAATTCCTTGCAACGCAGGGCGGCGAGAACAACCATCCTGAGCGAGAAACTGCCATGACCGAAGCGGCTGAGCATATCGCGAACTGGGCCTCTACCGATTGGTCCGGTGCCGCCGTGGCCATGCCCGCGTTGGTCGCCTTCAGCTTTCTCGCCTTCAATGCCTTACGCATCGCACTGCACGTTCCGCAACTTCTCACCTGCTTGCGCGATGACACCGGCTGCGCCGCGATCAACCTGTGGACTTGGAGCAGTTGGATTGCGGCCAGCATGTCCAATGCACTCTACATGGGACTGCTTCTCGGCGACATGTGGGGCCTGATGCTGAACCTGGGCAACGCAGCCATGTGCTCGGCCACGGTTTGCATTACCTATTTCAAACGCAGACGCAATGCATCCAAAGTGCGACAAGTGCAATGGCAGGCTCTGCAACTGCAGCAGCATTGAATGACGCCGGACTATGCCGATAACCGGTTGGCGGGATAGTAGCGACGTTGCTTCCTGCAAGTCGACGCGGATCGCATGCGGGGCAGCCGGCCTGTTTCTCGACCACCACGTTGCGGGCGCTTCGATCTGCATTGCGGCGCGAGACGTTACCTCAACGTCGATCACTTTGCTCGAGCGATACGACGAAGACGCTTAAGCATCTCTTCTGCAGAGATCGTTTCGCCACGCTCGGCTTGATCGATCGATTCCAAGAGCTCTGCCGCGAGCTCAGGCGGAACGTCAAAGGTTGCTTGGATTTCCATCAGCGCTGCAACGTCGTTAGACGTGGACTTTGTCCGGGATGCTCTTTTGGCGGCTTTCCTTGGCACAGCGCCCTACTCCTGAGAGTTCTTGGCCAATTGGGTCACCATGAATCAAACGATCGACACTGACGAGAATCCGGCCCCGAGCGGCTCGGTGCTTCAGCGTGTCAAGCCAATCGCGAAAGACTTCGGTCTTCTCGGCCCACAGCGTTCGCCGCGAACGCATTGCGCGAGGCATAACAGGGCGGGGTCCAGCGCATTGCGGTTGGTTAGGCCGCGTCCTTCACCGGTCTCGGGTGCCGTTGCGGAGTCCCTTGCAGCGCTTCATGCAGGGCCCGTGCTTGCTCTTTATAGAATGCCACGCGCTCTTCCCAGGTCTTGTCTTTCAACTGTTCATGCTGGGCGTCACGGATACGTCGGGTCAACTCAACTGTCTTCAGTGTTGTTGCCTTCTCCATAAGTGGTTACCTCTCGCGGCGAATAAATTTCAATGGTCTTGTAGCCGCCCTCCTGATTGACGGCATTGAGCAGGCGGATCTTATCAAATCGCACGATATGCTTGAAGTTCCAGCTGACCAGCATATCGACCTCGGCTACGGTCGCCAGGGCGATATGGAGCGCGTCGTTGGAAAATTTAGCGGGGAGAATCCTTCTCGCCTCATACGCTGCGGCTAAATGGTGCACCTCGTCCGTCAACTCCGCAAACTGCGGTTTCAAGGCGAGCAACTCAGCGTATTGCGCCCTGACCTGTTCGGGCGCCGGAGCGATTTCGGCGGCGACAATCTCGGACAGAACTGGCTTGAAGAGGCCGTGAAGGAAATCCTGCATCAGCCCCTTCGACCATGGAGCGAACTCCTCGTCGAAGCACCCACCGATGACGGAAGTATCAACATAGACTCGCTGGACTTTCATGAAAGGAAAGCATAACGGAGAAAACCGTCATTCGCCAAGCCGGGTCCAACGCCCGCGCTAAGCTGCCGCCTCGCAGCACCGCGGCGAGGAATTCGCAAGCCAGCGAAGCGCGCTTGCGACGGTCAGCTTGAGTGCGTTGTTGGACGAAGCCGCTACGCGGAGGATGCGGTCTGGTCGGATCGAGTTCACAATATAACCTTACCCCCTCACACGAGGGGTGCGCTTGCCTTGCTGCAGGGCGGTGATGGCGATCATGCAAACGCAGCTCCGTCTGTGTTCCCAGGAGCCATGCCGGTTCCCATCATCACCGGGGGCAGATTGACCATGTAAGCCCAACGCCCCTCGGCAAGTGACCGGAGATCAGCGCCCACACGCTGAAGGGTCGGCTTGCCTCAAGTTGGGGCATAATGGGCCAACCAACGCCCAATTAGACGTCGGCTGCCGCAACGGCACCCATGAGCGGGCTCTCAAGCACCCGTTCTCCCGGTAAGACGTCACGCCGGGCTCCTTCCCGAAGATATATTTTCTATGAGCCCGACCCGCGCTCGGGGGCCGGGCTCGTCCAACAAACGGTTCAGATCGTGGCTTCGCACGATCTAACCTTATTCGTTAG
>JANMUI010000206.1:0-22867 GCA_031391405.1 Betaproteobacteria bacterium
AGGGTCTCGCTCTTCACGCCGGCGACGAACGACGTCAACGTCGGGTTCGAAACGATGGCGAGGACGCTCGAGCAGAAGTCGGGCGGTCGATTGAAGTTCAACCTGTTCCATGCGAGTCAGCTCGGACCGCCGCCGCGACAATACGATCTGGTGCGGACCGGCGTCGCCGACATCGCCTACCACTTGCACGGGCTCACGGCGGGCCGCTTCCCGTTGACCGAGTTGGTCGAGCTGCCCGGGGTGATCACGACCACCGGTGCAGCGGCCGGCGCGGCGCTAAACGATCTGCACGCCGAGTATCTCGCGGCTGAACACCAAGGTACCCGGGTGCTCGGATACATGGTCGGCGCCTCGCTGCCGCTGATGACCACGAAGCTCGAAGTCCGCACCTTGGCGGATCTGAAAGGCCGGCGCTTCCGGCATCCGGGCCCGTCCATCTCGGCGTCGATCGCCGCCGTCGGCGCGGCTCCGGTCGCGATCCAGCCGGGCGAGGTGCATGATGCGCTGGCCAAAGGCGTCGTCGATGGCGCGGTGATCGGTTACACCGGTGCGAGTGCATTCAAGCTGCACGATTTGATCCGCCACATCGCGGAGATAAACTTCGGTGGCGTCACGTTCGTCGCGGTCATGAATCCAGCGGCCTATGACAAGCTCCCCCCCGACCTTCGCAAGCTGATCGACGAATACAGCGGGACCGCAGGCCTCGCCCACTGGGGCCCGATGTTCGACGTCGCCGAGGCCCGCAATCGCGAGCCGATGGTCAAGGCCGGCGTGAAGATGGCCCGGCTCGACGCCAAGGATCAGGCTACATACGATGCGCTTGCCCAAAAGGTCCAGGAGACCGCGATCGCGGATCTCGAAAAGAAAGGCCTGCCCGCGAAAGCCTACTTCGCGAAGCTGAAGCAGGCGTTGGCGCGTCACGCCAACAAGTAGTCACGATCGATGGCACCGCTTACGCGCTTTCTCGCCGCAGTGGCGGCCGCGGCGCTCGCGCTGATCGTGCTGCTCACCGTAGTCGATGTCGTCATGGCGAACGTCTTCAGGCGACCGATCGTCGGCGCGATCGAAGTCGTTGAGACGGCCCTTGCGTTCATGTTCTTCCTCGGCATCGGCGAGGTCTTTCGCGGCGGGCACAACATCACGGTCGATGTCAGCGACCATTTCGTGGGCGAGCGCGCGCGCAACACCCTGCAATGCATCGGTGCGGTGCTGACCGTCGCCTTCCTCGTTCTGATGGGGATCGCGATGCTCGCGCCGGCGGCCGATGCGTGGCGCTTCGGCGATCGCAAGGCCGATAGCGGCATACCGCTCGCGGTGTTGTGGGCGCCGGCGCTCGCCGGAATATTGATCGCGATCGTGGCATCCATGCAGGTCGTCCTGCGCACCTGGCGCGAACGAGCGGGTGCAGAATGAGCGTTGCCGCGATCGGCGTCATCGGCATGGTGGTTCTTGTCATGTTGATATTCCTCCGCGTGCCGGTCGCGATCGCGATGGGCCTCGTGGGCCTTATCGGCTACACCGCGATCAACGGCTGGGATCGTGCGATGACGGTGCTCGGCCAAGCGCCGTTCGACATTGCTTCCGCTTACACCCTCTCGCAAGTGCCGCTCTTCATTCTGATGGGTGATCTCGCGATGCAGTCGGGTATGTCGGCGCGGCTCTTCCAGGCCGCGCGATCGCTCTTCCTCGGTGTGCGCGGCTCGCAGGTGTTCGCGACACTCGGGGCCTGTGCTGCGTTTGGTGCAGTAAGCGGATCGTCGCTTGCCACCGCGGCGACGATGACGCGCGTCGCGATCCCCGAGATGCGACGGCTCGGCTACGATGATCGGCTCTCGACCGGCGCCGTGGCCGCGGGCGGCTCGCTCGGCATCCTGATCCCACCGTCGATTCCGCTGGTTATCTACGCGATCATCGCCGAGCAGTCGGTCGCGAAGCTCTACGCGGCGGCCACGATTCCAGGCGTCGCGCTCACCCTGCTCTACATGCTCGCCATCGCGCCGGTTATTTTCTGGAAGCGCGACTGGACACCGTCGGAGACCGAGACCCTCTCGTGGCGCGGACGCATCGCCGCAGTCGGCCAAGCCTGGGACCTGATCGTGCTGGTCATCTTCACGATCGGCGGGCTCTACGCGGGTTGGTTCACCTCCACCGAGGCCGCCGCGATCGGCGCGTTCGGTGCGTTCGCGCTCGGTGCGCTGCAGGGTCAGCTCACGTTGCGGAAAGTGATCCATAGCTTCACCGAGACGATCCGCACCACCTGCGTGCTGATGACGATCGTCGTGTGTGCGGTGGTGTTTTCGTATTTCGTCGTGCTGACACAGCTCCCGCCGCTTCTGGTCGGGGCGATGGCGCAGATAGGCATCGGCCCGATCGGCTTGATCGTGCTGATCATTGCGTTCTATGTGGTGCTCGGTTGTTTTCTGGACGGCTTCGGCATGATCCTGATTACCGTTCCGGTCTTCCTGCCGCTCATCGTGCAGGCGGGCTACGACCCGATCTGGTTCGGCGTGATTCTCGTGTTGGTGATCGAGCTCGGCCTGATCCATCCGCCGGTAGGGATGAACATCTTCGTGATCCAGGCGCAGGTCGCGGACGTTCCGGTTATGCGCATCTATCAGGGGATCCTGCCGTACCTGGTCGCCCCGTTCGTACTACTTGCGTTGCTGGTCGCCTACCCGGATATCGCGCTTTGGTTGCCGAAGGTTCTATATCCGGCCAAGTGATCGTGAATGACTCCGCGTTCCGTCGTTCACCTAGGATTACGCGATTGACCGTTCGCCCTGAGCCTGTCGAAGGGTAACGCAGGCTTGTTGAAGGTGCGCGATGGGCCGCTCACGGATTCCCCGGCATTCACCCTTCGACAGGCCTGTCCTGAGCCCTTCGACAAGCTCAGGGCGAACGGTCAATCTGCTAAGAGAGGGCGACTGGCAAATCGTCTATCTTGATTGAGTAAGTGCCATTCGGGTACGTGTGGGGACGTTGCGGCGAGTTAGCGCCGCCGGAGCCTCGCCGCGGTTGGCCGGCGTGAGCCGATCGCGTCGCCAACGACCCCCATCTCGACCCACCGGCGCATCGTCTCGTCGTCGTCTCCCAGCATCTGGGCGCGATGGACGACCGGAATCCACACCCGCGACCACATTGGCTCGAGGCTGTTTGGTGCGGTGCCCACAGGCAACGGCAAATTGAGGCGACTATCGATTTACGCGCGTCCTCGCCCGTTTGACCGCTCCGCGTTCCGGGCATAATGTCGAGTCGCGCGAGACAAGGCGTTTTTCGGACTTTCGTCTCGCATCGTACGCGCCCGATGCACGGATATTCTTGCTGGAGAGAAACACCCAATGGGTCAGTCGTCCGCATCACTCACGCGCGCTTGCGCATCGGTGGATCTGGATTACGATGTCATCGTCATCGGGGCTGGGATTTCCGGCCTGTACCAGTTGTACCGCCTGCGCAAGCTGGGCCTGCGCGTCAGGGTATTCGAGGACGGCACCGGCGTCGGCGGCACCTGGTACTGGAACCGCTACCCGGGCGCGCGCTTCGATTCCGAGAGCTACTCCTATTGCTATTCCTTCTCGCAGGCGCTGCTGGACGAGTGGGACTGGACCGAACATTTCTCGCCGCAACCGGAAACCGAGCGCTACCTCAATTACGTCGCCGACAAGTTCGGCCTCCGCCGGGATATCCAGTTCGCAAGCCGGGTCAGCGCCGCGACGTATCAGGAGGACGCCCGGTGCTGGGAACTGACTTTGGATGACGGCAGCCGGCACCGCGCTCGATTTCTCGTCACGGCGGTCGGCCCGCTCTCGGCGCCGACCATGCCGCGGATCGCGGGCGTAGCAGATTTCAAAGGCCAATCGTTCCACACGGCGCGATGGCCGAAGGAGCCGGTCAGCTTCGCAAGCAAGAGGGTCGCTGTGCTCGGTACCGGCGCCACCGGCGTCCAGACGATTCAGGAGGTGGCCAAGACGGCCGGTCATCTGACCGTCTTTCAACGCAGGCCCAACTGGTGCACGCCCTTGCACAACCGCAAGATCGACGGGGATGAGATGGCCAGCATCCGGGCCAGCTATCCAGAGATCTTCCGGCGCTGCCAGGAGACCGCCGCATGCTTCGTCCATACGACCGATCCGCGCGGCACGTTCGAGGTGACCGAGGCAGAGCGCGAGGCGTTCTGGGAGAAGCTGTACGCCTCACCCGGTTTTGGCATCTGGCTGGGAAATTTCCGGGACATCCTGATCGATCGGGCGGCCAACAAACTGATTTCTGATTTCGTGGCCAAGAAAATTCGCCAGAGGGTTAAGGACCCGAAGGTCGCCGCAATGCTGATCCCGACCGACCATGGGTTCGGCACGCGCAGGGTTCCGCAGGAAACGCACTACTACGAAGCCTTCAATCAGCCGAACGTGCAGCTGGTGAGCATCCTCGATACGCCGATCGAGCGCGTGACCCAGACCGGCATTCAGACAAGCGATGCGCACTACGAATTCGACATCATCATCTACGCCACAGGGTTCGATGCCATTACCGGGAGCTTCGACAGGATCGACATCCGGGGCGTAGATGGGCAGAAGCTGAAGGACAAGTGGAAAAGCGGGCCGTCAACATTCGTGGGCGTGATGGTCGAAGGCTTCCCCAACATGTTCATGGTGATGGGACCGCACACCGCGCTTGGCAACATTCCGCGCAGTATCGAATACAACGTCGAATGGGTAGCGGACCTGATCGGCTACATGCAGGAGCGCGACCTGACCCAGGCTGATGCGCGGCCGGAAGCCGTTGCGGCATGGACCGGCTTCGTCATGAAGAAGGCCGAGGGACTTCTCGCCAACGAAGTCGACTCCTGGATGACCGGTGTCAACCAGAACGTGGAGGGCAAACAGGTCCGCATGATCGTGCGATACAGCGGCAGCGCACCCGACTACCGCGACCGGTGCGATGCCGTGGCGGCGGGCGGATACCGGGAGTTGGAGCTGGGGTGAGGGTTGGCGCATAGCTATCCAGGCAGGTCACCACAGCGGAGGGTGGCGTTCGCCGCCGAACACGGCTCGACGACCTCGCGAATCGCTTGCCGGTCGTTTGCGGCGATATCAACACGCACTTCAGTCGGCCTAAACTACGAGATTAGTCGCGGGATCGATCAGATGCATATGCGCGACATGGGCGGCGAGGAGTATTCGCGCGCCGACCGCCGGGGCACTGCGGGGCTCGACGCGACAACAGATCGTCACGCCGTTCAGATCGAAGAACACCGCCGTTTCACCCCCCATCGGCTCGACCACATCCACGGTGACTTCGAGCGGCGCGAGGTCGGCGGTTGCATCCGCTCGCCATTCGGTCAGGTGCTCGGGCCGCAGACCGATCGTTACGCGCTTACCGAGCAGCCGTCGATAGCGCGCCGTGCGGTCCGCGGGCACTGGGAGGCAAATCGATTCGGCGGCACGAACGACGAGGCGGTCTGCGCTCTCTTCGAGCGCGACGTCGATGAAATTCATCGCCGGTGAGCCGATGAAGCCCGCCACGAATCGCGTCCGCGGTGCGTGGTACAAATCGTTCGGTGTGCCGATTTGCTCGATCGCGCCGTCGTTCATGACCACGATGCGGTCGGCAAGCGTCATCGCCTCGATCTGGTCGTGCGTCACATACACCGTCGTCGTCTTGACTTGCTGGTGTATGCGCTTGAGCTCGGTGCGCATCTGTACGCGCAGCTTCGCGTCGAGATTGCTGAGGGGCTCGTCGAACAGGAAGACCTGCGGCCGACGCACGATCGCCCGACCCATCGCGACGCGCTGTCGCTGGCCGCCGGAGAGTTGCTTCGGACGGCGATCGAGCAGGTCCTCGATGTGCAACATCTTCGCGGCCGAAGCGATACGCGACGCGATCTCGGCACGCTCGACGTTACGCATACGGAGTCCGAATGCGATGTTTTCGCGCACCGACATATGCGGGTAGAGCGCATAGCTCTGAAACACCATCGCGATATCGCGATTCTTCGGCGCGACATCGTTCACGACATTGCCACCGATGCAAATTTCGCCGTCGGTGATCTCCTCCAGCCCCGCGATCATCCGCAGGGTGGTCGTCTTGCCGCAGCCCGATGGGCCGACCAACGCGACGAATTCGTCGTTCGCGATATCGAGGCTGATCCCTTTCACGGCCTCGACCGCGCCGAAGCGCTTCACCACCCTGTTCAGCGAGACGTTCGCCATATCGTGTCGGTTCCCGCTCGCCTTATTTGAGGCCGCTTAGGCCGAAGCCGCGATTGACCCAACGCTGTAGAACGATGAACAGGAGGAAGGTCGGAATCGTCGCGAGCACGGCGATCGCCATCTGCTCCGTCGGCGGGTTTCCGTAGTCATCGCCGAAGCGTACCAGCCCGAGGGGGAAGGTCCGAAACGCGTCCTTCGATGCAACCGTGAGCGGCCACAGGAATTGATCCCAGCTGTCGCGAAACGAGAGCACCGCGAGGACCGCGAGCGCCGGCAGGCATTGCGGGATAATGATCCGCCACAATATGCGCAGCTCGCCTGCACCGTCGATGCGCGCCGCCTCGATGTAGTCGGTCGGTATCGTGAGGATCGACTGGCGCATCAGGAAGATGCCGAACGCATCGACGAGCAGGGGCCCGACCAAACCCTGGTAAGAATTCAGCCACCCGAACTGATGGACGACGAGGAAGGTCGGCACCAAGGTGACCTCCAGCGGCAGCATCAAGGTGCTGAGAATCACGATCAACACGAATCGATCGCCGGGGAAACGGAACTTCGCGAGCCCATAGCCCGCGAGGGTGCAGAACACGAGATTCGACACCATCACGATCACCGAGACGACCCCGCTGTTCCAGAAAAACAGCGGGAACGGGGCGCGGGTCAGGGCGTTCGGATAGTTCTCGGGGTGCCATACCGAAGGAATCCACTCGGTCGTGAGCTGGAACATCTTCTCGCCCGCTTGGAACGACGTCGTGATCATCCAGAGAATCGGGATCAGCATCACCAACGCGAGGAGTCCGAGCAGGATCGCGCCGATGACCCGAGCGCGCCAGATGCGAACGAAGATAGTGTGCTTGGACGCCCCGCCGGTGTTCCCTCTCATGCGATATACACCTGCTCACCGCGACGCGAGACGCGCATTTGAATGAAGGTAAAAATCATCATGATGGCGAACAGGACAACCGAGATCGCGGCCGCGCGACCCATCTTGAAATAAGAGAACCCGGTTTCGTAGATCAGCATCGACAATACGCGCGTCGCGTTGCCGGGTCCGCCGCCGGTGACGATGTAAGGCATGAGAAAGATCCGTGCGGACAACAACGCGGCCACCACCACCACGAAGAAGATCGTCGGTGCGAGCAGCGGAACGGTGATCAACCAGAATCGGCGCAGCGCGCCCGCGCCGTCCAGGTCGGCGGCCTCGTAGTAATCCCGCGGAATGGCGAGCAACCCGGCGAGAAACACGATCATGAAGTACGGCGCGAATCGCCATACCGTGATGATGATGATCATCGGCATGGCGAGCCACGAATCGGTCAACCAATCGACCCGCTCGATCCCAAGCGGATGCAGCAACTGCGTGAACAGCCCGTAGGGATGGAGTAGAAATCGCCAGACCAGACAGACCGCGATGATCGGCATCAAATTCGTCAAGAACATCGCCATCATCGAGTAGCGCGCGCAGGGTACGCCGGTGCTGATCGCCAGCGCGAGACCGAGTCCGACCACCGTGATGAGCAAGGTGGAGCCGGCGACGTACACGAGCGTGTTCACGAGGCTTTCTTGGAATACAGCATCTTGAGCGAGCGCGAGGTAGTTCTCGAACCCGATCATCTCGGGCGCGGACACCATGTCGTAGGCGGTAAAGCTCAGGCCGATCGCCCACACCATCGGGCCGAACTTGAATACCGCGAAGAATGCGAGCGCCGGTAGAACGAGGCCGAACCCCCAGAGCTGGATGCGACGTTGGAAGTGGAGGCGAAATCGGATGGGCCGCGAGGCGAATCCCGCCGCGGCGGGGGTCGACGCGCGCGCACTCTCCCCGTCGGCACGCGTCAATCCGATCCCGGCGCGCTCCACCGTCACGGCGTTCGCTTTATGTCTTCTTGATCGACGCGGAGGCGCGATCCACTTCCGCTGCCGCTTCGTTCAGCGCCGTCCGGATGTCCTGGTTGCTCAGGAGAATCCGCTGCACCGCCTTATGCATCGCATCGGCGAGCTCGGTGAACACGACGGTACGCGGGTGAGAGATGCCGCGATCACGTGCCGAGAGAATCTCGTCGATATCGGGGAACGCTTTGACCGCCGGGTTATCTGCCCAGCCGCTCTTCCGGGCGAGCGGAAACGGCGCGGTGTCGTTCCAGCAGTCGGCGGTATCGGCGAGCATGAAGCGGTACATCTCATGCAACGCCGCCTGCTTGTCAGCGCTCGCCTGGGCATTCACCACCATGTTGAAACCGTAGACCGTGGTGTAGCCCTTGCCGGCTTCGATGCCCGGCGCGGGAAGCGCGCGGAAGTACCGCTCCGCATGCATCTTCTCGTTCTGCGATTTGATCGCAACGAGCGGCAGCGGATGCGACAAGAACATCGCATTGCGTTCCTTCAACCAGTCCATCCCCGGTAGCGGCTGCGTCGCGATCGAGTCGGCCGGATCCTCGGCCTGGTATTTCTTCGCGAACGACGTTCGAATCGTCATCGCGCGCACGCCCTCCGGGCTATTGACGACGCACTTCCCGTTGGCGTCGAAGTACTTGCCCCCGCATTGAGCGAGGATCGGATTGAATTGTATGATCGTCCAGGTTGATGCGTGCATCGCGAATTTGAATCCCTGACGGGTGAACTTCTTGCCATCGCGAACCGCGAGGCGTTGCGCGACCTCCCCCATTTGGTCCCAAGTCTGCGGCGCATCGCGCACCGGGTCGAGCCCGACCTCCTTGAATTGACGGGTGTTGATGTAATTCGAGAATCCGTAGAACCAAAGCGGGTAGCCGTAGACGCGTCCGCCCGCCACCGCTCCTTCGGCGAACGCCGCAGGGTAGTCGTCGGTATACGCCTTGACCGTCGAGTAACCGAGGCGACTGTGATCGAGCGGCGCGAGGAGCTTGCGTGAGAACCAGGTCGGCATGAGCCAATCACCGGTGACGAAGCCCTCGGGTGCGGTACCGGTTGCGTAACCGACGCTGATTTTCTTGCCGAGATCGGTGAACGGAAACGCCTGGAAGTCGACTTTGATCTGCGGATTCTTCTCCATGAAGAGATTGACCCGCTTCTGCAGCCATGGACGCTGCTGCGGATTCTCGAACGTCCAGAAGTTGAGCGTGAGAGGCGCTTTGCCCTGCGCGTATCCGCGCCGCGAAAAGGGCGCGACCGCGGCACCGAGGCTCACCGCTGCACCCGCGATGATGATTTTTCGACGAGTGCTCGAGGCGGGCTGCGCTGACGATAGCGCGGGCTGGATGGGCGATTCGGATTCGTCGGATGGTACGTCCTTACGCGTCTCTTCTGTCATCGTATCCTCCTTCACGGGTGGGGTCGCGCGAAATTACGACCGGTGGGCTTACCTGATGCTATCGCTACATCCTCGACAACATGGTACTTACTTTTCCGCTTGGGGTTCCAGGCGAATCGGTCGCGCGACCTCGCTAATGAGTCGCGCGGGCGGCAGAGGGGCGGGTTTCGCGACGCCTGGGCGTGGCGCGGCGAGGTACTCACCGAGGCGCCGACTCTCCGCGACGATCGCGTGGCCGAATCGCACGCGTTCGGTGTTGTATCGGGCAAGCGCGGTCGCGATGTCGGGCGACTCACGCAACGCGCGGGCGAGGGTCGATGCGTCGCCGCCCGCTTTGGCGACACCGGCGCCGACGTGGGGACGCGCGACATACGCGGCGTCCCCGACCAACGCGACGCGTTGGAACGCGATCCGATCGGAGTCGAGATCGTAGATCGGCTCCACGAACGGACGCTCGGTCGCGAGAACGGTGGCCGCGAAATCGCGCGGCAGGCGTGTAGCGGCCTCGCGCTTCAGCGAAGCCACTTGCCGTGGATCGATCGCGAGCGGTGAGATCGAGTTGGCGTGCCGATGCCCATTCGCGTCGGTGAGCAGAGCGGCGAGCTCGGTCTGTTCGTCGCAGGGGACGTACCAGAGAAAAGAGAATCGACGCCGCCCCGGCTCAATACTGTCGTCGGTGCCGGTGACCGCGAAATGCACGAACTGATCGTTGTCGGTGAGATAGAACCCGTGGATGTTGGCGTAACGCTCGGCCGCGGACGGATGCATCATCGATTCGGGAATCAACCCGCGCCAGGCGACGTAGCCCCCGTAGTTGGGCGTAGCGCCGGGGTTGCAGCTTGCGCGGACTGCCGACCAGATGCCATCGGCACCGACGATGAGATCGGCCTCGTGACGGGTGCCGTCGGTGAGCTCGACGCATGGCTGCGCGGGATCATCGATCACACGGGCGACTTCGCGGCCGAGGTCGTAGCAGCCGGCAGGCAGACACGCGTGGAGACGCCGATACAAAAGCGTCCACGACGTGAGGTACTGCGGATAGGCGAAATGGCAGAGCTCGCTGCCGTCGAGGTCATAGGCCGTGCGACCGCGAATTGGAATGCCGATCAGCGCATCGACGGTTGCGCCTGCCTCGCGCATCGCGTCGAACAGCTCGGCATGCGTCGCGATTCCGGCGCCCCGTCCATCGAGGTCCGAGGCGCGCTCGACGACGCGGACCCGCCAGCCGTCGCGGGCGAGAATCGCAGCAACGAAACAACCGGCGAGCGACCCGCCGACCACGATCACGCTGCGGGATTCTAGCGAGGGCATGAGCGAGGACGGTTCGCGAGGCCTGCGAATGTGAGAGCGCTATCGCTCAACCGCCAACGCTACACCCATGCCACCGCCGATGCACAAGCTCGCTAAGCCGCGCTTGGCATCGCGCTTCGCCATCTCGTGCAGCAGTGTCACGAGGATGCGGCAGCCCGACGCACCGATCGGATGACCGATCGCGATTGCGCCGCCGTTCACATTGATCCGGCCCGTGTCCCAGCCCATTTCCTTGTTGACCGCACAGGCCTGCGCAGCGAACGCTTCGTTGATCTCCATGAGATCCAGATCCTTCGACGCCCACCCGGCTTTGGATAGGCACAACCTGGAGGCCGGCACCGGCCCCATGCCCATGATTTTCGGATCGACACCGGCCGACGAATACGCCTTGATGCGAGCGAGCGGCTTGAGGCCGAGCTGATCGGCTTTCTTCGCCGACATCATCACGACCGCGGCGGCACCGTCGTTGATGCCCGAGGCGTTGCCGGCGGTGACCGACCCGTCCTTCGAGAACGCGGGCCGCAATGCGCCAAGGGTCTCGACCGTCGTGCCGTGTTTGGGATACTCGTCGGTATCGAACATCACCGGGCCCTTGCGCGAGGCGATCTCGATCGGCACGATCTCGTTCTTGAACCGTCCCGATTTCTGCGCGGCTTCCGCCTTTTGCTGCGAGCCCGCCGCGAACGCGTCTTGTTCCGCCCGGGTAATCCCGAACTTGGCCGCGACGTTTTCCGCGGTGTTGCCCATGTGATACTGGTTGAACACGTCCCACAGGCCGTCGACGATCATCGAATCGACGAGCTTGGCATCACCCATTCGAATGCCGTCACGCGAGCCGAACATCACGTGCGGCGCGGCGCTCATGTTCTCCTGGCCGCCGGCGATCACGATCTCGGCATCGCCGCACTTGATCGCCTGCGCGGCCAGATGCGTCGCTTTCAAGCCGCTGCCGCAGACTTTGCCCACGGTCATCGCCGGTACCATGTCGGGCAAGCCCGCCTTGATCGCGGCCTGACGCGCGGGATTCTGGCCGGCACCCGCGGTGAGCACCTGCCCCATGAGGACTTCACTGATCTGTTCGCCCTTCAATCCGGTTTTTGCGAGCAACGCTTTGATGATGTGCGCGCCGAGCTCGACGGCGGGGATCTTCGCGAGCGTGCCGCCGAACTTGCCGACCGGGGTGCGCAACGCGGCAACGATCACGACTTCTTCCATGATGCCTCCTATCGAGATTTAAGTAACGATACGCCGCTTCGCATGTCATCGCCCTTGGACCTGCATTGCGGCTGGAAATTCACGCAACAGGCGCCCCGACTTGACAGCATTTCGAAGTTCTCCCTACCTAGGATTCAGGAGCGTGCGCGCTTTGCCGCGCTCACGCCTAGAGCGGCTTCTTCAAATACGCTCCGAGCTCGCCGATGATCCCGCGCCGGAAGGCGAGCACGCAAAACACGAAGATCACGCCTTGCACGATCGTGACCCACTGGCCGGTTTCGGCGAGATAGTTCTCCAGGGTAATGATCACGAACGCGCCGACCACCGGCCCGAATATCGTGCCAAGCCCGCCGAGCAACGTCATGAGCACGACCTCGCCCGACATGGACCAATGCGCATCCGATAGTGACGCGAGCTGGAACACGATGGCCTTCGTCGAACCGGCCAAACCCGCGAGGGCAGCCGAGAGGACGAACGCCACCCACTTGTAGTGATCGGTGCGATAGCCGAGCGACAAGGCGCGCTGCTCGTTTTCGCGTATGGCTTTCAGCACCTGCCCGAACGGTGAGTGGATGATCCGATAGATCAGGAGAAAGCCCGCGAGAAATATCGCGAGCACGACGAAATACATGACGAACGTATTCTGCAGATCGACGACGCCGAAGAGCTTGCCGCGCGGCACCGCCTGAATGCCGTCTTCCCCGTGGGTGAACGGCGTCTGCAGATAGAAGAAGTACACCATTTGCGCGAGCGCGAGCGTAATCATGGCGAAGTAGATCCCGAGGCGCCGGATCGCGAGCAGGCCGACCAGCGCGCCGAGCGCCGCGGCGCCGAGCGTCCCGGCGATGATCGCAACCTCGGGAGTGAGCCCCCATTCCTTCGCGGCATGCGCGCAGATGTAGCCCGCCGTACCGAGAAACATCGCATGGCCGAACGAGAGCAGTCCGCCAAAACCGATAAGCAGGTTGAAGGCGCAGGCGAACAACGCGAAACAAAGCGCCTTCATCAGGAACACCGGGTACACGAGGAACGGCGCTGCAATGAGAAGTAGGACCATCACGAGAAACGCGATGCGTTGGGTCCGAGCGTCCTCCGTGGATGTAGAACCGACGTTGGGTGTGGCCGTGGTCGCCATGATCGATGCTCGCTAGCGTTGGCTGGTTAGCGTTGGCCAAATAGGCCCTGCGGCCGGATCAGCAAGACGATGGCCATGATGATGAAGATGACCGTGTTGGAGGCTTCAGGATAGAAGACCTTGGTGAGGCCTTCGATGACACCAAGCCCGAAGCCGGTCAGTATCGAGCCCATGATCGATCCCATTCCACCGATCACCACGACCGCGAAGACGACGATGATGAGATCGGCGCCCATCAACGGGTTCACCTGATAGATCGGTGCCGCGAAGACTCCGGCAAGTCCGGCCAGACCCACGCCGAAGCCGTAGGTGAGTGTGATCATACGGGGCACGTTGATGCCGAACGCCTGCACGAGGGCCGGGTTCTCGGTGGCCGCACGGAGATAGGCGCCCAGCTTGGTGCGCTCGATCACATACCATGTCGCGAAGCACACGACGATTGAGGCGACCACCACCCAGGCACGGTAGTTGGGCAGGAACATGAAGCCAAGGTTGCGGCCACCGGTCAGCGCTTCGGGCGCCTGGTAAGGCATCCCTGACGAACCGAACTCGTGACGAAACAACCCTTGGATGATCAAGGCAAGGCCGAAGGTGAGCAGCAGCCCATACAGGTGGTCGAGCTTGTACAGCCGCTTCAGCATCGTGCGCTCGATAAGGATGCCGAAAGCCCCAACCATGACCGGCACGAATACCAGCGCCCACCAGTACCCGAGTCCGAGCTTGTTCAGCAGGAACCACGCGCAGAACGCACCCATCATGTACTGCGCGCCGTGCGTGAAGTTGATGATGTTGAGCAGCCCGAAAATCACCGCGAGCCCGAGCGAAAGCAGCGCGTAGAACGAGCCGTTGATGAGTCCAATCAGCAACTGTCCGAACAAAGCCTGCGGGGGAATACCGAAGATCGAGTCCATGGCAAGTTGGTTCAACCGAGCGGGTTCAGCCGAGCGCCGCGTGCGAATCAGTCAGCATGAAGCGGAGCTGTCTTGGCGCCTCCGCGTTGAGGAAAGCATGTAGCGCCTGCAATCAGGAATCCGCGTGGTCAGCCGCGCAGATTCCCAGCTGGAAAGTCTATTTCTTCACGAGCGGGCAATCACCCTGATCCACCGGGCGAAATGCCTGGTCGGCCGGGATGGTGGCGCGGGTCTTGTAGTAATCCCACGGTCCCTTCGATTCCGCCGGCTTCTTCACTTCGAAGAGGTACGCCGGATGGATCTTGCGTCCGTCGGCACGGATCGTTCCTTTGCCGAAGAGCGGATCGTCGGTCGGTGATTCCTTCATCTTCGCGATGACCTTGGTGCCGTCGTCGCCTTTCAGTGCCTCGATCGCTTTCAGGTAATGCAGCACACCAGAGTAGACACCCGCGTGGATCATGGTCGGGTGGATGTTTTTGTTGAGCGCGGCAAAGCGCTTTGCGAACGCGCGTGACGCGTCGTTCTGGTCCCAGTAGAACGTCTCGGTAAAAATCAGGCCCTGCGCCTTGTCGAGTCCCAATCCGTGAATGTCGGTGAGGAACACCAGGAGGCCGGCGAGATTCTGGCCGCCCTTGCCGATGCCGAATTCAGCCGCCTGTTTGATCGCATTGGTCGTGTCGCCACCGGCGTTCGCGAGCCCGATGATCTTCGCCTTGGAGGCTTGCGCCTGCAGCAGGAACGAAGAGAAATCCTGCGTATTGAGCGGATGGCGGACCTTTCCGAGAATCTTGCCGCCCATCTTGGTCACCACCGCTTCGGTGTCGCGCTCCAGCGCATGGCCGAACGCGTAGTCGGCGGTGAGGAAGTACCAGGAATCCCCGCCTGTTTTCATGATGGCGTTGGCGGTGCCATTGGCGAGCATCCAGGTGTCGTAGGTCCAGTGCACGGTGTTCGGAGAGCAGGCCTTGCCGGTGAGATCCGCGGTAGCCGCGCCCGATACGATGAAGGCTTTGCCTTTCTCGCGTGTGATCTGGTTGACGGCGAGCGCCACCGCGGAGTTGGGCGTGTCGACGATCGCATCCACACCCTCGGCGTCATACCACTTGCGCGCGATCTGCGAGCCGACGTCGGCCTTGTTCTGGTGGTCGGCGAAGATGATTTCGACCTTGATCCCTTTCTTTTCGGCGCCGAAATCCTCGACCGCCATGCGTGCCGCAACCACCGATCCCTGGCCGGTCAGATCGGCATAAAGGCTCGATTGATCATTGAGAACCCCGATCTTGACGACGTTGCCCGAGATCTGGGCGTGCGTGACGCCGGCCGCGAGCGCCAGGGCGACTGCGGCGGCGAGAGTAGCTTGCTTCAACATTTCTTGACTCCTTATTTGAGACGATGTGTCGCTAGACGGCGAGATAAAATGTCCATCACGCGCCGAGAAAAAATGTCGGTCACACGCCGAGATAAAATGTCTGTCACACGCTGTTTCCGTCACACGCCGAGATACGTGTGCAGCGTGTCTTGCTTTGATTCGAGCTCATGCGCCGAAAACGATTCGGCGATCCTCCCATTCTCCATGACATAGTGGCGATCAGCGAGGGGCGCGGCGAAGCGAAAGTTCTGCTCCACCAGGACGATCGTGAAGCCGCGCTCCTTCAGATCGCGAATCACGCGGCCGAGCGTCTGTTTAATGACCGGCGCGAGGCCTTCGGTGATCTCATCGAGCAACAACAATTCCGCGCCCGTTCTGAGTATGCGCGCCATCGCGAGCATTTGCTGCTCCCCGCCCGAGAGGCGTGTCCCCTGGCTGGTTGCTCGCCGCTCCTTCAGATTCGGAAACATCTTGTAGATTTCATCGATCGAGAGTCCACCCTTGCCGATTTCAGGGGGCAGCAGGAGGTTCTCTTCGGCAGAGAGGCTCGCGAAAATTCCTCGCTCTTCCGGGCAGTAGCCGATGCCAAGGTGGGCGATCTTGTGGGTCGGGGCATCGATTACCTCGACGCCGTTCACCTTGATCGAGCCGGATCGCCTGCCGACCAGCCCGAGAATCGATTTCAAGGTCGTCGTTCGACCGGCGCCGTTGCGTCCGAGCAAGGTGACCACCTCACCCCGATGCACCGTGAGATCGACGCCGTGCAGAATGTGCGATTCGCCGTACCACGCATTGAGGCCGCTGATCGCGAGCGCCTCGCGATGCTCGATTCGTGGCGCAACCGCGCCGGGCGCGGGCCTTCCCGGCTCAGTCATGCTCCGTCCCCATATAGGCTTCCATGACATCGGGATTCTTCGAAACCTCCGCGTACGGCCCTTCCGCGAGAATCGCGCCGCGCTGCAGGACGGTAATGCGATCCGAAATCCCGGCGACCACGCTCATATTGTGTTCGACCATCAAGACGGTCCGGCCTTGCGCCACCTTCTTGATGAGTTGCGTGACCCGGTCGACGTCCTCGTGACCCATGCCCTGGGTGGGCTCGTCGAGCAGCATCAGCTCGGGGTCCATGGCGAGCGTCGTCGCGATCTCGAGTGCGCGTTTGCGTCCATACGGCAGATCGACCGCAATCGCGTTCTCGAAAGATGGAAGCCCCACTGCATCGAGCAACTCGCGCGCACGCTGGTCGAACGCATTCAGAATCTTCTCGGAACGCCAGAAGTCGAACGAATTGCCGCGTTTGCGCTGGAGCGCAATGCGCACGTTCTCAAGAACGGTGAGGTGCGGAAACACCGCGGAGATCTGGAACGAGCGCACCAGGCCCATACGCGCGATCGTCGCCGGGTTGGATCCGGTGATGTCGCGACCGTTATAGAGAATCCGCCCGCGTGTCGGTTCGTGGAAGTGCGTAAGCAGGTTGAAGCAAGTGGTCTTGCCCGCGCCGTTGGGCCCGATGAGCGCGTGAATGCTCCCACGCCTCACCTTGAGATCGACGTCATTGACAGCGACAAACCCCTTGAACTCCTTGGTGAGCCCGCGCGTCTCAAGAATGATATCGTCGGCCATATTGAACATCGGGTGATCGGTGGCGGCATTCTGCGTTATTAGGTCCCCCATGGCAACGCCTCGTCTTGTCCAACGAGGTTTGAACCCGAACGTGAACCGGACCTGGAGGCGATCTGTTACGTCGACACCGCTGCGTCGCGCCCTGGCGAAATCGCTGGACTATTTCCACGACGAGCCGGACGATGCCAAGTCCGGCATGATGGCCGCCCTCAACGCCCCCAAAGGAGATCGCTCCGATGCGCAGCTTTCAAATCCAACAATTCGGCCAACCGCTCGGCGACGTGATCGGCGATACGCCGAAGCTCGAGGGCAGTCAAATTCTCTTGAAGATTTCCGGCTGTGGCGTCTGCCATAGCGACCTGCATCTGCAGGACGGATACTTTGACCTGGGCGATGGCAAGAAGGTCGACATGACGCGCGCAATGGCCTTGCCGCGAACACCAGGTCACGAAATCGTCGGCACGGTTTCCGCGTTGGGCCCGAATGCGAGCGGCGTCAAGGTGGGCGATCGGCGCGTGGTCTATCCCTGGATCGGTTGCGGCGCCTGTTCGTTGTGCAAGGCAGGCGATGAACAACTCTGCAGTGCGCCCCGCGCGATGGGTATCAATCGCGATGGCGGCTTCTCCGAGTACACGGTCGTGCCCGATTCGAAGTATCTGCTCGCGTTCGATCCGCTACCCGAAGAGCAGGCCTGTACCTACGCATGCTCCGGCCTCACCGCGGCGGGCGCGCTCAAGAAGGCCGGGAAGCTCGGCGCGGGCGATCCGCTACTCATCATTGGCGCGGGCGGCGTCGGTCTCTCCGGCATTCGTCTGGCGAAGACCTTGTGCGGTGTCGCGCCGATCGTCGCCGAAATCGACCAAAGCAAGTGGGAGACTGCACGACAAGCCGGTGCCGCGGATGTCATCGATCCGAATGCGGACGGTGCCATACGAGCGCTCTTGAAGGCAAGCGGCGGCGGGGTCGCGGCAGCGATCGACTTCGTCGGTGCGGGGTCTACCTTCAACTTTGGCTTCAACGTCCTTCGCAAGGGCGGAAAATTGATCGTCGTCGGGCTATTCGGCGGATCGTCGCCGATTGCGCCCGCCATGGTCGCCATGAAAGCCGCAACGATCACCGGCTCCTACGTCGGCAGTCTCGCCGAAATGCACGAGCTGATGAAGATCGCGCGGTCCGGCACATTGCCGGCATTGCCTGTGGCAACGCGCCCGCTCGCCGATGTCAATGAGGTGTTGGCCGACCTCAAAGGGGGTCGAATCCGGGGTCGCGTCGTGGTGCAACCATAAGCGCATCTCATGGGTGCACGGCCAATGGCGGCCGCATCCATCACCGCGCCTATATTAGGAGCGATGACGTCGGCCGCCACCCTTCGCCTACTGCGCGGTCCAGCCGCCATCGACAGCCCACGCCACGCCGCGGACGTTGTCGGCAGCCGGCGAGCACAGATACACCGCCAGCTCCCCGATCTGCTCTGGTGTCGTGAACTGCAATGAGGGCTGCTTCTCCGCAAGCAACTCCCGGCTGGCTTGGGCGACCGGCATGCCCTCATTGGCTGCGCGCGCGTCGATCTGTTTTTGCACCAATGAAGTCAGCACCCAGCCTGGGCAGATAGCGTTGATGGTGACACCCGTCGTCGCGGTCTCGAGCGCGGTAGCCTTGGTGAAGCCGACGATCCCGTGCTTGGCCGCGACATAGGCCGACTTCTGCGCCGATGCCACCAGCCCGTGTACCGACGCGATATTGATGATGCGGCCCCAGTCGCGCGCCTTCATCGCCGGGAGCGCGAGCCGCGTTGTGTGGAACGCTGCACTCAAGTTGATCGCAATGATCGCGTCCCACCGATCAACCGGAAAATCCTCGACATTGGCGACGTGCTGGATGCCGGCGTTATTGACCAGCACATCGACACCGCCGAAATTGTTTTCGGCATAGGTCATCATCGCCTCGATCTCGGTGGGCTTGCTCATGTCCGCGCCGTGGTAGGCGACCTTGACACCGAGCGCTGCAACCTGCGCCTTGGGCGCTTCGGCGTCGCCTAAGCCGTTGAGAACAATGTTCGCGCCACGGCGCGCGAGACATAGCGCAACGCCCAGGCCGATCCCGCTGGTCGAGCCGGTAACCAATGCTGTCTTGCCGTTCAACATCGTGAAATCCTCAGGTCAGAGCACGCGTTGCGCACCGAGCTTGCGTGCCGCCGCGTTCAAGTTCAAGTAAGACCGACAAAGTGGCTTCATCACCCGGACACTACCACGGCCCGTTTGCAGGATGGTGTTCATCCCCGCGCCCACGGCACCGCTCGCGACGCCGCTCGAACACCTCCGGTGTGTTCGCGAGGTCAACCTGCTTGTCCTCCGCGTAGCGCGCGACGACATTCGGCTTGCGCTTTCGCGATAGCCTCGTGCAGGGGCATGACGATCGGACGCGGTAAGTTGGCGGGCGCGCCGATTGCCATCCACACCGGCATTGCTTCGCAACCCGGCACCACGTCCGCGACGATTTGCGCATCGGGAGGGGCCATCGCCTTGCCGGTCGCCTCGGAGTTCGTCACCGCGATGAGCTTCCATTTTCGGGTCGAAAGAAAACCTTTCGGAACGGCGTACGTGACGAATCCGACATGAGGCATGCCTTTGCGGGCGCACAGACGCCTGTAGCCAATTTTCACAGACGCATTCGGAAGTTCAGTAGCGTGGAGGGATTACGATCGTGTGGTTCGCGGGGCGTTGCTGATCCGGACAGGCATCGTCGGTCAAGGGTTGAAACGCCAAGGTTATCGAGGCTCCGATTCCTGTGGCCGCCGTCAGGTTTGTGTGAGCTTCACTTTCAAAGGTGGGAATGCATTTCATTCGAAAACAGTGGGCGCCGATAAGGGGCCCAAAAGACAATCCTGGCGGGCACCAGAAGTAATGAATATTCAATCCAGCGTGGCTGACCGGGCCGTGAACGACGCAGTATTGCGATCCGGCCCGATCGCAGCCAATCAATCATTGGGCGCGTGCGCGCTCTATCAAATTGTCCTCTGCACTGATGCAACGCAATTCGAAGCGTTGTCGGTCGAGTGGAGCGACCTGCTCAAGCGCGCATTCCACAGTAACGCCTTTCTTGCCCACCAATGGATTTCGACGTGGTGGCGATTGCTCCGGTCTTTGTCCGGAAAGCGGCAACTCTTTATTCTGACGGCACGTGACCCGGCGGGAAAACTCTGCGGGGTGCTCCCACTGGAATTGGAAACGGTGGGGATCGGTCCGTTCTCGTACCGGATACTTCGGATCGCCGGAACAGCGAACGAAGCGCCCGAGCACCTGGACATCATTGTCGATGCAAACGATCGCCGGCATATCACTTCGGCGCTTCTCGATGCCCTGAACGCGCGCCGGTCCGAATTCGACATCATTCAATTCACTGATCTCGCCGAGGAAGCCTTGCTCTTGCCGGCGCTTGCCAAGTGGAGTGAAGCAACCGGCATTGCCTATCAGCGCCGCACATGGAACATCTGCCCATATGTCACGACAGTGGGAACGTTCGAGGCCTACTTCAAGACCGTGTCGCAGAAGCATCGCTACAAGGTGCGCCTCTTCGGCCGCCGATTGGCGGAGCACCATGCCGTCACCTTTCATGTGGCGCGAACGCCCAATGAGGTTGCCGTCGCCATTGACGAGCTCTTCGCCTTACATGCGAAGCGGTGGACGATCAAGAATGATGATGTCAGCGGGTTCGACAATGAAACGAGTCGCAGATTCCATCGAGGCGTCGCGGCAGCGCTTGCCGCGCAGGACGGCGTGCGGATCTTCGTCCTGCGATGCGACGATCGACCCGTCGCCGCCTGCTACTGCTTCCTGTTCGATGGGCGACTGTTCTTTTATCAACCCGGTTGGGATCCGGCGTTCCGGCAGTTTCATGTCGCCAAAATACTGCTTGGCCATGCCATACAGTATTGCTTCGGGCAGGGCATCAGGGAGTTTGATTTCCTGCGCGGGACGGAAGACTACAAGTTCGATTGGACTGATCAGACACGCCAAACGGTGGCCTGGGACGCCGGTGTGTCGGCACGCGGATGCGCCGTACTGGCCTTCGGTCGAGCTGTGCAACGAATCAACGGGCGCCTCCTCCGTTTGCGCAAGCGCGTGGTCGAACCGTTGAAACAATCAAAGCGCGGAACCCAGGCAGTCGAATTCATCAGGCACCTGGTCTACGGTGGCAAGCCTTCCAAGCCAACCGGCGCCGCGATCGATTCAAGCGAAAGCGACGGCGCCGTCACCGAGGCCAAAGACAAGCAATGAGTCAGCGGCTCGAGCGCACGATCGAGCAATTCGTCGCCGAACGCGTGCAACGCGAATGCATATTGATGCCTTCCGGACGGATGGCGGTGTATTGCGCGCTGCGCACGTTCTTGTCCAAAGGCGATGCGTTGCTCATGTCCCCGAACAACGATGATGTCATTCTGTTCATCGTCCTCGCGGCAGGGCTCCGGCCGGTCGCGGCGCCCATTTCCCCGCTCGACGGAAATATCGACGTTGATGCAATCCCCGGCGAGACGTGGCGGCAGGTCAAAGGGGTTCTCACGACCAACCTATACGGACTTCCAGACCGGGTCGAGGCCCTACGCGACAAGTGTGCGGAGCATGGCATTCCGTTGATCGAAGATGCCGCGCACGCGATCCAGACAGAGGTCAACGGGCGGCCCATCGGCACCTTCGGCACTGCGGCGGCATTTAGTCTCTCGAAACATGTGGACGCGTACCAGGGCGGCATTCTTGCAGTCGCCGATGCGGGCGCCCGTGCCGGATTACTACGCTTGCGCGACCAACTGGTCATCGCACGGAGCGCTCGGCGCCGCTTTGCCGACGCTGTGAAGCCGCCTATTCGGGCCCTGCTCGAGACGGTCGGGGTCCTCGGGGCCCTTCGACGCAGGCGGGAATCGGCAACCCAGGCCAATCCCGACCGATCGACCGGCCATCGCATGGCGCTTCGCGCTACCGAGCTCGCAGCGGCCATCGCCGCAAGCCCCGGCCTCGATCCATTCGAATCGTGGACGCGGGTGGACAAGCACGCCTACCGCGTCAACTTCTCGGAGCGCGACCTGGACTTCATTCTCGATCGGCTGCGTAGCATGCCTCGCGACCGCGAACGGCGGATTGCGATGGTCGAACGCATTCGCGAAGCGCTTCCGGGATTGATCGCACCAGGTGCGCGCGATGGACAGGCCGTGCCACTGTTCCGCATTCCGCTTTTGGTGGCTGATCGAGAATCGCTTCGGATCGAGCTGGCACGTCAACGGGTGTGGCTCCATTACATCTACGACCCGCCACTCGACGACTACGCAGGACCGGAGTATGTGACACCGTCTACCGCCCCGCTCGGCGCGCGCTGGTGGGCACGACACGCCTTGCCGATCAACCCGCTTACCGCCGAGCAAGCTATCGCATCGCTCCGAGGCGCAGCGCCCGCTCCGCCCTTCGGCTGACGCTGGCGCAAGCGCGTGGAACCCGGCACTTGAGCCGGGTTCCACGCAATTGGCGACTATGCGGCTAAGGCGACCGGCGCACCATGCGAAGCGCGCCTCGCGGTACTCAAGAGGTCGGCATTGAAAACGCGACTGGCGGGAGGCACCCGTTCGGCGGCGTACTGCAGGAACGATTCCAGCATCGGCCAGCCGTCAAAGTGCCCAAACTCCCACGAGTGGCCCCAGAGGTGAAACACACCACCATGGCGGCACACATGGTCCAGTCCCAGCTTCAGCCGGTTGAGGAAACCGGTGCCCACCATCGCCGCCTTGAACATGCCGAAACGCGCGCGCCGATTCGGCCGCTT
>JANMUI010000208.1:0-3655 GCA_031391405.1 Betaproteobacteria bacterium
CTCGCGCGTCAAGACGGAAGCGTCGAGCAACTGCTGGAGCAGGCGCGATAGGTTCGTCTGCGCCGTGCCGAGCCGGGTGGCTATTTCCGAGGGTCGCTCGGCACCGCGTCCCACGGCCTGCAGCACAGCGACGGCGTTCAGGCCGATGACGCCTTCGTCGCGCAGGAGTCGCTGCGGCTCCTGTTCCATGTAGGGCGCGTAATCGAAGTAGAGCGATTCCGCGAGCGCCACCGCATCCTGTCCCGCTTCGACGAACTCCCAATACTTCGGGATGCCGCCGACGCAGGCGAACTTCTCGAACGAATCCGGGTCGCCGGGCCGAAGATCGCAGGCGTCGCAAAACGCGGGGTAGTCCATCGGACGGACATGAAGGAGCTTGCGTGCGCGGCCGTAAAGCGGCGCCGCCCGGTGGAGGAAGAGATCGTTCATCATGCGGGTGCTTGAACCCGCCACAATCAGCAGGCACCCGCGCGGCAGAGAATGGTCCAGCCATTTCTGCAACTGGCTCGGCAGCGACGCGTCCACCGCCGTCAGGTAGGGAAATTCGTCCAGGCACAACACCCAACGCCGCTTTTGCAGCGCGAGGATTTCGAGCAACTCCGGCCAGGTCTTGGGGGCAATCTGTGTTTCGAGTTGCGGGCGGAGGTCGGCGAAGACCTGCTGAATCTGCAAATCTCGCTGCGCCTCAATGGCTTGACTGTACAGGCCGTCGCGGGCGGAAAGCCACTGCCGCAGCAGCCGCGTCTTGCCGATGCGCCGACGGCCAAACACCACCAACAGCCCGCCGCGCTTCGCTGCAGCGTCCAGCTCGCGCAGCTCTGCGTCCCGATTGACGAATGCCATGTTCACGGCCGCCAGTGTACCCGCTGACTTGATGCCAGACAAACATTATGCTTGCCAGACATAATGTTTCAGACACCCGTGAGTAACGGGATACGGGAGTATTCGATGGCGGCCTCCGCGATCGCCGACTTCATCGCGACCACGAACGATGCGCTGCGAAGCGCGATGAAATCCTCCGCTACAAGTCGCCGGCGGAAATGTCGATGATGCGCCGGATCAAGGCTGCGCTCGATCCGCTCGGGATCATGAATCCGGGGAAGGTGTTGTAGGGTCACAGCGCCGTTGCAGAAATATTGGCGGAGAGTAATATGGTCTTCAGGTGTCCGCGCGAAGCGGATGCTGCAGTCGCCTCTCAACAACAAAAGGAGACGCATCATGAAGAATCCAAAGACTGTGGTCTCGTTGGCCGTCGGTGCGGCATTGGCCGGATTGGCATCGAGTGCGGTGGCAGGAGGTTTCGCGATCGGCACGCAAAGCGGCAGCGGCACAGGTAACGCCTTTGCCGGCGGCGCAGCCGCGGCAGACGATGCGAGCGTGGCCTGGTACAACCCCGCGTTGATGACGCTGCTGCCAGACAGGCAGGTCGCGGGCGCACTGCACGTGCTCAAACCGTCGTTCAAGTTCCAGAACAACGGCTCGACCTCACCGATTGGAACGGGTGAAGGCGGCGACGGGGGCGACTGGGCGTTTGTGCCCAATGGCTTTTTCACGATAGCCATCAACCCCAGTTTGAGTTTTGGACTCGCGCTCAATGTGCCGTTCGGCCTCAAGACCGAGTACGAAAGCGGCTGGCGCGGACAATTTACCGCCCTCAAGTCCGAGATCAAGACCGTCAACATCAACCCTTCGGTCGCCTACAAGATCAACAACATGGTGTCGATCGGCGGCGGGGTGAGCGTACAGCGGATCGAAGCCGAGTTGACCAACTCTGCGGGCGGAGCCGGGATCTCGACGTTGAGCGCTGACGATATCGGTTACGGCTACAACCTGGGCCTGATGATTCAAGCGTCGCCCACCACGCGCATCGGTGCGCACTATCGCTCAAAGATCAAGTATCAGCTCGAAGGCACGGTGGGGTTTAGCGTCGCGGGTGTCGCTAACGGCGATGTCCGAGCGGACCTTGAAGTGCCGGACAGCGCTTCATTGAGCGTTTTTCAGACGCTGGGAAACTTGGAACTGATGGGTGACATCACATGGACCGGATGGAGCTCAGTGAAGCAGTTGGAGGTGATCCGCACGTCCACTGCTACGACACTTCCTGGCTTGCCGGGAGCGTCGGGATCCACGCTTAGCACCCTGCCATTGAATTGGGATGACACATGGCGCTATGCGATCGGGGCGAATTACAAGTTGAATCCGCAGACGAAGCTCCGCGTCGGCGTCGCACTCGATAAGACGCCCACCAATGATGTCGACCGGACTTCGCGGCTTCCTGATCAAGACCGCACCTGGCTCGCATTCGGTGTTCAATTCAAGCCGACGAAGACGAGCATCCTTGATGTTGGCTACGCGCATGAATTCATCAAGGACGCGAATATCAACAATTCCCAAGGCGCGGCGGGTCAACTAACCGGCACCTTCAAGAACAAGGCCGACATCTTGTCGGTGCAGTACTCCTTGTCGTTCTGACGGCAGAGGCGTCAGCAAAAAGCCGGGCGACCTTGCCCGGCTTTTTTATTGCATTGCCGCGCCGATCGTTTTAGACTGCGCCCGCTTGCAGGGCAAATTGCGCCTTGCACCAGGATCAGGAAAGTCCACTCCGTGTTGTTCCGATCGATCGAGAACTTGAAGGCCGGCAACTGCTGGCGCTGGTGGCGCCGCTAGAGGCGTTCGCACCTTCGTGCTGACCGTGCGCATCTAACGGATCAGCCTCTCGATCAAGCGGGTCTCCCAGACCCGGTAATACCCGGAGCAGCACCATGAACGAAGCCGAATTCGGGCGCCTCGCGCGCGAGGGCTACAACCGTATTCCGATCGTGCTCGAGACATTCGCCGATCTCGATACGCCGCTGTCGATCTATCTCAAGCTTGCCAACCAACCGTACTCGTATCTGCTCGAATCGGTTCAGGGTGGTGAACGTTTCGGACGGTATTCATTCATCGGTCTGCCGTCTGCCAGTCGCATCGTGATTCGCGGCCGGCATGTCGCGGTGATGCATGGGGAAGCGCTGACCGAAGAGACGGAAGTCGCCGATCCTCTCGACTTCGTCCGCCAGTACCTGGGCCGGTTCAAGGTCGCGCCGTTACCTGGGTTGCCACGCTTTTGCGGCGGCTTGGTGGGCTACTTCGGCTACGACATTGTTCGTTGGATCGAACCCAAGCTCGACCGTAAGTCTGCGAAGCCGGATCCGCTGGGCACACCTGACGCGTTGCTGCTGCTCTCCGAGGAAGTCGCGATCGTCGACAATCTCGCGGGGAAGCTCTACCTCGTCGTGTTCGCCGATCCCCGCAATCCGCTTGCGTTCACCTATGGTCGCGAGCGGCTGAAGCAACTTCTTGCGGCGCTGCGCCGCCCGGTTGAAATTCCCGCGCACCTGCCTGTCGTCGCCCACCAGGCGCAATCCAACTTCGGCGAGGCGAGTTACCTGCGCGCCGCGGCAAAGGCCAAGCGCTACATCCACGACGGCGATGTGATGCAGGTGCAGATTTCGCAGCGTCTGTCGCGCCGGTTCGCGGCCGAACCGCTCGCGCTATACCGATGCTTGCGCACGCTCAATCCCTCGCCCTACATGTTCTATTTCAACCTGCGCGAATTTCATGTCGTCGGCGCTTCACCCGAGATTCTGGTGCGGCTCGAAGGCGGCAAGGTTAC
>JANMUI010000791.1:0-1782 GCA_031391405.1 Betaproteobacteria bacterium
CGCGTTCGAGCCATCGACGTATCGGATGGCGGTCGACCGTTCGCCATGGTGGTCTCGTCCGTTGCGCGCCGTCGCTGACCGAATAAGCCTCGCCATTCGTGCATCACGGGCCCACTCGCATGCATCGCACACCGATCAGCGGATCGATCTGCGCCGTGCCCCGCTGCCCTATTGCTGAATTCAAGATGCGCCGTGGTTCGTTGCCGCACGGGCGGATCGTGGCGATGTAGCAGGCGAATCGACTGATCGGGTCGGTCCGCCTAAAGCAGCCGAAGTCAGACCAACCACCAAGGAGAACACCATGCCAGAAACACGCGCCTCAATCCTCACGGATGACCTGCTGGCCCGTTGCGCAAGTCGTGCATCCGCGTATGACCGCGACAACAAGTTCTTCACGGAAGACTTCGAAGAGCTGAAGAAAGCCGGGTATCTGGTTGGGCCCATTCCCAAGGAATTGGGTGGTCTTGGCTGGACGTTGGCCGAATCGGCGCAGGAAACTCGCCTCCTTGCTTACTACGCGCAGGCCACCGCGCTCGGCCTCAACATGCACAATTATTGGTTGGGCGTCGCCGCGGATGTGTGGCGCTCGGGCGACAAGTCGCTCGAATGGATGCTGCGCGAAGCATCCAAAGGCGAGATATTCGCGGCCGGTCATGCGGAAGCCGGCAACGATATTCCACTGCTGCTGTCCACGACGAAGGCCGAGCGCGTCGACGGCGGATATCGGTTCACCGGACGGAAAGCGTTTGGCAGCCTGACGCCTATTTGGACGCGCCTTGGTGTGCACGGCATGGATACCAGCAATCCGGCCGCACCGAAGATCATCCACGGCTTCATCCCGCGCGATGCCAAGGGGTACAAGATCGTCGAAACCTGGGACACGCTCGGCATGCGCGCGACCCGCAGCGACGACACCATCCTCGAGGGCGTGTTCGTCCCCGACAAATACATTGCTCGCATCGTCCCGGCCGGCGCCGCGGGTGTCGACCTGTTCGTGCTGGGCATCTTCGCCTGGGGGCTGATCGGCTTTGGCAACGTCTATTGTGGGCTGGCGCATCGCGCCATCGATGTGGTGATGCCCACGCTTAAGTCAAAGTCGTCGCTGGGGCTTACCCGATCGATGGCCTATCACGCCGAAGTGCAGCACGGCGTGGCCGACATGGTCATCCGCCTTGAAGCGATATCAGCGCATCTGGATCGCGTCGCCGCCGACTGGTCAACCGGGGTCGATCACGGCGGCGCATGGCCGATCAAGATCGTCGCGGCGAAGTATCACGCGGTCGAATCGGCGTGGCAGATCGTCGACAAGGCGATGGAGCTTTCCGGGGGCTTCGGCATGTTCAAGAAGAGCGAGCTGGAGCGGATTTTCCGGGATGCGCGTGCAGGTCGATTCCACCCGGCCAATTCGGCCTTGACCCATGAGCTGGTCGGCAAGATGTCGCTTGGCATCAACCCGGATGAGCAACCCCGCTGGGGCTAGGAATCCGTTCGGCAAATCGCAGGGCTGGGAAATCTCTTTCCGGTCCTGCGATTTCGTAGTAGGTTCCCGACTTGGGCTACACCGCGCCCCAGGAAAGGAACCTTCATGCCCCTCTTCATCATCGAACGCAACTTCGCCGAGCAATTGGAAGTGACCAAACACGCCGCGGATGAGGTCAAGCGCATCAATGACGACTCGGGCGTCAGGTGGCTCTATTCGTTCCTAAGCGCTGACAAGAAGAAAACGTATTGTCTCTACGAGGCGCCGAGTGCAGATGCGATTCGCGCGGCGGCGAAACTCGC
>JANMUI010000256.1:0-4121 GCA_031391405.1 Betaproteobacteria bacterium
GGAAGGAAGTCGATCCGGCCAAGGGACAGATCATCGGCGACATGGTCTACAAGACGCTCGACCGCTATATCACCGCAAGCGCCGTCTCCGATGCCGAATGGGCTGGCCTCTGTCGCTCCCTTGAACGCGCGGACTTGATCGATGAACCGCGCTTCAAGACCGTTTCGTTGCGTACGCAAAATAGCGCAGAGCGGCGCGCATTGCAGCGAACGGAAATCGCGAAGTGGCCGTCGGCCGAGCTCCTGCAAAAACTCGATCGCGCGGGTGTCCCGTGTGCGCCGATCCTTAGTCGCGTTGAATTGCTGGACGATCCGCAGGTCCGGGAAAACAAGCTTCTCGAGATCCACGATCTCGAGGGCGGTGCGAAGGTGCGCCAACCGCGACCCGCGGCACGATTCGACCGGACGCCGGCGGGCATCTCGTCGATGGCGCCGCAGTTGGGCGCACACAATGCTTCGATCCTTGGCGAGCTGGGATACTCTGCACAGGAAGTCGAGCGGATGACGCAGGCTGGCGTACTTGTGCAGCTTTCAAGCGGCTGATGCCACGCAGAAATTCGACACGGAGGACGCGGAGGGAAAGGAGGAGAAGCACGTGAACATGCTCCATTCGATGCGCCGCTCATTGATCACGCTCGTCGGCGGGTCGATCGCGATTGCGCTGCACGTCGTCTCGTTGGCATCGGCGTACGCACAGCAGGACTATCCGACTCGTCCGATCCGGCTCATGACCCCAGCGGCACAAGGCGGCACGACCGACATTCTGGCGCGCGTGATCGGTGCCCGCTTGGCCGATGTGTTCAAGCAGAACGAGCTGGTGGAAAATCGTGCGAGTGCCTCGGGTGTCATCGCCGGGGAGATCACCGCAAATGCGGCGCCCGATGGTTACACGCTACTGCTCGCCTACCATCAGCACACGGTCAACGCCGCGCTGAATCCCAAGCTGCCCTACCACGCGGTGAACAGCTTCACGCCGATCACCCAGCTCACGACCGCCGGACTCATGCTGGTGGTGAATCCGTCCGCACCGGTGAAGGATCTCGAGGGTTTCATCGATTGGACGAAAAACTTCAAAGGCGCCCTCAATTACGGTTCAGCCGGCAACGGTAGTGGCGGGCATCTCGCTGGTGAGCTCTACAAACTGATGACCGGCGTGAAGGCCGAGCACATCCCGTACAAGGGAATGGGGCCTGCGTTGATGGATCTGGTTGCCGGGCAATATCAATTCTCGTTCGCCGGCATGCAGGCCTCGCAAGCCCTCGCGCGTGGCGGAAAGTTGCGGGCAATTGCCGTGACCACGCCGAAGCGCATCGCTGCGCTTGCCGATCTGCCTGCCGTTGCGGAACGCCTGCCTGGATTCGAGGTGGTCGGGTGGTACGGCGTCATCGGACCGGCAAAGTTGCCGGGCCCGATTGTCGCGCGCCTGAACGAGGAGCTGGTGAAGATCCTCAATCAACCGGATGTACGCGATCGAATCATCGCCGATGGCGCGGAACCGGTGGGTAGCACGCCCGAAGCCTTTCGCCAGTTCATGCACGCCGATCTGGAGAAGTGGGCGAAGGTGGTGAAAGATAGCGGCGCGAAGCTCGACTAGGCGGCTGTTGCGGCCGCGTGATCGGTGAACGAGGGGAAGGACATGCGATTTCAGGACAAGGCGGTGTTGATTACCGGCGGCGCGCAAGGCATCGGACGTGCTGCCGCTATCCGGTTCGCATCGGAAGGCGCGCGCGTTGCAATTGTCGATCTGCCGGGCGCCGATCTGAAAGGATGCGTCGGCGTAATCGAGGCGGCAGGGGGCAAGGCACTCGCCATCGCGGCGGATGTCACCAAGCCCGCTGATATCGAACGCTATGTCGCGACGACCGCCGACAAGCTCGGTGGCATCGATTGTTTCTTCAACAACGCCGGCATCCTCGGCGACGTGCGCCCGCTGATCGAATACTCGGAGGAAATGTTCGACCGCGTGTTTGCGGTCAATGTCAAAGCGGTATGGCTCGGGATGAAGCATGTCGCGCCGGTCATGATGAAGCGGGGCGGTGGCTCGATCGTGAACACCGCATCGATCGCCGGCATGCGTGCGTCGCCCGGGTTGGTGGCCTACACCGCCAGCAAGCACGCGGTTATCGGGATGACCAAGACCGGATCGATCGAGCTCGCGCGCCACGGCATTCGCGTCAACGCGGTGTGCCCCGCGCCGATCGACACGCCGATGGGCAAGCAACTCGACGAGCGCTTCAATCCGCAGAATCCGCAAGCTGCCCATGAACGCTTCATTGCGCGTATCCCGATGGGTCGCTATGGGACGCCGGAAGAAGTCGCCGCGTTGGTCGCGTTCCTTTGCAGCGCGGACGCCTCGTTCGTCAACGGCGGAATTTACAACATCGACGGTGGGTTACTGTCGTGATCGCATGATTCAACGGGCGGATCAACCGGCAGCTATCTCCCGTAGCTTGAAGCGCTGAAGCTTGCCCGTCTCGGTACGCGGCAGGCTTGCCATGAATTCGATTTCGCGCGGATACTTGTAGGGCGCGATGATGTTCTTGACGTGGGTCTGCAGCGTCTCGACCATCGCGGCATCGCCTGCATGCGCCGGTTTGAGCACTACGTATGCCTTCACGATCATGCCGCGGGTATCGTCGGGTTTGCCGATAACGCCGCATTCGGCGACTGACGGATGTTCAAGCAGCGCCGCCTCCACCTCCGGGCCGCCGATGTTGTAGCCCGCGGAGATGATCATGTCATCGGTGCGCGCCTGATAAAAGAAGTAGCCGTCAGCATCCATCAGGTAGGCGTCACCGGTGACATTCCAGCCGTTCACGACATATTGCCTTTGACGCTCATCGGCGAGATAGCGGCACCCGGTTGGCCCTTTGACGGCGAGTCGACCGATGGTGCCCGGCGGGCAAGGTTGGCCATGTGCATCAAGGATCGTTGCTTGATACCCCGGAATGGCATGGCCGCTTGCGCCGCGTCGGACCGTCTCCTCCGAATGCGAGATGAAAATGTGGATCATCTCGGTGGAGCCGAGTCCATCGAGGATTTCGATGCCGGTGGATTGCTTCCAAAGCTGGCGCGTCGCATCGGGCAACGCTTCGCCGGCCGAGACTGATTTCTTGAGGGACGTGAGGTCGTATTGGCTGGCGAGCGCTGACATCATGCGAAAGAATGTCGGCGCGGTGAAGACAATGGTCGCCTGGTAGTCCTGGATCGTCTTCAACAACAGGTCCGGTGAGAGTTTTTCCATCAGCACGGTCGAGGCACCATGCCGGTGAGGAAAGCAAAGCATCCCGCCCAGCCCGAATGTGAACGCAAGCGGCGGTGTCCCGCAGAAGACATCGCTGGCGGTGCATTTCAATGTCGAGCGCGGGAAGAGATCGCACATCGCCACGACATCGCGATGGAAATGCATCGTTCCTTTCGGCTGACCGGTCGTACCTGAAGTAAATGCAATCAGCGCAACGTCGTCGGTTGCGGTATCGACATACTCGAAGTCGGTGGACTTGCTTGCAAGCAACGCCTCGACCGAACCCGCGCGGCCGTCATTGAAGTACAGCGTTTGCGCAAGCTCAGGGCATTGGGCGCGCACGATTTCCATTTCCTCGCGCAGGTTGAAATCGCAGAGCGCGGCGGTCACCTGCGCCTTGTCGACGATGACTTTCAACTCGCGCGCCCGCAGGAGCGGCATGGTCGCGACTGCAATACAGCCGGCTTTCATTACGGCGTACCAGCACGCCGCCATCATCGGATTGTTGGCACCGCGCAGCAGCACGCGTGTGCCTGTTGGAAGGCGCAGGTCGTCGCGCAACACGCGAGCAATCTGGTTCGCACGCGACAGCAGTTGCCGATAGGTGGCGAAGGCCGGTCGACCATCCGGCCCCGGCGCCCAAATAGCGGGGCGATCGCCGTGTCCGCTCGCCACCTGCCGATCCAGCAGCTCGACCGCGCAGTTCATGCGCTCCGGATATCGGACCTCCGGAACATCGAAAATCAGATCTGGCCACAACGCGCGCGGCGGGAGATTGTCGCGGGCGAAGGTGTCGGCGTGGGCGGTGGTGGTCATCGATTCATCCGACGGCATTTGAAATAGTCAAGCTGTTGAGCCGTGAGATTAGTGCAGACGAG
>JANMUI010000259.1:0-6711 GCA_031391405.1 Betaproteobacteria bacterium
CGCCCCCCCGCGCCCGCGCGGCCTGCCCGCCCGCGACGCCAGTTCCCGGTGCGGGTGATCGTTCCCCACTGGCGCCGGCTGCCGGTCATCCATCTAAAGAGACCAATCAGTCGCCACCATGTGTTGAGCTGCCTGTAGCCGACGTTTTCCACTACGACGGCGAGCGCAAGTTTGAACAGGTCACGCGGACGCGTGTACACATGGAATGTCAGCTCCTCGAGTAGCAAAGCGTTGATCGATAGCAGGATGCCCAGGCCGACACTGGCCGCGAGGAAGGCGAAGAACGCGGGCCACTCAACGATGCCAAGCGGTAAGCCGATCAACATGAAAGCGTATCCGGCCGCTTCGATCAGCGGTCCGAGTCCCTCGAAGAAAAGCATGAAGGGGAACGCGACCCAGCCCACCGTACCGGCGTCGCGGCGGAACATCAGGCCGACATTCGCGGCAAGACTTTCGGCGAGCCCACGCTGCCAGCGGATGCGCTGGCTTCTCAGCATGGACAGGCTCTCGGGCGCCTCGGTCCAGCAGACAGGATCGGCGACGAACTGGATGCGATAGGGCGTGCCTCGCGCCTTGCACAGGCGGTGAATCCGGATCACCAGCTCCATGTCCTCGCCGATGGTCGTCGTCCGATAGCCGCCCACCTCGACGACGGTATCGCGCCGGAATAGTCCGAACGCGCCCGAGATGATCAGGACGGCGTTCAACTGGCTCCAACCGCAGCGGCCGAACAGCATCGCGCGCAAGTACTCGACAATCTGCACTAACGCGAGCAGATTCCTGGGAAGGCCGATGCGCGTGAGCGCGCCACCCGTAACCTCGCAACCGTTGGCGATGCGCACCGTGCCACCGACAGCCACCGTGCGCGGATCGTCCAGAAACGGCTGCACCATCCGCCACAGGCTGTCCCGCTGCAGGACCGAATCGGCGTCGATCGCGCAGAAGAGTGGATTTCTCGACGCGTTGATGCCGGCGTTGAGCGCATCCGCCTTGCCGCCGTTCTCCTTGTCGATCACCCGCAGGCGCGCGTGGCTCGCGGAGCGATAGATCGCACGCACCGCAGCGACCGGCAGCCGCTGCCAGTGCGCCTCGGGAAACGGCTGCAGCGCAAACTCGCGCATCATCACGGCGAGCGTGTCATCGCGCGAACCGTCGTTGACGACGATGATCTCGAGCTCCGGATAGTCGAGCTGAAGGAGGGAGCGTACCGTCGCGCCGATCGTCGTCATCTCGTTGTAGGCCGGCACGATGATCGAGATCGGCGGCTCGAAGCCGCGATACGTGCGGGGCAGGTGATCGAGCGAACGCAAATGCAGATACCGCGGCAGGCCGAACATCGCCAGCAGGTTGAGCAGGAGATACCCGCCGTTCAATCCGATGAAGTACAACGGGAAGATCCACTGCAACGTTGCCAGACAGTCGCTCATCCGGGCTGCTCCGCCAGCGCTTGGCCCAGAACGTCCGCTGCGAATCGATCGCCGATCGAGCCTTGCATTGACTCGAGGGCGGTGCGGGTCATGAAAGGATGGGACACCAGCGCCTGGGCCGCACGATAGCGAACCCACCAATTCGGATCCTTGAGCAGCTTTTGCAGGATCGGCACATCGATTGCGTCGCCTAGTCGACCGAGTGCCATCGCCGAGCGCGCCCGCACAATCCAAGCACTGTGCTCGGCAAAGGCGCGCGCCATCGCGAGCCCCACCGGATCACGCAAGGCATCGAGCGAGGCGGCGGTGAGCTCGGTGTCGTCGCTCGCGAGCAGGATGCGGTGCAAGGTCGGGGCTGCGTCGGCCGAGGTGCAGAATCTAAGCAGGTGCACCACGCGAATGAGCTGGTCGTTCGGCGCCTGCTGATCGATTGCCATGACTGCTGATCGCCGAGCTGACCAAGCGCGGCAACCGCGAACAGCCGGCCTCGCACCGAGCGCCGGTGCAGCAGGTTCCGCGCAAGTCGATCGACGCCGCAGGTGCGCGCAACCGCGTTGAGCCGGTCCTTGGCGGTGCCGCGCAGGCTCTCGTGTATTGAAAGCCACAGATCCAGAAACATAAAAAATTCCGCCCGCGCGAGCGGCGGCACGAATGCTGGCAGCTCGTCCACGCACCCGACGAGCAGGGGTTTCCACCGCGCGAGGAACACGAGGCGTTCGCTTTCGCGCCGCAGCAAACCCACACGCAGCACGGCAATCGCGACGGCGGACGCGATCGTCAGAACGGTCGCACAGAGCGCGATCGAAAGCGCAAGGCCAGCCATCGGATCAGAAGAAGCGGCGGAGGCCAACCCGCGCGCCTCGGCGAGAATACGCCTCGCCCTGGACGTTCCAGAGCAACTCGTAGGAAAGCGACCAGTCACGGTCGAGTGCATGCTGGCCAAGGAGCGCTATGTTGCGCACGCGCGAGACGACGATGGTGTCCGGACCGACCCGCTCGGCCTCCCAGCCCTGCGCAACGATGATGCCGACCCTGTTGCGCTCACCGTAGTACCGGTCGAGCCGGAGGCGGTGACCCGGTGCGAAGCTGCCGCCTGTCACACGTCCCTCGCTCAGGGCGTACTCGAGCCGCATCCCATTGACGTACCACTCGGCGGCCAAGGTGCCGAGGTGCGCGGATCCTTGTACGAAATCCGTGTGCCGCCAGCCAAGCCGCATGTTCACGTCCGGAAGCAGTCGGCGATGCAGCTCGGTCTGAATGGACGATCTGGGCAGTACGTTGTGGGAGGGGCTTACCGCGACTTCGAGCAGACCTGACCACGCGGCCGACCACGGTGCGGACACACCAGCAGTGGCCTGCACATCGTTCTGGTCGAACCTGCACGTTTGCCGCAGACCACCGTAGAACGCTCGACGGTTGGCGTTCCGCCGCGAAATCTCCAGGTACTCACCATGCCAATCCGACAAATTGCGGTTCAGCACATCACGCGTTAGCCCGGCTTCGATCTCGGTGACGTCGCCGGCGGCCGGCGCAGGGGGTGGGATGGGTCGGTGAATCGGCTGGGTGGCATCCAGGGCGAGATCGTCCGAGTGCGCGTCGAACGACATGCTGAAAGCGAGCGATGCGACAAGCGCCGCGGCTGCATAGTTGGCAACGCGACGGCTCACGGTTCACGCTTTTGCAGTCGGCGGATCCGTGCTTTGAGCTCGTTTGGCTGGAATGGTTTGACGAGATAGTCGTCCGCACCAGCCTCCAGGGCGCGCACGATGTCTTGCTCCTGGGCTTTCGCGGAAATCACGATGACTGGAATTTTTTCCCAGCCGCGCCTGGCGCGGATGCGCGCAAGCAGCGCGAAGCCATCGACATGCGGGAGCATCAGATCGAGCACGACCAGCGCAGGGGTTGCGATGCCGTCGATCATCTCCACGGCCGCTTGGCCGTCGCGCGCGATTTGCGGCCGAAACTTCTCGCGAATCAGGATGAATTCGATGATCTCAGAAATGTGATCGTGGTCTTCGATCACCAGAGCGCTTGGACCAGCGGGCACGAACGCGCCTTGCTCTTCTATCAACATGAGCAGACAACGGGAAGGGGAGGAGGTCTGCGACTCTAGGGGTACGTTTCAAATGCCGGTATGAAATCGTCCCCCGGTTACGGCTTGTGAGCTTAGGCGATGGGCAATCCGTCAGGGTATGACGCGCACGATAGCTGAGGGGTTACATGCATGATGCGAGAGGTGCTCAGATTCGAAAGCTCAAGTAATGACCGCCGTAGTACATGGCGACGAACGCCACCAGAAACCCGAAAAACATCGCGGTATGCGTGGTAGCAGTGATGACAAGGCCCGACCGCACATCGAAGCGTGGGGCGACGGAATTGCCGCCAAGTACCAGCATCACCAGCACCACGATGATGACGGCATGCCCGAGCGCATCCACCCGGCCGAATGTCGCAATCGCGGACAGGAAAAAAACGAGTAACAACGCGGCGGCCGCGCGTCCCGACAAGGCGCCGGTAATCAACAGGAACGCGGCGCAGAACTCGACGAAACCGGCCGCGACCATATAGAGCTCGGGACTGAATCCGAACGTGATCTCCGGGCGATCGAAAAGGATTGCGAAGCTCCATTCGGGAAATGCCCATTTCTCCACCGACGCCCAAAGCAGCGTAATGCCGGTTGCAATACGCAATACATTGAATGCGAGGGCTGGGCGCGTCGTGTGATAGATCGAATCGAGCACCAGATAAGCCGCGACGCCGAGAAAGATCGGATAGTCGAGCATATGGAACATCCCGTAGGCATTCACGGCGTGGCCATAAAGCAGCACGATCCCTAAGCCGGCGATCGACTGTGTGCGGGTCGACAGGACGAGCAGGCCGATCGCGAGCTGGACCCAGCGTACCCACGCATCCTCTGTTTTCAACTCTGGCGTAAGGATGATTCCGCCGAACATGACGAGGGAAATGAAGAACAGACTGACGCCGATTCGTAGAAGCATAGGAAAGTAGCGCGCCACGCTTGCCGTCAATGCCTCGGCGCGTCGATGGGGCCAGGACTGCTTCCACGCAAGCGATCGATCGACATAGGCGACGGCGAACATCAGCGGCAGCACCAGCGCGCAGAAGACCGCAAAATATTCGCCGAACAAGACCTGCAGCGGTGGGCGAGGCGGGCAAAACAGGTCGTAGCTCGCGAACCACTTGACATGTGCATGCGCGACGCCAGGTGTGAGCAGCACCACGCTCGCGAATAACGGAAGGATCCGAGGCCTCGCGGCATTGCCGGAAAGGCTGTTCGCTGTACACATCAGGTGCTCCCTCTTTTGACGATCGCAACGGGCCGCTCACAATCGCTAGCCCGAAGCGATTCGACACGCACTAGCCCAGCCGAGAGCGATCAAGCGGGGAGGAGATGTACAGCTCTGTGCTCCGTCGGCGTTTATCGGACCCCGGCCCTCGATCAATCGGAAGGGATTTGTAAGTTCATTGTATGTCTTGAGACATTTTACCTATACAACACCGGTGTGTAACGTCTGATTCAAATCAGAGGTCAGATGGCAAGGTCAAAATTAACGTGATCATCGGCGCGATGAATGTCGACTCGTATCGCGCGTTCGCATCGCATTGATTTATTTGCAGTTTTGTGACTATCACACAGACTGTCACGTCACTGACGCTTGGCGCCAATAAAGTCACATGCTTGTGCCGCGGACCGATGACAGGTACCGAGCAACGGATGGGCGGTCGTCGATGACCGGGCGGTTGGCAGAAGATCAAGACGGCGTCGACGCGTCAAAACGATGCCTGAAGACTCGACTCACACATGGCGCTTGGGCGCTCCGTAAGGCGCCCGGATCGAGTGCCGAGGCAACACCAATGCAGAGCAACTCGTCTTTCCATAACACCAGACGCCGCGCGATTACCGGCCTTTCCGCCTTCGCCCTTTGTCTGGGTTTTCCGGATGCCTCGATCAGCCAGGAAAGCGAGCCCATTCGCCCGATCCCAACCGAATCGAATCTCGACGCACGCAAAGTGGCGCTGGGCGAGTCGCTCTTCAACGATCCTCGTATCTCGAAAGACGGCACCGTCTCGTGCGCTTCGTGTCACGACTTAAAGCGGGGTGGCACTGATCGTTCGCCCGTTTCAATCGGCGTGGGCGGCGTCAAGGGCATCATCAATTCCCCCACGGTCTTCAACGCCGCACTCAACTTCCGCCAGCATTGGGACGGCCGCGCCGCGTCGCTCGAGGATCAGATCACGGTCGCCCTGGAAGCCCCGCGCGCGATGGCGACGACTTGGCCGGTCGTGGTTGGGAAACTACGTCAAGACGCAGCCCTGGTTGCGGCGTTCAAAGAAATCTATCGCGACGGACTGGTGAGTAGAAACGTCCAGGACGCGATCGCAACATTTGAACGCTCGCTCGTTACGCCCAATGCGCGATTCGACAAATACCTACGCGGCGACAAATCGGCGATCACGGCCGAGGAGTTGCGCGGCTATCAGCTGTTCAAGAACTACGGCTGCGTCGCGTGCCATCAGGGTGTGAATGTCGGTGGCAACATGTACCAGCGCTTCGGCGTAATGAGCAACTATTTCAATGCCGACGGGACGGTCAATACCGCGGATCTCGGGCGGTTCAATGTCACCAAGAACGAGGCGGACCGCCACGTGTTCAAGGTGCCCAGCCTGCGCAACGTCGCGCTGACCGCGCCCTATTTCCACAACGGTTCGGCGGCAACGCTCGAAGAGGCGGTAGATGTGATGATCCGCTTCCAGCTGGGACGCAGTGTTCCAGACGATCACAGGTCATTGATCATCAAGTTCCTGCACACCCTCACTGGAGAGTATAAGGGCGCGCCGCTCTAGCCTTCCGTGTGGCAGAGCCAGGCGGCCCGCGACCGTTCGATCTTGCGCTCGATCGATACACCCCTTTACCCTTCATGCGCCCATATCCTGTCTGGAAATTGCGCTTGTTTTCGCCGCTGCTTCTCGAGCGTTTCAACCGGTTAGTGCTGGAGCCCTTTCATGAATCTGAGTCGGTCCTTCCTCGGTAGGCCCGCAATTCGATATGGAATCGGCGCGGCCGTGCTCGCGCTCATTCTTCTCGCGCTGATCGCGAAGACGCGCATCGTCGATTTCGAGACGCACAACCAGATCATCGGCCAACTTCGCCTGTTGAAGCAGATCGATGCCGAGTGGAACACCGACGTGCTCCGCTCGAAGATGGGGTTGAACACGAACTACGATCCGATCGCAAGCCCGCTGCCGATCATCCATGAGCTCG
>JANMUI010000265.1:0-9150 GCA_031391405.1 Betaproteobacteria bacterium
GCCGGAGAATCCGCGCGTGGACGATTTAGGAGATTGACCGTTCGCCCTGAGCCCGTCGAAGGGTGAATGCCGGAGAATCCGCGAGCGAACGATCGCGCGCTTTCGACAACCCTGCGTTACCCTTCGACGGGCTCAGGGCGAACGGAGGCTTGAGCAAAGTCCGGCTAAGTAAGTGCCGTTCCGAATCGACCCGAGCTCTCAAACAGCCAGAACCACACATGCAAGTCGACGCCACCTACCTGGCGCAGCTCACGTTGAACGGGCTCATGCTCGGGTTGATCTACGCCCTCATCGCCGTGGGACTCGCGCTGGTGTTCGGCGTTCTGGAGATCATCAATTTCGCGCACGGCGAGCTGCTGATGGTGGGCGCCTATGTGATGGCGTTCGCGCTACCCGCACTCGGTGGGCAGTACATTCCGTCGATGCTGATTGCGCTGCTTGCATCTGCCCTGCTCGGATTCGTCTTGTACCAGGGTTTCCTCGCGCGTCTGCGCGAAAAGGATTTCGAGCGCTCGATCCTCATTACGATGGGCATATCGATGGTGCTGCTCTATGGCTGCCAGTACCTCTTTTCCGCCACGCCCAAGATGGTCAACACCGAGTTTGGCTTTGCCGGCTTTGCGGTGGGATCGATCAAGATCACCTGGACGCGCGTGATTGCCGCCGGGCTAGCGATCGTTGCATTCGCGTTGCTCTGGTTCATCCTGTTTCGTACGCAGTTCGGCCGGGCCATGCGCGCCGTTGCGATCAATCGGGAAGCCGCGCTGATGGTAGGCGTGCGGCCGCATGCCGTCGCGCGCAATGCGGTGATCGTCGCGACGATTCTCTGCGGTCTCGCCGGTGCGGCGCTAGCACCCGTTCATCTCGTGCAACCGATCATGGGACAGTTCCTCATCTTCAAGGCCTTCGCGCTCATCATCATCGGCGGACTGGGCAGCATGTCCGGGGCGATCATCGCTGGTGTCGTGCTGGGTATCCTCGAGAGTTGGATCGGCGGTTTTTTCGACATCATCTGGCAAGAGGTCGCAGGGTTCGTCGTCATGATGGCGGTGCTGCTGTTGCGCCCGCAGGGGTTGTTCGGTCACGCCGCGGTGCGGACGGGCTAACGATGACGGGGTCCGGGAAGTGGGAATTGTCGGGCGCGGCAATCGGCCTTGGACTGCTACTCGCGTTACCCCAAGTCTCGTCCGACTATGTGATCGGCATCGGGGTCACCGCGTTCACGTTTACTGCCGCTGCCGCGGCGTTGAATCTCGTCTACGGTTACGCCGGGCTTCTTTCATTCGCACAGCTTGCGTTCTGGGGCATCGGCGGCTATTGCACGGCACTCTGGGTGATGGATACCGGCGGCTCGTTCTGGACGGGCCTTGCGTTGGCCGGTGGGTTGAACGCGCTGCTGGCTGTCGCGGTCGGATGGCCCGCACTGCGCCTGCATCGCGATTCGTTCGTGATCGTCTCGCTCGCGTTCTCACTCCTCACATTTCTCGTTGCGCGCGATTGGGTGGGCCTCACGCGCGGGCCGCTCGGATTGCCCGGGCTCCCTGCGCCGACCATGTTCGGCACCAAGCTCGCCGGCACCACGAGTTTCTACTATTTGTCCCTTGTGTATCTGGCAGTCGCGCTTGGTGCGCTCTATGCGATCGTAACCTCGCGCATCGGGCGCACGTTGCTGTCACTCAAACAAAACCAGCCGCTTGGCCTCGCGCATGGTGTATCGCCAACGCCCTACAAGCTGTTCGCGTTCGCGGTAAGCGCCGCACTCACCGGCATGGCGGGCGGTATCCAGGTGTTCTATCTGACGATCGTCGATCCGACCATTCTTGATTTCTACTACATCCAGGCGTGGTTGATCATGGTGATCATCGGCGGGGCCGGAACCTTCTGGGGCGTTGTCGTCGCCGGTCTGGTGATGGCCGCACTCCCCGAAGTTCTCCGCTTCTCGAACGAGCTCCGCATGGTGATCTACGGTGCGATCCTGGTGGTTGCGGTGCTTGCCCTGCCGCAAGGCGTCGCGGGATGGCTGCGTGAGCGGCGTATCGCACGGTTGCGCGCGACGATCGAGCGCGCCTGATCATGTCGACCCTGCTCTCGGTCAACCGTCTATCGAAATCGTATCAGGGCGTACGCGCCGTGGACGATGTGTCGTTCGACGTTCGAGCGAACGAGATCGTCGGCATCATCGGTCCCAACGGCTCGGGCAAGAGCACGACCGTCGATTGCATCACGGGCTTTCAACTGGCCGACGCGGGCAATGTGCGCCTGGCGGACGCATCATTGCAAGACCTGGCCCCATGGCAGATTGCGCGGGCCGGGCTCATGCGAACGTTCCAGACGGTGCGCGTCTATGATCAACTTACCCTGGAGGAGAATCTGCTCGCCGCGATCGCACAATTCGATACAACGAACTGGATCGACGCGCTGCTGCGCACACCAAAGCTTCGGGCAGCCGATGCCATAGGCCAAGCACGCGCGCGCGGCCTGATCGAGCTCGCCGGCCTTACCCGCTATCGCGAAGCGCCTGTTGGTATTCTTTCCTATGGCCAGAAGAAGCTGGTCGCCCTCATCTCGGCGCTCATGCCGAAGCCCCGTCTGGTGATTCTCGATGAGCCGGTGGCGGGCGTGAATCCGACGCGCATTCGCGAGATCGAGGCCGCGTTGCGGCTGCTGCGGGACGAAGGTGAGACCTTTCTCATCATCGAGCACAATATGGAATTCATCATGAATCTCTGCGATCGCGTGATCGTGTTCGATCAAGGTCGAAAGCTCACCGAAGGCTCGCCCCAAGCCGTGCATGCCGACCCACGCGTACTGGAGGCCTATCTTGGCGTTCGTCCTTGAGATGCGGTCGCTCACGGCGGGCTACGGGGACCTTCCGGTTGTGCATGATTTTTCCGCGAATCTGGAGGCCGGCACCATCACCACATTGATCGGCGGAAACGGGGCCGGCAAATCAACATTGATGCGCGCGCTGTATGGCACCTGCCGGATCTTCTCGGGTGAGATCATCTTCCACGGCGAACCGATCGAACACATGGCACCATGGGAGCGCCTCGCACGAGGCATCGGCTTCGTACCGCAGGGACGCTGCAATTTTTCCACCATGCGGGTCGCTGAAAATCTGAAGATGGCGTGTTATTCCCTGCGGCGCGCGGCGCACGGCGACGCGATTGATCACACCTTGGCGTTGTTCCCGGCGTTGCAACCAAAGCTGAATGTCATGGCAGGCAATCTCTCAGGAGGCGAACAGCAGATGCTTGAAATGGCGATGGTGATGGCGCTTGCCCCGAGGCTTCTTTTGCTCGATGAACCGTCGCTCGGCCTGTCACCAAAAATGCAGCAGGATGTATTCGCGATGGCGCGCCAGGTCGCTTCGACCGGTGTAACCGTGTTGATGGTGGAACAAAATGCCCACGGCGCGTTGCTTGCGTCCGATCACGCGATCGTGCTCGAGCTTGGGCGCAACGTACTCGAAGGACCGGCTACCACGGTGATCCATGATTCCCGGATTCGTCAGGCATACCTCGGCGAGCGGACCAGGGAGCAGGCATGACGGCCCGCCTGGCAGTCGATATCGGCGGCACGTTCACCGATGTCGCATTGGAGTATCGCGGTGAGCGCACGAGCGTAAAGGTCCTCACGACATCGCAGGCACCCGAATCCGGCGTGCTGGCCGGCATCGATACGATTCTCGCGCGCACGAAACTCGCACCGGCCGCGGTGACCGCGCTCATTCACGGCACCACGCTTGCCACCAATGCCATCATCGAGCGCAAAGGCGCGCGCACCGCGCTCCTTGCCACCGACGGCTTTCGCGATGCGATCGAGATGGCTTTCGAGAATCGCTTCGAGCAGTACGATCTCCTGATGGACAAGCCCGCGCCGCTCGTCGCGCGACCGCTTCGATTCTCGGTGCCCGAACGGATTGATGCGCGCGGCAATGTAGTGAAGCCGCTCGACGAGGACGCGGTCCGCAAACTGGTCCCTTTTCTCCGGCGCGAAAAAATCGAATCGATCGCGATCGGCTTCCTGCATTCCTACGCATGGCCTGTACACGAGCAACGTGCGCGCGACGTGCTGAAAGCGCTGATGCCCGAGCTCTGGATCACGCTCTCATCGGAGGTGAGCCCGGAGATCCGCGAATACGAACGCTGGTCGACCGCGTGCGCCAATGCCTATGTGCAGCCGGTCATGGCGGGCTACCTCGGCCGGCTGCGTGCGTCGCTCGAATCGCGCGGGTTCGTGTGCCCGGTCTTCCTGATCACCTCGGCAGGCGGGCTCTGCACGATCGAGACGGCAGAGGCCTATCCGATCAAGCTCGTCGAATCCGGACCGGCAGGTGGGGCCATCCTCGCATCACGATTGGCACAACAATGCGGCGTCGATCGCGTCCTCTCTTTCGATATGGGCGGCACTACCGCGAAGATCTGCCTGATCGACGATGGTGAACCCCAATACGCACGCTCGTTTGAAGTCGCCCGTCAGTACCGATTTCTCAAGGGCAGCGGATTGCCGCTGCGCATTCCCGTCGTCGAGATGGTCGAAATCGGCGCAGGCGGCGGCTCGATCGCGAAGGTCGACGCGATGCGCCGGATCACGGTAGGGCCCGAGAGCGCAGGCGCGGAGCCCGGCCCGGCTTGCTACGGCCGCGGCGGAACCGATCCGACTGTCACCGATGCGAATGTCGTCATGGGCGCGGTGGATCCCTCGCGCTTCGCGGGCGGAACGATCCGGCTTGATGCCGCGCAGTCGGCCCGCGCGATCGAGCAGCGATTGGGCGCAGCGCTTGGCTTCACTGCCGAGCAAGGGGCGTTCGGTATCGTCGAAGTCGTCGAAGAGAACATGGCCAATGCCGCGCGCGTCCACGCGGTCGAGCGCGGCATGGAATTGGCTGGCCGCACCTTGATCGCGTTCGGCGGTGCTGCGCCCTTGCACGCCGCGCGGCTTGCAGAAAAGCTTGGTATCGACGAAGTGATGATTCCCACCGGCGCGGGCGTCGGTTCAGCGATCGGATTCCTCCTCGCACCGGTGGCCTACGAATCCGTGCGCACACGTTATACGCCGCTCGATGCGACATTCGATCCGGTCGCGGTCAATGCCATGCGTAATGCAATGCGCGAGGAAGCAACCGTGTTCGTCCGGCGTGGCGCGTCCGAAGGCCGACTCACCGAAGCCTGGACCGCGGACATGCGCTATCAAGGTCAAGGACACGACTTGACGGTCCCGATTCCGGCTCAGGACTTCAACACGGAGGCGATCGCCACACTCGAACGCCTGTTCACGGTCGAATACGAACGCGTGTTCGGCATCCACATTCCTGGGATGAAAGTCGAGATCATGAGCTGGGCCGTCCGGGTCGCGGCGCCGGCACCGCCCTTGCCGCCGTGCCCGCCGATGCCGGCCGTCGTTGCGAGCCGAACCGCGGGCAACCGCGAACTATTCGACCCGCGCACTGGCCGCAGGCACGCGGTTCCACTATATTGGCGCTTCGATTTGTCTCCCGGCGCAGCGATCAACGGGCCGGCGATCATTGCCGAAGACGAGACCTCGACCTTGGTTCCATCAGGATTCGCGGCCAGGATCAATGCACTGGGATACATTGTGATGAAGCGGCGGAAAGTTACATGAAAGATGAACCACAGGGGACACGGAGGACACGGAGGACGCGGAGGAAAGACGGCTGGGAACGGAGACCCGGGAAGATCACTTGACATCAGAATATCAATCAGGCTCAACCACCGATATCCGAAAAATGAACCGTAACGTGAAACCCCAAATCTCTTCAGCATCTTGTTTTTCCTCTGCGTCCTCCGTGTCCTCTGTGGTTAATTTCTGAACGCCGTACGCGTGACTCAGTAGAAAGCCCACCCCATGAACGCCTTCACCGACCAGACCACCGCTTCACTCGCGCAGATCCGCATGCAGGTCATGTGGGATCGCCTGATCGCGGTGGCGGAGGAACAGGCCCTCACCTTGATTCGCACCGGCTTCTCGACCTCGACGCGAGAGGCCGGGGATGTTTCCGCCGGCGCGTTCGATGCCACCGGGCGAATGCTTGCCCAGGCCATCACTGGAACACCGGGCCATGTGAACGCGATGGCACGCGCGGTCCGGCATTTTCTCGCCAAGTTCCCGGCCGAGACGATGCGGGACGGCGATGTGTTCTTCACCAACGATCCCTGGAAAGGCACCGGGCATCTGCACGACTTCACGTTCGTCACGCCCACATTCCGCAACGGGAAACTGGTTGGCCTCTTCGCCTCGACCTGCCATGTCGTCGACGTGGGCGGGCGCGGCATGGGTCCGGACTCGCGGCAAGTGTACGAGGAAGGCATCTACATCCCGCTGATGCGCTTCGCGCGCGAAGGCGTGGTGGATGCATCGATCATCGAGATCATCCGGGAGAACGTGCGCGAGTCCACCCAGGTGATCGGCGATCTGTTCTCGCTTGCCGCATGCAACAAGGTCGGCGGGCGGCGGCTGGTGGCAATGATGAGCGAGTTCGACCTCGACGCACTCGATGCGCTTGCGGAGCACATCCTCGAACGCTCGCACGAAGCAAGCCTTGCGGCGATTCGCAAAATACCGTTCGGCACCTATCACAACGAATTGATGGCCGATGGCTATGACAAGCCGATCAAACTCGTCGCCGCGCTCACCGTCGGGCCGGATGGCATCGATGTCGATTTCACCGGGACCTCCGGCGTTTCGGCATTCGGCATCAATGTGCCGTTCTGCTACACCGAAGCGTATTCGAGTTTCGGCATCAAGTGCATCGTGGCGCCGAAAGTCCCGAACAACGAAGGTTCCCTCTCGGTGATCCGCGTCACCGCGCCGGACGGCTGTATTCTCAATGCGAAGCATCCGGCGCCCGTCGCGACCCGCCATATCACCGGCCAATTGCTGCCCGATCTCATGTTCGGATGTCTCGCGCAAGCGCTGAAGGATGCGGTACCGGCGGAAGGAACCTCCTGTCTTTGGAATCTCTTCGCGATGGGCGGGGACAGCCGGATCGAAGCGGATATCGAACTGCTCGCCAAGAGCAAGCCATTCAATGTGATGAGCTTTCACTCGGGGGGCACCGGTGCGCGCCCCGGCAAGGATGGTTTGTCGGCCACCGCGTTTCCAAGTGGCGTGAAGAATTGTCCGGTCGAGATCACCGAGGCGCTCTCCCCGATCCTGGTGACCCGCAAGGAATATCGCATCGACTCGGGCGGGCCCGGTCAGTACCGCGGCGGCCTCGGTCAAGTGATGGAGACGATCCACCTGGATGACGATCCATTCATGATCAGTGCGAACTACGATCGGGTCGTGTTCGCGCCGCGCGGGCGCGATGGCGGGCACGATGGCGCGAAAGGAATCGTGAGACTCGGGGCCGGCACGCTACTGCGGGGCAAAGGGCAACAGACGATTCCCGCGCATGAATCATTCGTCATCGAGGCGCCGGGCGGAGGTGGCCTCGGCAATCCATTGCTGCGGGATCCGGCGGCTGTGGCCGCTGATGTGAAAGCCGGACTCGTGTCGATGGCATCAGCCGAGCGGGACTACGGGGTGATCTGTACAGCGGACGGATCAGTCGACGGGCAGGCGACAGCATCGCGGCGGATGCGGGCGGCGTAAACCCTCATTCAACTCAAACATTCACCACAGAGGACGCAGGGGACACAGAGGAAAAACAGGAAGGAGTACTTGGAGTGAGGTGCGCGCAGCGGATGCATCGACCGCGATTCACTCGACCTGGTACGGGACCAATCTAATCGATTTCCTCTGCGTCCTCTCTTTTCTTGTCCTCTGCGTCCTCCGTGTTCCAATTTCGGAGTTAGCAAGGAGACACCAATGCGAGTCAGCGCGGGATTGCCCACCGGCATGGAAGGCCTCACCTATCCCATTCCCTTCTCCGATCCGGAGCGCGTGGTGGAAATCGCGCTTGCCGCCGAACGCCTCGGCTACGACTCGGTCTGGGGCAACGACCACATGACCACCCAGCACTATGTGCGCGAGGAATTCCCGGTGCCGCCGCGCTTCTGGGAACCGCTCATCACCTACGCCTACCTCGCGGGCATCACCAAGACACTGCGTTTCGGCACCGGCATTCTCGTGTTGCCGATGCGCCGCGATATCGTCGCCGTCGCCAAACAGATCGCGACGCTCGATCACTTCTCCGGCGGCCGCCTGGAAATCGGCGTCGGCATCGGTGCCTATCGCGAAGAATTCGACGCCGTGCAACCCGACTCGCCGTTGCAGCGGGGCGACATCGTGACCGAAGGCGTGCAGGCGATGAAGAAGCTTTTCACAGAACGCGTCGCTTCGTTCGAAGGCAGTTTTTACCGCTACCGCGATGTCGAGCTCTTTCCAAAACCGAAGCAGGCAAACATCCCGATTCTGATTGGCGGGAACAATCCGAACAACATCCGCCGTGCCGTACAGCATGCTGATGGCTGGCTACCAGCCGGCGTCCATCTCGATCAGATCAAGACCGGCGTCACGCTGATGAAGCAGCTTTGCGATGCAGCCGGTCGCGATTGGCGCAAGATGGAAGTCGCGCCGCAGTTCATCGTGCGGATCGACCGCAGTCGCGCCAAAGCGGTCGATACATTCCAGAAAAGCCAGATGTACAAGCACCTCGTGTCGCTGAAGAAATCAACCCTGAAAACGCAAGGCGACATCAAAATGGAAGACTCCAACCTGATCGGCACGCCCTCGGAGATCATCGCGAAGGCACTCGCCTACCGCGATGCCGGCGTCACACATCTGCTGGGTCTCTACTTCGCCGCAAGCTCGGTTCCCGATCTCATCGACCAGATGACGATGTTTGCGACTGAAGTCATTCCGCATGTGAAGAGGAGCGCCGCGGAACGATGAGCACGCAGGGTGCGAGCACGCCGATTCTCGAGCTCGAGAATGTGAATCTGCAGTTTGGCGAAATGCGGGCGATGTCCAATCTGAATTGCTTCGTCCGCAAAGGTGAGTTGTTCTCCATCGTCGGTCCAAACGGCGCGGGCAAGACCTCGACCTTCGATTGCATCTCGGGACACCGCCATCCGACCTCGGGGGTCATACGGCACCATGGCGAAGACATTTCGCATCTAGGAACGGATAAGAGGGCGGCGCTTCGGATCGGCGTGACATTCAAGAATCCCTCGCTCTTCGACC
>JANMUI010000269.1:0-2499 GCA_031391405.1 Betaproteobacteria bacterium
GCAACCGGCCTCACGATCCTCCTCATCGAGCACAACCTCAAAGTGGTGCGCGCGTTCTCCGAACGGGTGATCGTGCTCGACCACGGCGCGAAGATCGCTGAAGGCGACGCAGAAACAATTCTCTCCACGCCCGCGGTGGTGACCGCCTATGTGGGGCAGAGGAAGCGCGCATGACGCGATTGCTCGAAGTGGCGGACGTTTCCTCCGGATACGGGCTCACGCCGGTGCTCTACGACATCTTGTTGCATGTCGACATCGGCGAGGTCGTCGCCGTGGTGGGCGCCAATGGTGTCGGCAAGACCACGTTGCTGCGCACGATCGCCGGGATCGTCCAACCGACCAAGGGGCGGATTCTCTTCGATGGCGGCTCGATCGGTGGGACACCCGCGCACGATATCGTCGGCCGCGGCCTGGCGATGGTACCCGAGGGCGGGCGCCTGTTTCCGTTCATGACTGTCCTCGAGAATCTTGAGCTGGGTGCCTTCAATCCGTCATCGCGCGCGGCAACACGCACAACGCTCGATGAAGTGATGGCCCTCTTCCCGATCCTCGCCGAGCGTCGGGGACAGCTCGCCGGATCGCTATCGGGCGGCGAACGTCAGATGTGCGCAATCGCGCGCGCGCTGATGAGCCGGCCGCGTCTCTTGATGCTGGATGAGCCCTCGGCCGGGCTATCGCCGGTCATGGTGGAACGCGTCTTCGAGCTGCTGCGCTCGGTCGTGGCCTCGCGCAACCTCACCGTTCTGCTGGTCGAGCAGCATGTGGAAGATGCGCTCGAAATCGCGCATCGAGCCTATGTGATCGAACGCGGACGGATCGTCAAGACGGGCTCGGGCACGGAGCTCATGCGCGATCCGGATGTGCAACGCGCCTATATGGGTCTTTGAAGATGGAACGAATTTTTGTGATTGGCTCAGGCGCCGGGTTCGCGGGAGATCGCATCGAACCAGCGGTTAATATGGCGCGTTCCGGCACGGTGGATGCCATCGCGCTCGAATGCTTGGCCGAGCGCACGCTCATCGCAGCGCTGCGCGGGCGGCAAGCTTCACCCGAGGCCGGCTACGACCCGCGCCTGCGCCGGCGCTTGCGCCCGCTGCTCGCCGTGACCGGCAAACGTTGCCGCGTACTCACCAATCTTGGCGCGGCGAATCCTCTGGCGGCGGCGCGCGCGGCCCGCAAGCTTGCGGTCGAAACCGGCGTCGACGATCTTCGCATCGCCGCAATCATCGGCGACGATGTTGCCAATCGAATCAACGACATCGACTGGATGGAGCCGGTCGCAGGTGGTGAATGGATCGGCGCGCATGCGTATTTAGGCATCGATCCGATGGTGGAAGCCCTTGGCGCTGGCGCCGATGTCGTCATCACCGGGCGCGTGGCCGACTCGTCGCTCTTCGCTGCGGCACCGGTGCAAGCCATGGGGCTCGACGCAGCGGGGCTCGCCGGCGCGCTCACCCTCGGTCACCTGCTCGAATGCTCGGGGCAACTTTCCGGCGGCAATCTCTCCGAACCCAATCAACCGGACTTGACCGTCGCGGAGTATGCAAGGCTTGGCTACCCGGTTGGAGAGCTGCAACGCGATGGCTCGGCGATCATTCGATTGCTGGACGGTGAGCCGGGACGCTTGAACCGGGCGGGCTGCACCTTGCAGCTGTTGTATGAAGTACACGATCCGCGCGCCTACATCACGCCTGATGCGGTCCTCGATTTTTCCGGGATCGAATTCGAACAAGTCGGGCCGAACCGTGTGCGAATGACCGGTGCGCGCGCCCTCCATCGCCCTGATCGTCTCAAAGTGATCGGCTTTCTCGCGCGTCGCGGGCTGGTCGCCGACATCGAGATCGCCTACGCGGGCAGTGGTGCGCTGCATCGCGCGCGCAATGCCGCCGATATCCTGCGAATGCGTCTTGCCGACGACCTGGCGCCTGCCGATGTACGCATCGATCTGGTCGGTGTGAATTCCGTGCTCGGCGCCGCATCATTGCCGTTGCTGGCCGAGCCACCGGAGCTTCGCGTGCATGTATCGGTCCGCTGCGACGACGCGGAGATCGCGCAAATGGTCGAAGACGAGGTCTACACCTTGACCATTTCCGGCCCGGCCGGCGGCGGCAGTGTGCGCAGCGAACGTCGGCCACGGATCGAATCGATCACCGGATTCATCGCGCGCAATCGCGTGCCGACGCATATCGAGTGGGAGGGTTGAGCATGAAAGTGAGCGACATCGCAACCGGCCGTTCCGGCGACAAGGGTGATGTGCTCGATCTCACCATCGTGGCCTACGACGAAGCGGGCTACGAACGTATCGCTCGCATGCTAACCGCAGAACGCGTCGCGACCATTCTTGCGCGGGTGGCACCCAGTCCGGTCGATCGCTACGAGCTGCCGAAATTGCGCGCATTGAAGTTCGTCGCGCCGCGTGCCTTACCAGGCGGAGTGCAGGCATCGCTGCATGCGGGCCTTCACTGGCAAAAAGCGGCGGCTTCGCTGCTGCTGGAACTG
>JANMUI010000324.1:0-3642 GCA_031391405.1 Betaproteobacteria bacterium
GAACCAACTCTACAACCTCGACAAGGAACAGAGCCGCATCAAGGCAAAGGTGCTGTTCGTCCCAGCGCGGACCGATCTGATCTTTCCGCCCGAACTATCGCGCCGGGCCGCCGAGAAGCTGAAAGCGCAAGGCAATTACGTCGAAGTGTTCGAGATCGACGGCACCAATGGGCATCTCGATGGCGTGCTCACGATCGGGAAGGCGGCGGACGCGATCCGGGCGTTTCTCGCGAAGTAGGCGTCACCGCACCGACGGCAGCAATCGTCAGGATGAACCCCGGTCTACGGATCTGCGCGGTCTGCCGCGCAGTTTCCTAGTCCACAGGTATGAACAGGCTGTGCCGCATCTTGCCGAGCCCCTTCGACTGGTGACCCTTGCCGGTGATGTCTTCGACCAGGATGATCTCGCCTGCGCCAATGATGCGGCTCTCGCCGTCGCTCGCGGTGATCTGCACCCCGGCGTCGAGGTTCACGATGTACTGGCGGCGCGGTGCCGGGTGCCAGTCGAGGTCGTACTCAGCCGAGGTCTCGCGGAAGATGATGCCGGTCGCCGGCAAGCGCTTCGAGAGTTTGCTGCCGCGCCGCTCCTCGGCCCAATCGACCTCGATGTCGCGGAAGTGCGATTCGCCGTTCGCGTCGGTGTATAAGTTATGGATACGCATGGTCTCCCCCTGAAGGTTCGATTTCCGGTTCTCGCTTTCGCGAGTCTTCGTGAATCGCATTATGCTCTATCGCGATCTTCCATCCGGCGCGAGACGCCGGCCTAATGCTACCCTTGCTAACCTTGCGAAGATCGAGCCGGGCCACGAGGAACGAACATGAAAATCCTGATCCACTATTGCACCGGTTGAGGGTATCAACCGGAAGCCCTCCGTGCGAGGGAACGATTGATGACGAAGGGCTTCACCGATGTCACCGCGGTGCCGGGCAAATCGGGCCAGTTCGACATCGACTTTGACGGCGTTGTCCGCTATTCCAAGGCCATCACGGGCAGGTTTCCCACCGATGCAGAGGTCGATGCCCTCGCGTAGCGCCATCGTTCAACACACTACCCTCCGCTATTTCCGCCATTTTTTCCGAAAGCAAAAACACAGTGGACTTGCACGCATTCAAAGGCCGTCTCGAGGATCCTCGCCTGATCACAGGTAAAGGACGATTCACCGCCGACAACGTTTTCCCCGGTCAGGTCTACGCGGCGTTTCTGCGCTCGGATCGCGCCCATGCCGAGATTGTTTCCATCGACACCACGGCCGCACTGAAAAGACCCGGCGTGCGCGCGGCGTTCACCGGCGATGACATCAAAGCGGCCGGCATCAAATCACTGCCGACGCAGCTTGCGTTCAACGGCCGCGATGGCCAACCACTCATCAAACCGCACCGCCCGGCGCTTGCACAAGGCAAGGTGCGATTCGTGGGCGAGCCGGTCGTCTGCATCGTCGCGGACTCGGCCCTCACTGCACAAGACGCGCTGGAATCGGTCGTCATCGAATATCGCGATCTGCCGGCAGTGGTCCGTGCGATCGACGCGCTCAAGCCGGGCGCCCCGCAATTGCACGAGAGCGCGCCGGGCAATCGCGTGATGGACTTCGGTCAGGGCGACGAAGCAAAGACGGAAGCGGTGTTTCGAACCGCGCCGAAGATCGTGAAGCTCACCCTCAACAACAATCGCGTCGTCGCAAGCCCGATGGAACCTCGCGCGGCGATTGCGATGTACGACGCCGCGCGCGATCACACCACATTCTATTCGGTGAGTCAGGGTGTGAATGGCCTGCGCGCGCAGATCGCCGGCACGATGGGCATCACCGAAGACAAGATCGACGTCATTTCGCTGGATGTCGGCGGCGGCTTCGGGGTGCGTGGCAACATCTATCCTGAGTATTGCGTGCTGGTGCTCGCCGCGAAGAAACTCGGCCGGCCGGTGAAGTGGACATCGTCGCGCGCCGAAGCGTTCCTCTCCGATGAGCAGGGGCGCGACGTCGATTCGCGCGGTGAAGTCGCGGTCGACGCCAATGGCCGATTCCTCGCGATGCGCTTTGATTTCATCGCCAATCTCGGCGCCTATTGCGCACCGGCAGGTCCGTTCATCAACAGCCGGGTCACCGCCTGCCTCACCGGCGTGTACGACGTGCCGATCGCCTGCTCGCGCAGCCAGTTCGTGATGACGAATACTGCACCGATGGCGGCGTATCGCGGCGCCGGCCGACCGATCATGTCGGCCATCATCGAGCGCTTGGTGACGCAGGTTGCGATCGAGTTGAAGGTCGACGAAGCGGAGATCCGGCGGCGCAACATGATCCCGCGCGATCGTTTCCCCTATGCACTCGCAAACGGCAACATCTACGACTGCGGGGATCCGATCGGGGTGATGGACGATGCCATGAAGGCTGCGCGCTGGAACGATCGTGCCGCATTCGACAAACGTCGCGCCGCAGCGAAAGCGCGCGGCAAGCTGCTTGGGCGCGGCATGGGCAGCAGCATAGAATCCACCGGTGCCGGCGCGGCCGCTGCCGACAATGTCGACGTACGCTTTGAGAATGATGGCCGCATCACGATGTATGCGGTGTCCGGTGCGAGCGGACAAGGCCACGAAACCACGTTCGCGCAAATCGTCTCCCAGATCATCGGCATCCCGATGGAGCGCATGCAGTTGCGCGAAGGCGATCCTAACGTTCGATTGGTGGGGAACGGTACGGGCGGGTCGCGTTCCACACATGGCGCCGGCAGCGTGATGCAGCTCGCCGCGCACGAGATCGTCAAGAAAGGCATGACCTTGGCCGCTACCGCGCTCGAGGCCAACGAATCCGATCTGGAGTTTCAGGACGGCGCCTACCGCATCAAGGGCACCGATCGAACCATCACGATGAGTGCGCTGGCCAAGCGGCATGCCAATGACAAGCCGCATCCGCTCGACACGAAAGCCGCAAGCAAGATCGGCGTGACCTGGCCGAACGGCTGTCATATCGCGGAGGTCGAGATCGATCCGGACACCGGCATCGTCGCGATCCAGTCGTATGTCGCGTGCGATGACGCCGGCAACATCATCAACCACACCCTGGTCGAGGGGCAGATGCACGGCAGCCTTGTCCAGGGTATCGCGCAGGTACTGTCCGAGCATTCGATCTATGACGAGTCGAGCGGCCAATTGCTGGTCGGCAGCTACATGGACTATGCAATGCCGCGTGCAGGCTTTCTGCCGGGATCGGCGGTTACGCTGCTCGATCATCCGGTCCCCACCGAGACGAATCCGCTCGGCGCAAAGGGCGTCGGCGAATCAGGGGTAACGGGGTCGCTTCCCACATTGATGAACGCGATTAATGACGCCCTTGCGCACATGGGCGTGAAGCATTTCGATATGCCGGCGACACCGGCTCGCGTGTGGGCGGCGATTCAGGCGGCGAAGGCGGGAAGGCCGTCGGCGCTGGCGGTTGCGCAGCGGTGAGCGCTAGGCGGCGGAGTCTCAGAGTTAATTGAACACCTGCTAAGCGCTAAGCGCTAAGCGCTAAGCGCTAAGCGCTAAGCGCGATGAAGCGTCAGCGCTGAAGCGACTTACTTAAGCCGTCTGCGGTCAAGCCTCCGTTCGCCCTGAGCCCGTCGAAGGGTAACGCAGGCGCGTCGTCGTCGGGCGACGGGACGGTCGGCGCA
>JANMUI010000335.1:0-7010 GCA_031391405.1 Betaproteobacteria bacterium
GCGCCGCGCAGCACTTCGAGCGCTCGGGCAGGTCCGAGCGTAGCGCGGAGATCTACGCCACCGCGCTCGAGGCCGAACCCCTTGCCGAGGAGCTCCATCGGCGACTGATGGTTTGCCTCGCCACGCAGGGCCGGCACGCGGAGGCGCTCGACGTCTACCGCCGCTGCCGGCAGATGCTTTCCCTAGTGCTCGGCGTCGCGCCCTCGCGCGAGACCGAAGCGCTGCATCACTCGATCACGAAAGCCGCCTGAGTCTCACCGTAATCCGCTGTAATGCCCACGTCATGGTGTATCGGAGTCCCCCGGGACGGACTAGTCCGTCTGTTCGTTGATCGGTAGGCAGCGTGTATGCCTCCAGCGTTGAGAATGGTGCGAAGACGATGCACCATGAACAATCTTGCCCTCCTCGTTGCCTGCTTCGTGCTCGGCGCGCTGCTGCGCCGCTCGGGCCGCCTGCCCGATAACGGCCCCGCCGCGCTCAATGCGTTCATCATCAACATCGCGCTGCCTGCGCTGATCCTCAGGCACCTGCACGCGGTCGAGATCACGTCCGCGCTGGTGCTCGCGGCTGCGGTGGCGTGGGTGCTATTCGCGCTCAGCATCGCGTTCTTCGGCATTGTCGGACGCGCCGCGGGCCTCGCTCCGCAGACAGTCGGCGCGCTGACGCTCACCGGCGGGCTCGCGAACACCTCCTTCCTCGGCGTTCCAATGATCGAGGCGTTCTACGGCTCGGGCGGCGTCGCGCTCGGGCTGGTCATCGACCAGCTCGGCTCGTACCTCGCGCTCGCCACGCTCGGGATCGTCGTCGCGGCGAAATACTCGGGCGCCGCGCTCGACCGCCGCGCCATCGCCCGCAAGATCGCATTCTTCCCGCCGCTCATCGCGGTGCTCGCGGCACTCCTGCTGCGGCCGTTTGAGTACCCGGAATGGCTCGCCGCCACATTCGGGCGCCTGGGCGACACGCTCGCGCCGCTCGCCCTCGTGTCGGTGGGCGCGCAAATTCGGCTCGGCGCGCTCGCGGGGAACGTCAGGAAGCTTGTGCTCGGCCTCGGCTTCAAGCTGGTGTTCGGCCCTGCGATGCTGGTCATCCTGTTCGTCGCGTTTACCGGCATCGACTCCGATCACACGCGGATCATGTTCTTCGAGGCGGCGATGGCGCCGATGATCGGCGCGGCGATCGTCGCGACCGAACACAAGCTCGATCCGCCGCTAACGACGCTCATGGTCGGGATCGGGATCCCGCTCTCGTTCCTGACCGTGCCGGCGTGGTGGTACATCCTCGGAATGCTGTGATTCATTCCGACGGAGGCAGACGATAACGACCAACCTGATCGCAATTGCGGTGCTGGTGGAAATTGAAGGGGCGGCCGTTGAATGCGGTAACGCGATTATCGGACCCGATCATCAATTACGAATCGGCGGCTTCCTTGACGACTGATCTCGGCGCGCGGGGCACGACTGCGGCGCTGGCCGCTCCGGACACTGGCCCAGCCCGCAGCCGAACTTGGGTCCATTGAGCGCGAGGTAATTGACCCCTTTAATCGATCTCACTCCACCTTAATGCCCGCCTCGCGAATGAGCTTGGACCACTTCACACCCTCCGTGCGGAACTGCGCCGCCGACTCTTCCGGCGGGCTCCCGACCGGTTCGAATCCGAGCGCGGCAAGCCGGTCCCTAACGTCCGGGAGCGCGATGACCTTGGTGATCTCGCGATGCAGAAGCGAGGTGACGCTCGCAGGCGATCCCGCGGGCACGATGAATGCAAACCAACCTTCGCCGGCGATGTCGGGGTAGCCCTCTTCGATCATCGTAGGCACCGTTGGCAACGCCGACGAGCGCAGGCGACTGGTCACCGCCAGCGCATGCAGCTTGCCTTCCTTGACGTGTTGCACAGCGGGCGGCGTCGAGGTGAACGTAATGAGCGTATGGCCCGCCAATGTCGAGGCCACCGCCTGTCCCGCGCCATTGAACGGCACATGTTGGAGGTCGAGGTTCAAGGAGAGCCGAAACTGTTCGCCGACCAGGTGTGGCGGCGTGCCGGAGCCGGGGGAGGCGAAGTGATATTTGCCGGGATTGGCGCGGATCAACGATACGAGCTCTTTCACCGTGCGCGCGCCGATCGATGGATGGACGATGAGCACGACCGGCGCTCTTACCGCGATTGTCACCGGATCAAAATCCTTGTACGGGTCGTAGGGGACTGAACTGTATAGCGCCGGGTTGACGACGATGTTGGGCGGTACGATGAGAATCGTGTGTCCATCAGCGGCTGCTTTGGCGCCGCGCGCCATGCCGAGATTGCCGCCGGCGCCGCTGACATTCTCGACGATGAAGGGCTTCCCAAGCTGGTCGGTAAGTTTCTGCGCAGTGAGGCGAGCCAGGATATGGCAATCGAATTGCGGCACCTGCGCTATTTCGTGGCGGTGGCCGAGGAAGGCCACATCACCCGTGCCGCGGAACGGCTCGGGATCCAGCAGCCACCGCTCAGCCAGCTCATCAAGGCAATGGAGCGTGCGCTCGACGCACAACTCTTTCGACGCAAGCCACGCGGTGTCGAGCTCACCGAGGCCGGCCGCACCTTTCTCGCGAACGCGCGGGCGTTGCTCGCCCAGTACGAGCGCACCTTCGACTTGACACGCAGCGCCGCACGCGGCGAGAGCGGGCGCCTATGCATAGGCGTCACGCCGACGGGCCCGTTCCACCCGTTCGTGCCGACGATCATCCGGGCATTCCGCGAGTTGTTTCCGCGGGTAACGGTGACGATCGACGAGTGTCTGCGTGACCAGCTCCTCGAACAATTGCGCGCGGCGCAACTGGACGTCGCGTTCCTGCGTGCGTCGATCGCCGAATTCCCGGATCTGACGGTCCATCCGCTGCTGGTCGAACCGATGGTGGTGGCGCTGCCGACAGGGCATCGACTGGCAAGTTCTCCGCGCCGTGCTGGCGCCGTGACCATCAAACAACTCGCCGACGAGACCTTCATTTTCTACGCGCGGCAGCACGCGCCCGCCTTCTACGACGCGACCGTGGCAGCGTGTCTGAAGTGCGGTTTCAACCCGCGCGCCGGGCAAGACGCACCGCGCGTCACGACTGCGCTGAGTCTGGTCGGTGCCGGACTGGGCGTCTGCGTCGTCCCGGCTTCATTGCGACGAATGAACATGGAAGGCGTGAGCTACATGGCGATCAAGGGAAGCGCGGGACTGCGGGCCGCCATGGACCTCGGGACGCGTCGCCACGATCCCTCACCCGTGGTGCGGCGTTTCGTTGAACTTGCGAAGGAGACGGTGAAATCGCTGGCGGGCACGGAGAAGCGCGGCTGACGCTGATGCGAACGGAGCTTCGCGTACGTTCGCCCCAGTGCGCCGAATTTTCTGCCTGCCTTTGGGTACCACGTCTTGCCTCTTGCGCGAAGCGCCCGCCCAGGAATCAGAGCAAGAACTCCTCAATCTGCAATCCCTCCACCACGACGAAATGCTTGATGTTGCCAGTGAGCACTGGCAATCCGTGATGGAGCGCGGTCGCTGCGATGAGGGGGTCGCCCATTTGCAGCCCATGGCTCAAGGTAAGCGACTCCATTAATGTGATGGCGCGATGCGTGATGGACTCCGACAGCGGCAGCAATGTCGCCTTGCGACGCTCCAGCATCTTCTTCACCGCTACGAGCTCCGCCTTGTTGCGCATTCCCTGCAGCAATTCAAGATAGGTTATCGCCGAGAGCGTGGGTGTGTTGATCTGATCGAGCCGACGTGTGGCCTGCGCATAGCCGCGCAGATGCCAGATCAGCACATCGGTATCGATCAGCATCCGGGTCTTGCTCAGCGTTCGTTACGCGAGCCATCGCGGTTGTAGCGGGGCGAACGCAGCTTGCGGACGTAGGCGGCCACATCGGCCATGTCTTCGCGGTCGCGCCAGATGCCGAAAGCCGGATCGTCGGTCGTGAACTCTTCGATTGCGACCGACGTTTGCGCTTCTTCTTCGATGCGCACCGTCACGTGTGCATCGGGGGACTTCCCCAGCTTGGCGCGCCAAGCCGGCGGCAACTCAGCCACCGGTACGTGCTCGATCACGATGGGGTCCATAGCGTTTTCCTTCACTCGCCAAGCGTGCAGGTTGCACGATATAACACACTTCGCCGGCGTCCTGCAGACGCCGATCGGGCGCTGCATAATTCCGGGCGCCGGGAAGTAGGCCGCTCGCGATTGGAGCATTCCACAACGACTGCCGGCCACGCCGGTCAACCTAGGAGCAGGTAATGAAGAGACGCGAATTTCTGACGAAGGCGGGCGCCGGTGCGGCGCTCGGCATTGCGGCGGCGCCCGCTATCGCGCAGTCGACACCGGCGGTACGCTGGCGCCTGCAGACCAGTTGGCCAAAGAGTCTCGACACGCTGCACGGCGGCGTCGAGCAGATGGCCAAGCGTGTCCTCGCCCTTACCGAGGGCAAGTTCGAGATTCGCGTGCTGGCCGCAGGTGAGCTCGTCCCGGGCAACCAGGTGTTCGACGCGGTCGAGAAGGGTACGATGGAGGCGACGCATACGCTCACGTCGTTCTTCATCGGCAAGAATCCGGCATTCGCGTTTGATTCCGGGCTGCCGTTCGGCCTGAACAGCCGGCAGCAAAACGCGTGGTTCCACTGGGGCGGTGGCAAGGAGTTGCTGCGCGACGTGTACAAGCAGTACGGCATCATCAACTTCGCTTGCGGCAATAACGGCGTGCAGATGGGCGGCTGGTACCGGAAGGAGATCAAGACGGTCGCCGACCTGAAGGGTTTGAAGATGCGGATCGGCGGGATCGGTGGGTCAGTCCTCGCCAAGCTCGGTGCCACGCCGCAGCAACTCCCGCCGGGTGACATCTACGCGGCCCTGGAGAAAGGCACGATCGACGCGGCGGAGTTCATCGCGCCATACGACGACGAGAAGCTCGGATTCCACAAGGTCGCCAAGTTCTACTACACGCCGGGATGGTGGGAAGGCAGCGCCCAGGTGTCGATCCTTATCAACCAGAAGGCCTGGGATGCCCTGCCCAAGCCCTTCCAGGATGCACTGGAGGTGGCGTCCACTGAGCAGGACACGCTCATGGTTGCCAACTACGACCACAAGAACCCGGCCGCGCTGAAACGGCTGATCGGTTCCGGGACGCAACTGCGCACATTTTCAAAGCCGATCCTTGACGCGGCGTACAAGGCATCCAACGAGCTGTTCGACGAGTTGGCCGCAAAGAGCGCGGATTTCAAGCGACTTTACGAGCATTGGACCAAGTACCGCGACGAGCAGAACCTCTGGTTCCGCGTGGCGGAGTTCCCCCTCGACAGCTATCGATACGCGGCATCGGCGACGAAGACGTAGGCGATACGCTGAACCACGACGGCGCAACGGGCACAACGATCTCAACGGATAATTCGTCGAAGCCGTCGTGTTCGTCGAGCCGTCGCGTTTGGCTGAGGCGCAAGCGCTGAGCCCTCTGCCTCTGTCAGCGCAAACCGCGAGTTGCCCTTGCATGTTGGAATTGATTGGAAAGAGGAGCCAGCCATGCCCAAGCCGCTTTACGAACCCAAGTCCGGATCGCCGCTGTCGGTGGACCCGAAAGTCTATGGCCCGATCGGCAGCGAAACCGCGCGACGCACGCTCACGAACGACTTCGTCGTCCCGATCCGATCGGGTAAGGCCTGGACGGTGCGTGCCGGGCAGGTGTGCCGCCTCGTGCTGGTCGAGGGTCCGCAGGTGGTCGACCTCAACCTGTGGAACCGCGACAATCCGCGCGAAAAATTCTGGGCTTCGCGGAGCAAACAGTTGCATGGCGCTCACATGCATGTGGGAGATCGCTTCTGGTCCGTTCTACCGTTCCTGCGTCCGATGGCGACCGTCACGGCGGACACAGTGAATTACGGCTTCGATGCCGATGGCGCCGGCTGTCACGATCTGCTGGGCACACGCTGTGATCCGTACATCCACAAGCTGCTCACCGGCGAGGAGATGGACGTCTGCTGCCACTCGAACCTGGTACGCGCCGTGGCGCCCTATCATCTCGGTGAATACGATGTGCACGATGTGCTGAACGTGTTCCAGGTCACCGGCCTTACGAAGGAGCGCAACCAGTATTTCGTCAAACCGTGCCCCGGCAAGAAAGGCGACTACTTCGAGTTCTTCGCGGAGATCGACCTCTTGTGCGCGATCTCAACCTGCCCGCACGGCGACATGTCGGTGCCGATCTGGGGGCCGAACGCGACCGACCCGCTGAAGGTGTGCCGGCCGCTCGGCGTCGAGGTGCATGATGTAGACGCAGACTTGCTGCGCGGCTGGCGGTCGCCGCAGGCGTCGGATTATTCGGGCATGCATGGGCTGCGGTCCGGGTAGATGCGGGGGCCGGCGACTACCCGCAGGGGCGAGGGCTGCTTTCGCATCGCGTCCGATTCGTCGGCAGCGGAGCCGGGGACACCGAGGAGCTCTCGGAAGATAGGTGCTTTGCATAGCGATCGCAACAGCCGGCGAGCCGGGTTTTTTCTGGGTTGGCGACATCATTCCGCCTTGATGCCGGCCGCCTTGATAATCGGCCACCATTTCTCGATCTCTGCTTTTTGAAAGGCGCCAAGCGCCTCCGGTGTCTGCTGTTCGCGCGGCGGGATTTCCATGCCGAGATTGGCGAGCCGCTGGCGCACCGTCGGATTGCCGAGCGCATCCACGACGGCGGCGTTGAGCTTGGCAAGAATTTCCTTCGTTGTGCCCTTGGGCGCCCAAAGTCCGAACCACAAGGTCATGTAGAACCCCGGCAATCCCGCTTCGTCCACAGTCGGAACGTCAGGCGCGGAGGACAGCCGAGCCTTATCGGCCACCGCGAGGACCTTGATCCTACCGGCACGCATATGCGGAAGGGAATTCAACGCCATGTCAAACATCAAGTCGATGTGCCCGGCGACCAAGTCCTGCATCGCCGGCCCAGCGCCCCCACGATAGGGCACGAACTGAAATTGCGTACCGGTGATGCTCTGGAAAAAAATGCCGCTGACGTGTCATAG
>JANMUI010000343.1:0-3132 GCA_031391405.1 Betaproteobacteria bacterium
GATCGATGACGGCAAGACGATCAAGGCAGGGCAGATCCTCGCGACCTGGGATCCGCATCATCGCCCCATCATTACCGAGTACGCCGGCACGGTGAAGTTCGAGCATGTGGAGGAAGGATCGACGGTCGCAAAACAGATCGACGATGTGACCGGCTTGTCCACTCTCGTCGTGATCGATCCGAAGCGTCGCGGCAGCTCCAGCGCCAAATCGCTCCGACCGCAGGTGAAGCTGCTCAACGAGAAAGGCGAGGAAGTCCGCATCGCCAACACCGACCACTCGGTCAATATCACGTTCCAGGTCGGCGCGATCATCACGGTCAAGGACGGTCAGCCGGTGGCGGTGGGTGAGGTAATGATGGGGCGATGATGCGGATCCCAGGTCGCGAGGATCTGCCCTGCCTTGATCGTCTTGCCGTCATCGATCGAGAGCATCGCACCGTACGGAACTTTGTGGCGCTCGCGCTCGCGTCCGTTCTCGTCACCAATGACGATCTCGCCGGTTCGTGAGATCGCGATGCGCTCACCCTTCGGATTGGTGACATAGCGCATTTGCGGCGAGAATCGGGCGATACCATTCGATTTTGAGTCGACCTGACTCGCCACCGCGGTTCGCGATGCCGCACCGCCGATGTGGAATGTGCGCATCGTGAGCTGCGTGCCCGGCTCTCCGATCGATTGCGCGGCAATGACGCCCACCGCCTCGCCGGAGTTGACGATGGAACCCCGGCCCAAATCGCGTCCGTAGCACTTGGCACAAAGACCCCACCGTGTTTCGCAGGTAAGGGGGGTGCGTACCTTCACTTCGTCGATGCCGAGTGCTTCGATTCGATCGACCTCGTCTTCGTTGAGAAGCGTACCCGCGGGCAGCATGACGTCCTGCGTATCAGGATGCATCACCTCGATCGCGGTAACACGACCGAGGATCCGCTCGCGCAGTGCCTCGACCACTTCGCCACCTTCCACCAGTGCGCGCAGCGTGAAGCCGGCATCCGTCCCGCAATCGTCGTCGGTCACCACCAGATCCTGGGTAACGTCGACGAGACGCCGGGTGAGATAGCCCGAGTTGGCAGTCTTCAACGCGGTATCGGCAAGACCCTTCCGCGCTCCATGGGTGGAAATGAAGTATTGGAGAACGTTCAAGCCCTCGCGGAAGTTCGCGGTAATGGGTGTTTCGATGATCGATCCGTCGGGTTTCGCCATGAGCCCGCGCATACCCGCGAGCTGGCGAATCTGGGCCGCCGAACCGCGCGCACCCGAGTCGGCCATCATGTAGATCGAGTTCATCGACTCCTGGCGCACCGTGTCGCCACGCCGGTTGACCACCGGCTCGGTCGAGAGCTGCTCCATCATCGCCTTGCCAACCTGATCGCCGGCATGGCCCCAGATATCGACGACCTTGTTGTAACGTTCGCCAGCCGTCACCAGACCCGATGTGTATTGCTGTTCGATTTCCTTCACTTCGGTTTCCGCGGCGGAGATGAGATCCAGCTTCTGCTTCGGGATCAGCATGTCGTCCACGGCGATCGAAATGCCCGCTTTTGTCGCCGCCGTGAATCCGGCCTGCATGAGCTTGTCGGCGAAGATAACGGTTTCGCGCAAGCCACAGCGCCGGAATGACCCGTTGATAAGGCGTGAGATTTCTTTTTTCTTGAGGGGCTTGTTCATCAGCTCGAACGGCAGTCCCTCGGGCAGGATCTCCGAGAGCAACGCCCGACCCACCGTGGTCTTGTAACGCGTGACCTTCACGTCATTCCCGTCGGTTGCTTCCAGGTCGACTTCAGTGATGCGAACCGAAATCGAGGCGTGGAGCTCCGCTTGGCCGTGGTCGTACGCGCGCTGGATTTCGCCGATATCGGAGAAGATCATGCCTTCGCCCTTGGCGTTCACACGCTCGCGGGTCGCATAGTAGAGGCCAAGAACGATATCCTGCGATGGCACGATGATCGGATCACCGTTGGCCGGGGACAGTATGTTGTTCGAAGCGAGCATCAACGTGCGCGCTTCCATCTGTGCTTCGAGCGAAAGCGGAACGTGGACCGCCATCTGGTCGCCGTCGAAGTCCGCATTGAACGCGGCGCACACCAGCGGATGCAGCTGGATCGCCTTGCCTTCGATCAGCACCGGCTCGAACGCCTGGATGCCCAGCCGATGCAGGGTTGGCGCGCGATTCAGCATCACCGGATGCTCGCGGATCACCTCCTCGAGGATGTCCCATACCACGCCGGTTTCCGCTTCGACTTCGCGCTTCGCGGCCTTGATCGTGGTGGCGATGCCTTGCAGCTCCAGTTTGTTGAAGATGAACGGCTTGAACAGCTCGAGCGCCATTTTCTTCGGCAGGCCGCACTGGTGAAGCTTCAGCTGCGGACCGACGACGATGACCGAGCGACCCGAGTAGTCGACGCGTTTGCCCAGAAGGTTCTGGCGGAAACGACCACCCTTGCCCTTGATCATGTCGGCGAGCGACTTCAACGGGCGCTTGTTGGCGCCGGTCATCGCTTTGCCGCGACGGCCGTTGTCGAGCAGCGAATCGACGGCTTCCTGCAGCATGCGCTTTTCATTGCGAACAATGATCTCAGGCGCCTTCAGCTCGAGCAGGCGCTTCAGCCGGTTGTTCCGGTTGATCACGCGCCGATAGAGATCGTTCAAGTCGGATGTCGCGAAGCGGCCGCCGTCGAGCGGCACCAGCGGACGGAGCTCCGGCGGCAGCACCGGCAGCACTTCGAGAATCATCCATTCGGGCTTGATGTGCGAGCGCTGGAATCCCTCGAGCAGTTTGATCCGCTTGGCGAATTTCTTGATCTTCGCATCCGAGCCGGTGGCCTCGAGGTCTTTCTTGAGGGTCTCGATCTCTCGTTCGATGTTGATCTGCTTCAACAGCTCACGGACGCCTTCAGCACCCATCATCGCGGTGAAGTCGTCGCCGAACTCTTCGACCTTGGCGAGATAGTCGTCTTCAGTCAACAGTTGCGCGCGCTTGAGCGGCGTCATGCCCGCATCGACGACAACATATGCTTCGAAGTACAACGCCCGCTCGATGTCCCGCAAGGTCTTGTCGAGAACGAGGCCGAGACGGCTGGGGAGCGACTTCAGGAACCAGATATGCGCGACCGGGCTCGCGAGCTCGATGTGGCC
>JANMUI010000355.1:0-4489 GCA_031391405.1 Betaproteobacteria bacterium
GCAGCTATTTTGGCGAAATGCACATCCATGTCGGCGGCGATGGCACGGCATCGAGCATGGTCGAGGGCCATCCTGAAATCCGGCGCCAACATTTCAACGCCGACTCGAAGCGCGTGTCAGGCGAGGTGTGGCATACCGACCAATCGTGCGCGCCGATTCCGCCGATGGGAAGCATCCTGCACCAGCACATCGTGCCGCCGATGGGCGGCGGCGACACGCTGTTCGCCAGCATGTATGCGGCTTATGACGAGCTGTCGGCCCCTATGCAGCGCTTCCTTGAAGGCATGACCGCGACCCACGACGGCGCATTGCTGTTCGATAAGACGTCTTCTAAGTATCCGACCGCCGTGCATCCGGTGATCGCTCGCCATCCGGTCACTGGCCGCAAGCTGATCTACGTGAATCGCGGCTTCACGGCGCGCATCAACGAATTGCCGGTGAAGGAAAGCGCGGCGGTGCTCGCTTTTCTGTTCGAGCATTGCGCGCGGCCCGACTTCCAGATGCGCTTTCATTGGCGCACGCATTCAATCGCCTTTTGGGACAATCGTTGCAGCCAGCACCAGGCGATCTGGGACTACCACCCGAACGTACGATCCGGCTATCGGATCCAGATCAAAGGCACAGCGCCGCCGCTTGGTTAAGCCGAAGATCCTCGGTTACGCCTTGCCATAGAGACTATCGCGCGGGCCGCGAATCACCGGGACCGTGGCCCATAGCGGCGCTACTTGATCACTTCCCAGAAAATTCCTGCAATGCAAACGAAGCCCAGGGTGAAAACGACGGTCCTGATATAGGCAATTCCCAACAGATAAACGATCGCATGCGTAAGTCGCAGCCAGAAGAAGCACATTGCCCAAAATGCGGTCATGGCGTTCGCCTTGCCGGCCAGATGCGCGATGATCACGAGCGCGGCAAACGGCGCGAACACTTCGACCGCGTTCAAGTACGTGCGATCGGCACGTTTCCCCCACAACGGCAAGGGGCGCGGGGTCGGATCTACATAGTTGCTCGGTGCAAGAAATCCGTTCGTCATGACCTGCGCCACCACATAGGGTATCCACAAGATTGCCGTCAGCATTGCCGTCAGCGCGAGGTATTTAAGGTCAGTCGACATGGAGATCTCCCTCAGTTGGAATGCACGAGTTACCCTGGCGGGCGCCAAGTGTTTACGACAAAGTCATCGAGCCCTGCCGTTCACTACGCTTTCGATCGCCCGACTGCCCGTACCGCGGCGACGTACTCGGAATTGCCACACGCTTCCCGATACAAGGGCAGGACGCCCGACCAGCCGCGCGCGTTGCGGTCGCGCCAACTCTGACCCTTATCGCCGAGACGCTCCCAACCGGAGTGCACGATCCTTACTTTCGTAGTCTGCGCGTCGAGGCTCGAAAACCGGATTTCCACTTGAGTAGCGGCGCGCCGGTCCACGCCGATATGCCACAAATAGGCGAGGAGGCCCGGTGGCTCCCAGAGTTGAACTTCACCCCAGTCCAGTTCGCGCCCATCGGAGGCGCGCTCGTAGATTCGTCCGCCGATTCGTGCCTCGATAAGTACCGCGGCATTCGGGTCCCCGGTCAATTTATGCGACTTCGGCCACCAGAGCGTCGTGTGCTCTGTCCACAATGCAAATGCCGCCTCAAGGCCACAGTCCACTGAGAACTGTTCAATCAGTGGTTCAATCATCGCGGTTGCCGCGGCCGCACGTTGCGCGCGACCATTTGGAATCGTGTTGTCGCCTCACCCCAGACGCGTTCGAAGTATGCTCGCACCACGTCAGTGCCTGCGGTGTCCAAGCGATACAGGCGGCGCGTTCCGACGCTCGTGAAGGAAACAAGTCCGGCAGATTCTAGAAGCCGAAGGTGCCGGGACACCGCAGGTCTGCTGATGGGTAGGCTGGCTGCGATATCGCCTACCGCTTGTGGGCCATTCGCCAACGCCTCGAGAATCGCGCGGCGCGACGGGTCACCGAGTGCGGTGAATATATCTGCCGATTGGTGTCGAAGTCGCATCGGCGGAATGTAACGCTAGAGTTACCGTAACGCAAGAGTTACCTAAGTTGCGCCATTTGTATCAGGGAGGCATGGGGCGTCGATTATTGGCGTAGTGGTCGCACTTTGGGTGGCGAATTGCGTCGGTGTCTTGTCTGCGGTACAAGCAGCGATTACACAGAGATCGCCTTCCAAGGAGCGGCCATGCGACCTAACATTCTGCTTATCGTTGCCGACGATCTCGGCTGGTCCGACCTCGGCGCGTTCGGCGGCGAGATCGATACGCCGCATCTCGATCAGGTCGCGCTCCGCGGCATGCGTCTCACCAACTTCCACACCGCGCCGGTGTGCGCTCCGACGCGGGCGATGCTCATGACGGGCTCGGATCATCACGAAGTCGGCCTGGGTGTCATGGCCGAGACGATCACGCCGCGGCATGCGGGCAAGCCCGGCCACGAAGGCTATTTGAACGATCGCGCCGCGCCACTGGCGGAACGGATGCGAGCCGGCGGCTATCGCACCTTGATGGCTGGCAAGTGGCACCTCGGTCGCGAACCGCAGCACTCGCCGCGCGCTCGCGGATTCGAGCGCTCGTTTGCGCTGCTGGGCGGCGAGCACAACCACTACGGCGCGGATCAAACCGAGGCAACCGGCGGCACCCATGGTCCATCTCGTTATCGGCTCGACGGCGAGTCGGTGCGGTTTCCGGAGGGCGACTATTCGAGCGATTATTTCGTGAGTCGGTTGATCGAATTTCTCGATGCCGGCGCGGACGATGCGCGACCATTTTTCGCGTACCTGCCGTTTACCGCGCCGCACTCGCCGCTGCAAGCCCCGCCTGCTTTGATTGCGAAGTACCGCGGCCGGTATGACGCCGGGCCCGACGTGATGCGGGACGCGCGGCTCGCACGGATGCGCTCGCTTTCGCTGCCAATTGCACATGCACGACCCGCTCCTATTCGGGGAGGTCAGCATTGGCCGGACCTCTCGGGCGAAGGACGTGCGCAGGAATCGCGCCGGATGGAAGTCTATGCGGCGATGGTCGAAGCCATGGACGCCGCCGTCGGTCGCGTCATCGACGCGATTCAGCGACAGGGGAAGCTGGGCGACACGGTCATCATCTTCCTCTCCGATAACGGGCCGGCCGGCATGCCACGTGAGATGACCCCGCAATATAAGGAGATCATCGCGCGTGCCGACAATCGGGTGGAGAACATTGGGCGCCCAAACAGTTATACGTCGATGGGGCCGCGGTGGGCCGAATCGCAGGCAGCGCCGTTTTCGCTATTCAAACGCTTCACGACCGAGGGCGGCGTGCGCACCTGTTCATTCGCGGCGGGCCCCGGTATCACAGCGGGTGCGGCGAGTGATGCGTTCATGCACGTCATGGACTTCGCAGCGACCATACTCGACTTCGCCGAATTGGACAGCGGATCGATCGCCGGCAAGGCACCGATGCGCGGGTGCTCCGCCAGGGCGATGCTGACCGGTTGTGATGCGCGGGTACATCCCGCCGATCACGTCCACTGCTGGGAATACCTCTATGGCTTCGGCGCGCGACAAGGCGATTGGAAGGCGGTGCTGATACCGCCCGCCGCGCGATTGCTGTGGCCCGCTCTGCCGGTGAATCAATGGCATCTCTACAACATCGCCGAAGATCCCGGCGAAACGAGCGATCTTGCGCAGGCGCATCCGACGAAGCTTCGCGAATTGATCGCGCATTGGGAAGATTATGTGCAGGACGTTGGCGTCGTGTTGCCCGAAGCGTCGTGATCGACGCAAAGACCGTGCACGTCATTCCGATTTGATGCCAGAGGCCTTCGCAATCTTGGCGAAGCGCGCGATGTCGTCGGCGATGCGCGCCTTAAAGACGGCCGGCGTCCCGCCGACGAATTCCAGCCCCTGCGTCGCGAGCCGCTCACGCACCATCGGCGGCTCGAGCGCCTTGGTGAAGGCGGCATTGAGCGCATCGATGGTCGCGCTTGCCGTACGGACCGGCGCGACGACGCCAAGCCAAGTTTCCATTTCGATCCCCGGATAGCCCACTTCGGTAAAGGTCGGAACCTCGGGTTGCAATTTCGTGCGCCGTGGATCGGTGGTCGCGAGAATCTGGAGCTTGCCACCTTTCATCGATTGCGCCACCGCAGGTAATCCGGTGATGACGAATTGGATCCGACCTTCGAGCAAATCCGGAATGCCGAGCGCCATGCCGCGATAAGGCACATGCGTCATGTCAAGGTTCGCACCCAGACGCAGCATCTCGGCGGCGAAGTGATGCGGCGAGGCATTGCCAGCCGAACCGTAGCTGATCTTGCCGGCGCGTTCGCGCACGATGCGAACGAAATCGGCAACGTGTTTCGCCGGAATCGCGTCGTGATTGACGACCAGATAGAACGGCAGGTTCGCCGCGTAGATCACCGGTGCGAAATCAGCGACGAAGTCGAACGACAGCGTGGCACCGATCGCTGCGGAAATCGCATACGAACTTGGCACGACGAGCA
>JANMUI010000805.1:0-5039 GCA_031391405.1 Betaproteobacteria bacterium
TGGTGGTCTTGGATTCCTGCATCATCGTGACGGAGTCGTAGCCGTACGTCGTTGCAGTGTTCACCGCCTCGCCGCGTACGATCGGTGCCGCGCCATCCGGGTAGTACGGCAGCATATCCTTGCCCTGCCACCATCCGGAGAAGTGGACCGGAATGAACGCGTGATCGGCACCCACCCGCTCGGTGACCATCGCCTTCACCTTGATGCGCGCACCGGTGGGCGTTTTCACCCAGACCATCGCGCCGTTGCGAATGTCACGATCGGCTGCGGCCTTCGGGTTGATTTCCACGAAGTTCTCTTGCTGCAACTCGGCCAGCCATGGATTCGAGCGGGTTTCCTCGCCACCGCCCTCGTATTCCACGAGACGACCGCTCGTGAGCACGATCGGGAATTTCTCGTGGATCTTCTCTTCGATGTTCTTCGTCTGGATGCTGGCGTAGAGCGTGGGCAGGCGCCAGAACGCCATGCGATCGGCGTGCGTTGGATACTTCGCCATCAAGTCGCCCCGCGTGCCATACAGGGGTTCGCGATGAATCGGCACCGGATCCGGGAAGTTCCACACCACCGCCCGCGCCTTCGCGTTTCCGAAAGGATGGCAGCCGTGGTTTTTCATGGTGACCCGAATCTGGCCACCCGACAGATCGGTCTTCCAGTTCTTGCCTTCCGCTTCCTTTTGCTCGGCCTCGGTGAGCTCGTCCCACCAGCCGAGTTTCTTCAAGAGGATGTGGTCGATCTCGGGATAGCCGGTGGTGATATCGGCACCCTTCGAATACGAACCGTCTTCCGCTAACAACGACACGCCGTCCCGCTCGACACCAAAGTTAGCGCGGAAGTTGCCGCCGCCGTCCATGACGTGTTTGGAAGTGTCGTACAGATTCGGCGAGCCCGGGTGCTTTAATGCAGCGTTGCCGTAACAGGGCCAAGGCAAGCCGAAGTAATCGCCGGTGAGATCGTAGCCGGTGATCTTGTCTTTTCCACCTGCCGCACGCAAGGTCTTCACATCAAAGACGTGCATGTTGCGCATATGCGCCTTGAGGCGATCGGGCGACTGGCCGGTGTAGCCGATGGTCCAGGTCCCTTGATTGATCTCGTTCGCCAGCACGTCTTCAGGCTTCGGCTCTTCATATCCCGCCGGACGCTTGATGAGGCTGATGTTCTGCTTGCCGTCCCTCTTGCCCAGGAACTGATCGGCAAAGCCCAGCTTCTGGGCAAAGTGGTACATGATCGCGTGATCGGAGCGCGACTCGAACAGGGGTTCGATCACCGCCTCGCGCCACTGGATCGAGCGGTTGGATGCGGTACACGACCCTTCCGTTTCCAACTGGGTGGCGGCGGGCAGCAGATACACCGCGCGCTTTGGATTCGGCTTCGAATCATCTGCAGGCATTGCCGCCATTGCCGCGGTGGCCGACGGATAGGGATCGATCACCACCAGCATGTCGAGCGCATCCATCGCCTTTTTCATCTCGAGGCCGCGCGTCTGCGAGTTCGGCGCATGCCCCCAGAAGAACATCGCGCGGATGTTCGCATCCTGATCGATGAGCTCGTTCTTTTCGAGCACGCCGTCGATCCAGCGCGACACGGTGATGCCGGGCTTGGTCATCATGCCCGGTGCAAACCGCTCTTGCAGCCACTTCAGGTCGACATTCCACACGCGCGCCCAATGCGCCCAGGCGCCGGGGACGATGCCGTAGTAGCCGGGCAGCGAGTCGGGGTTCGAGCCGACGTCGGTGGCGCCTTGCACGTTGTCGTGGCCGCGGAAGATGTTGGCACCGCCACCCGACACGCCGATATTGCCCAATGCGAGCTGGAGGATGCACGAAGCCCGCACCATCGCGTTGCCGATCGTATGCTGGGTCTGTCCCATGCACCACACGATGGTCGATGGCTTGTTCTTGGCCATCATCTCGGCGACCTTGAGCATCTGCGCTTCGCCTACGCCGCAGGCCTCTTCCACCTTGTCGGGTGTCCACTTGGCCAGGACTTCCTCACGGATCTTGTCCATGCCATAGACGCGCGTGCGGATGTACTCCTTGTCTTCCCAGCCGTTCTTGAAGATGTGGTGCAAGAGGCCGAACAGGAACGGGATGTCGGTGCCCGAACGGATACGAACGAACTCGTCGGCCTTCGCGGCGGTGCGCGTGAAACGCGGATCCACCACGATCATCTTCGCACCGGTTTCCTTGGCGTGCAGCGAATGGAGCATCGACACCGGATGTGCTTCGGCCGCATTCGAGCCGATGTACAACATGCACTTGGTGTTCTGCATGTCGTTGTACGAGTTGGTCATCGCGCCATAGCCCCACGTGTTCGCGACCCCCGCAACAGTGGTGGAGTGGCAGATGCGCGCCTGATGGTCGGTATTGTTCGAACCCCACAGCGACACGAACTTCCTCATCAGATACGCCTGCTCGTTCGAGTGCTTTGACGAGCCGACGATATACACGGAGTCCGGGCCCGATTCTTTGCGCAGCTCCAGCATGCGCGCGCTGATTTCCGTGAGCGCCGTCTCCCATGAGATCCGCTGATACTTACCATTGACCAGCTTCATCGGGTAACGCAGGCGATGCGAATGATCGGTCATGCCGTGCTCGCGGATCGACGCACCTTTGGCGCAATGGGCACCCAGGTTGAGCGGCGAATCAAACACCGGCTCCTGGCGCACCCAGACGCCGTTCTGTACCACGGCGTCGATGGCGCAGCCGACCGAACAGTGCGTGCAGACAGAACGCTTGATCTCGATCTTGCCGGCGGCCGGATCAGGCGTCGCGGCATCGGCCTTGTCGATCAGATTGAACGGCAGCTGGCTCGCGAATGCGCCGCCGCCTACGGTGACACCGGAGCGCTTGAGGAACGCGCGGCGATCCATCGTCTTGGCGAGCATGCCGGCGAGATTGCGCGTGAGACGGCTCGACGCGGGAACCGCCGCGGTGGAATTCTTGCGGGTCAATAACATGAGGATCTCCTTCGCGGGGCGAACACCTCAAGGAGCCCCTGATTAATTTTCAATTCGGGCTCCATGCTTAGGGGGCCAACGGGGGATGTTTCCCCCGTTATCCAAAATTTCCATTTAGACCAGCGTGGTCCGGTAGTAGCTCTGGACGTGCTCGGTGACTTGATAGCCCTTGCCGCGTCGCTTATCGGTCGACGGGGCAGGTGATTTGGACGCTGGCGTGACCTTGGCGGAAACCGCAACGGCGACGGCGGCGGCGGTCGCCGCGCTCCCAATGCCAACCACGGTGAGGAACTGCCGGCGGGACAGTTTGGATTGCTTGTCAATCATCTTGCGTCTCCTCGTACGTGAACGCTCTTCAACCCGCTCTTCATTCGATAGTGTCGCCTGACTGAACGACATACTCGATGGGGAACCCCGAATAATCCGTGGGTGAAGCAGGCGGACACACCGAAATCCAGACTTGGCTTCCCCGACTTACAGGCACCCTACGAATTAATTGTACTCCCGCAACAATTCCTCAGTAAATTGCAATCCGCATATTAGACCGGTCTCGAATGGCACTTACTTAGGTCAATTAGGGGATTTACCGTTCGCCCTGAGCCTGTCGAAGGGTGAATGCCGGAGCTTCCGTGAGCGGGCGATCGCCCGCCTTCGACAAGCCTGCGTTACCCTTCGACAGGCTCAGGGCGAACGGAGGCTTGAGCAGTGCACGTTAAGTAAGTGTCATTCAGACCGGTCTCCCGATATCGTCGGCTAGGCAAGCATCGAAAAGCCTTCCGCCTCGACGACCAAAAAGGCCATGGCCAAACGCGCAACCGCTTCGAAAAATGGGCCACGATCGGCGTTGGTCAGGATTGCATCGCACAACGGGGTGAAGCTCCTCGACAGGTAGCGTTCGAAGATTTCCCGCTGGCGGGCAAGCGAGGCATCAATGGACCCCTGATCGACCAGATGGCGCATCAAGTCGCACAGCCCCGCGATGTGGTCCTCGGGTTCACGCGCAACGTCTTTGCGCGCCAGCCCGAGGGCGGCAAGATCGTCCCGCAGGCGCACGAGGATTTTCTCCCGACCGGATTCGACCAGATAATGCGAGACGTATAGGGTGACCGGCGCCTTGCCCGCACCGATGAAGAGGTCATCGAAGCGTTGATGCTCTTCTTCGGCGTCCGCGCGGCGGGCCGCCTCCGCCAATGCCGCGAGCGCCTTCGCGACGTTGCCATCCGCCTGATCGGCTGATTCCGGGGCCATAGCTGCCACGGCATCCAGGAGCGCTCGATCCGGGCCGGTGTAGAACAGGCGTGCGAGCAGCGCATAGAAATCACGGCGCGCGGCGTCCTCGGGCGTGAGCATCGGCGGGAGCTGATCGGGAATCGGATTAGTCGTGCCCATTGGCTAACTTCAGGGTACCTTTAAAAATTCAAATTTTCCGTCATTCCCGCGAAGGCGGGAATCCAGAGGCTATTCAACTCATCGGGCATTCCAAAAAGCCTAGATTCCCGCCTTCGCGGGAATGACGAATTCTTAGAGGTGCCCTTCACAGAGTGTGGTGATCGGACGAGATTCGTTCAGCCACTTGATCGAATAGGGCGATGGTCAATCCACTTGCCGTCGGCCGCCGATACTGACGCCCTTTAACTTGAAGTGTCTGGCGGCGCCCAGAACATGACGGTCATTGCTATGAATCTCAGTGAAACCATGCTCACTCGCACAAGCCAGATGCAGCGCATCGGCTGCCCTCAGATATACGGTCTTCGGTAAGCGACGGATCGCGGCCGCCGCGGTATCGAGCAGTGCCGCCGTTGCCGGGAGCCATTGCCAGAGCCCATGCTGACAATCATCGCCAAACTGGTCACTGACCGCCCGGAACGCAGCATCGGAAAAAGCATCCTCGCGCCACTTTCTATGGAAGACGCCAGCGACCTCCAGCCGACCCAAGATGACGCAATGGATGCTTCCGATCGATTCCGCAATCTGCCGGATCTCCTCGCTCTCAGGTTCATCGAGGTAGAACTTGGCGATGTAAGCCGAGTCGAAATAGGAGCTCATTTCAATACAAGGGGCAAGTCCCGAATGGCACTTACTT
>JANMUI010000490.1:0-1889 GCA_031391405.1 Betaproteobacteria bacterium
GCTGTTCGATGTTGCGGGCCACGTTGAAATAGACACCGCTTTGCGGCCCGCAGACCATGAACAGGTTCGGAAAGTAACGGGAAGCAAACCCGAGCACGGTGCGCGGGCCTTCCGACCAGTGGTCTTCCAGACGCATCCCGCCGCGGCCGCGGATGTTCATCCGGAACAGGCTGCCGGTGAAGCCGTCGAAGCCCGTGGCGAAGATGATGCTGTCGAGCGCGTACTCCGCGTCGCCTGTTCGAATACCGCGGGGCGTGATCTCCTTGATTGGGGTCGTCTTGAGATCGACGAGGGTGACGTTGTCGCGATTGAAGGTCTCGAAGTAATCGGTATCGAGCGCCGGGCGCTTGGTGCCGAACGGATGCGTCGGAATCAGTTTCTCGGCGATCTCCGGATTGCGCACCCGCTCGCGGATTTTCTCGGCAATGAATTCCGAGATCGTCCGGTTGGCCTCGCGGTTGGTCACGAAGTCCTTGAAGCCGTCCACGAGAATCCGGAACCCGCCCGCCTGCCAGGCCTTCTCATAGACACGCCGGCGCTCCTCAGACGATACCTCGAGGGCGGAGCGCGTGGGCGGGTCGTCCGGCAGGCCGAACGGGGAGGTCCGCTCCTTGCGCCGGATCTCGGGATAGTTCGCCTTGATCGACTGCTCGGTCTGCGGGTCGGTCGGCGTGTTCCGCGATGGAATCGAATAATTGGGCGTGCGTTGAAAAACCGTGAGATGAGCCGCCTCCTGCGCAACGACCGGGATCACTTGGATACCGGTCGACCCGGTACCGATGACACCTACGCGCCGGCCGCTGAAATCGACTTTCTTATCCGGCCAGCTGCCAGTGAAATAGGTAGCGCCTTCGAACGTGTCCAGACCCTTGTAGTCCGGAATGTTGCCCGCGCTGAGAATGCCGGCGGCCGAAATGAAGAATCGGGCCTGCACGCGCTTACCGTCGTTCGTCCCGATCTCCCAGACCTGGCTCACCTCATCGTATCGTGCGGAGATCACCCGCGTCTTGAACTGGATGTCGCGGCGCAGATCGAACTTGTCGGCTACATGGTTGAGATACTTCTCGATCTCAGGTTGGGTCGAGCACTTCTCGGTCCAGCTCCACTCCTGGTCGAGCTGCTCGGAGAAGGAATACGAGTAGCAATAGCTCGGGACGTCACACCGAGCGCCCGGGTAGCGGTTCCAGTACCAAGTGCCGCCGACGCCGCCTCCGGCCTCGTACACCCTGACGTTGAGACCCAGACTCTCACGCAATCGATACAAGGCGTATAGCCCCGCGAAACCCGCACCGACGACGACGGCGTCGAAGCAACCATCGCATTCAGGTGTGACGCTTGGCTCCTGATTCACCGTGATCTCCGATTGCCTAGCTCTCGCTATCGAGATGCGCCATCTGCGCCGCATCGTATCGGGTTCCGGCGACCTGATCAGCCGGCACCGCGGCTTCGATGCGCGCGAGATCCGCGGCAGTGAGTGTGCAGTCCAACGCGCCGAGCGTCTCCTTCAACTGATCGCGCCGGCGTGCCCCGACGATCGGGATGATGTCGGCCCCGCGCGAGCGAACCCATGCGATCGCGAGTTGCGCGGGCGTTGCGTTCTTCTCAGCCCCGATGCGCTGGAGCGCAGCGACGAGGGCAAGGTTGCGCTCGATGTTACCTGGCTTGAATCGCGGCATCCGTATTGTGCGGACATCACCCTTGACGTCGGCGCGCGGGACGCGTCCGCTCAACAGTCCGCGCGAAAGCACGCCGTATGCGATGACGCCGATGCCCAGTTCCCGTACCGCCGGGAGAACGGCCCGCTCGATACCACGGCTCATCAACGAGTATTCAATCTGCAGATCGGCGATCGGATGTATCGCGTGCGCGCGGCGAATGGTATCGACACC
>JANMUI010000811.1:0-12448 GCA_031391405.1 Betaproteobacteria bacterium
GTCGCCGAAGCCCGCAGGGTTGCATCTGCCGGCACCGAGATTGTCGGGGTGACCGCCACCTTCGGCGCGAACATCGTGTCGACCGTGGCCGACAACACGATTGCGCAGCACGCGGTCCTTGATGCGCTCGCCCGCCATCAACGCGGCTTCGATGTCGCATTGCTCGCGATCTCGCTCGACTCGGGACTCGCCGCTGCCCGCGAGCTGGTATCGATCCCGGTCATCGGCATGACCGAAGCGGCGCTCCTCACCGCCGGCCTGCTCGGTGAGCGCTTCGGGATGGTCACATTCGGACGCCAATCGACTGCGATGTACCTGGACCTCGCTGAACGTTACGGTATGACGCGCCGCCTCGCTGCGTGCCGCACAATTGAAACCCAATCGCTCACCGACTATCTCGACGCCGGCGCGCTGCACGAGCGCATCGTCGCCGAAGCGCAAGCAATTGCGGATATGCCGGGCACGGGCTCGATCGTAGTGTGCGGTGCGGCGCTCGCCGGCACGGCACATCGTTTGCGGTCGCGCGTATCGCTGCCGCTTGTCGATGGCATCGCCTGCGCTGTGCGCCACGCCGAAACGCTGGTCGGGTTAGGACTCCAACCCAAACGCAACATGCCGGTCGCCAAGCTCGAGATGCAGGGCGTTTCCATCGAGCTTGCCGATCTTTATCGAAACGCATAACCCAGTACAAGAGGAGTTGCAATGAACGCTCGCCATCTCATTCCAGTCGCCGGCGCGTTGTCGGCCGCGTTGTTCGCCTTATTGTTCGCCACCTTCACCTTCGCCGAACCTGCTGACATGCGCGTCGCCGGAAATTTCTCGGCCAATGGCAAACACGTCGGTGAAGTCGAGAAGCCGTTCTTCAGCGCACTCGCCAAGAGCGTCGGAATCAAGACCAACATCAACTACAACACGATGGATGCAGTGGGCGTGCAGGCTGCGGATGCGCTGCGCCTGCTGCGATCCGGCGCGTTCGATGTGATGTCGGTGCAGATCGGCATGGCCGCGCGCGATGACCCGTTCTTCGAAGGCATCGATCTCATCGGTGTGGCGCCCGACATGAACGAGCTGAAGAAAGTCGTTGCCTCCTATCGCGAATCCTTCGATCGGCGCCTGCAGGCCCGGTTCAATTCCAAAGCACTGACGCTCTGGCCGTTTGGTCCGCAAGTCGTCTACTGCAATGCGGCGATCAACTCGATCGATGATCTCAAGGGGCAGAAGGTCCGCGTGTTCACCCAATCGATGGCGGCGCTGATGCAGCACATGGGCGCCACGCCGATCACGCTGCCCTTCTCGGAGGTCTATCCGGCATTGCAGCGCGGCGTGGCAACCTGCGCGGTCACCTCGCCCACCTCGGGCAACACCGGCAAGTGGCCGGAGGTCACCACGCACTTCCTGCCGCTTTCGCTGTCGGGCTCGGTGCAGGGCCACTTCATGAATCTCGATCACTGGAAGAAATACTCGCCCGAGCAGCAGGCGAAGCTTTCGGCCGAGTTCGGGAAGATGGAGGATACGATGTGGGGCATCGCGTTCGGCGGCAATGACGACGCAGCGAACTGCAACGTCGGCAAGGATTCCTGCAAGGATCATCAGAAGTTCAAGATGACGCTTGTCAACGTAAGCGCGGCCGACGTCGGTAAGGTCAAAGCCGCCGTCACTGCCGCGGTCCTGCCGATCTGGAAGAAGACGTGCAACAACGTCGACCCGAAGTGCACCGACAACTGGAATCAGACGGTCGGCAAAGTGACTGGATTCACGATCAACTAGGAATCTGCGCGGCGGTGCGCGCAGATCCCTGATGGAAGACGCAACGTGCTCTTATTACCGTGTATGCGCCAAACAATAAGCCCTATATGGCGCTGATTCTGTTTGCGGAGCGTCGTTCGTCTGAGCAATTGCGCCTTCCTAGAGGAGGATGCGCGCTCTGTCGCGCATACTCCTAGGGCGGCGCGGATGCTCACGATCGACCCTGCCGACCACAGCGGCTGGCTCTACCGCATCGCCCGCATCGCAGTCATCACGAGCGGCTGGTGGCTGCTCGCGATCGTGGCGATGACCTGCATCGAGATCGTCGGGCGCAAGTTCCTCGGCTTCTCGTTGCAGGCGGTCGATGAGCTCGGTGCCTATTCGCTGGCGGTCACGTCAGCCTTCGGCTTCACACTCACCCTTCTGAACCGGGGGCACACCCGCGTCGATTTCCTGATGACGCGGCTGCCGGTCACCGCGCAAGCTTGGCTCAATGCGCTGGCGATGCTGCTGCTCGCCGCGTTGGCCCTGTTCGCCGCATGGCGGGGCGCAAACGTGCTGGCAGAGACCATCGAATTCCAGAGCCGCGCGACGACACCGTTACAAACGCCTCTGTGGATTCCACAGAGCCTGTGGCTCGCCGGCATCACGCTCTTCGCATTGGCATGCGCAATGCTGGCGGGCCACGCCGTCGGCCTGCTCGTTCGGGATCGCGTCCGGCTCAACATCCTCTACGGCCCGATGACACTCGATGAGGAGATCCGGCATGAGGTTGCGGATCTCGAGCAGGGCGTCAAAGGCGATTTGCGGCATGATGCGGGCAGTCTCGATGCGATCGAGGCTGCGCCGCGGACAGAGAAGGGACGGCCATGATCAGCGCGACCGTCGTCATCGCGGGCTTCGTGTTGATGGTTGCCCTGATGTTCCTCGGCTTTCACGTCGCCACGGTGATGGCTGCGATCGCGTTTCTCGGCGCCACAATCTATCTCGGCGTGCCGCTCGTGAACGCGTTCGGCAATCAGTGGTACGCCGCGATGGAAGACTCGGTCCTGCTTGCGATCCCGCTCTACATCCTGCTCGGTGAGCTTCTCGTGCGCGGTGGCGCGACCGATCGCATGTACAACGCCCTGGCCGCCTGGCTCAACCGATTGCCCGGCGGCCTGCTGCACACCAACATCGGTGCGTCGGCGCTTTTTTCCGCCGTATCGGGCTCTTCGGTCGCGACTGCGGCGACCATTGCAACGGTCGCGCTGCCCGCCTTCAAGACACGCAAGTATGACCAACGATTGGTGCTGGGTTCGATTGCCGCGGGCGCATCACTCGGGAATCTGATTCCACCGGGCATCGCATTCATCATCTATGGCGCGATGACCAACACCTCGGTGGGTCGCCTGTACGCAGCCGGGGTCGTGCCCGGCGTGTTGATGACGGTGATCTTCATGCTGACCATCATCGTGATCGCGTTGGCGCGCCCGGGCCTTATTGGGCGCGAGGAAACGCGCGTCACCTGGTCGCATCGCTTTCGCAGTCTGATCGATCTGGGCCCGCCGTTGTTCGTGTTTCTGATCGTGATGGGCAGCATCTACTCGGGTTGGGCGACGGTCACCGAGTCGGCGGCACTCGCGGTCGCCGCCGCCCTGCCGATCGCATGGTGGAACGGCAAGCTCAATGTGCGCATGTTGCATGATTCGTTCCTCGCGACCTTCCATCTCACCTCGATGAGCATCATCATTCTGGCGGCCGCGTTCTACCTGAACTTCGTGCTTGGCCTGTTGGGTGTGACGCAGGCGCTCTCGAATTTCATCGCCACCTTAGGCGTCAGCCAACTGGTGTTCCTCTGGTGTCTCGCGGCGTTCTATCTGGTGCTCGGCATTTTTTTCGAGACCCTGCCGATGCTGGTAGGCACGGTGCCGATCATCTTCCCGCTGGTGGTGGCACTTGGCGTCGACCCGGTATGGTTCGGCGTCTTCATGGTGCTCATGTGCGAGATATCGCTCATCAGTCCACCGGTCGGTATGACGCTCTATGTCATTCAAGGCGTACGCCGTGAAGGCACGATCAAGGAAGTGTTCGACGGCACCTTGCCCTTCTTTCTCGCGATGATCGTGATGACGGGGATCCTGATCCATTTCCCGGAAATCGCGCTTTGGCTGCCCCGCTTGTCGTTCGATCAATAGTGTGGCGACTGCAACGATGACCACCACCTTCATTCGCAATGCGCGTGTACTCACCTTCGATGCCGATGATCGCGAATACGAGCGTGCCAATATCCTGATTGATGGGCAACGCATCGTTGCAGTCGGCCCGGACGTCGCCGTCCCGCCCGATGCGGTGGCACCGACTCTCATCGATGCCACCGGCAAGCTCGCGATGCCGGGTCTGGTGAACGGGCATTTTCATTCGCCGGGCAACATGATGGCCGGAGCACTGGCCGACATGCCGCTTGAATTGTTCATGCTGTACGAGGTGCCGCCGCTCGGGCAAGGCGCCATCGGATCGCGGCTCGGATATGTGCAGACGCTGCTTGGCGCGGTCGAGATGCTGAAGGGCGGCGTAACCGCGGTGCACGACGATCCGTACCACAATCCGTCGCCCACCGAAGAAGGCATCGATGCCATCATGCGGGCGTACGCGGATAGCGGCATCCGCGCGACCGTTTCGATCAATCACCCGAACCGGATCGAGTACGAGAAATATCCTTATCTGCGCGAGTTGCTGCCGGCGTCCGTCGTTCGAGAAATGGCTGCGGCGCGCCGCTGGACACCCGATGAAATCGGCACGCTCTATCGCTGGTTTCACGCGCGCTGGCACGGTGCTGAGGGCGGCCGTCTGCATGTCGCGGTGTCCAACTCCGCGCCGCAACGCGTCACGCCGGAGTACTTCGCGGTCCTGTCCGAATTCTCGAAGCGGCACGATCTCGCATTCGACATCCACATCCTCGAAACCAAGCTGCAACGCGTTCTTGGCGCGCAAAACCTTGGCAAGTCCTTGGTCCAATATGTCAAGGATCTCGGTTTCCTCGACGAGCGCATGCTGGTCATTCATGCGATCTGGGTCGACGAGCACGACATCGCTTCGCTGGCGGAAGCAGCCTGCACGATCGCGCACAACCCGGTCTGCAACCTGAAGCTGGGCAGCGGCATCATGCCGTTTAGGCGCCTGCGCGATCACGGCATCCCGATCGCGCTTGGCACCGACGAACGCAATACCGATGACACCGTCAATGTGTGGGGCGTCATGAAGATGGCGGGACTCATCCACAAGATCGGGGAACGTGATTACCGCGCGTGGCCGAGCGCCGCGGAAATTCTCACCTGTGCAACCGCGGGTGGCGCACGCGGCATGCGGCGCGCGCATGAGATTGGACGACTCGCGCCGGGATATCAGGCGGACCTCATCCTGGTCGACCTCGACACGCTTGCGTTCACGCCCCTCAACGATCTGCGGCGACAACTCGTGTTCTGCGAGAACGGCTCGTCGGTGGTGATGACGATGGTCGCCGGGCGGGTGGTCGTTGAGAACGGCAAGGTGCTCACGGTCGATGAAGCAGCGCTGCGCGCCGAAGTCCGCGAGCTTGCGAACGAATTTCGCGCGACGCTCGCTGCGACCGGCGTTGCGGCCGCCAAGCTCGAACCGTACTATCGTGCGATGGTCATGCGCGCCGCCGCAGAGAACGTGGGCCTCGACCGGTGGGCCGCCCCGATGACACCGTGACCGGAGCATACCCTGTGCTGAAAACCCACGGACGATTCGACTAGTCGCCGATCCACCGCCGCGCCGATTTCGCCTGGCCGGGCGGCAGGCGTCTGGCCGTGTATGTCGCCTTGAATCTCGAGGCGTATTCCTTCGGCGAAGGAATGTTAGAGGAGATTGCACCGCCAGGCCCGGGGCCGGCGCCCGACGTGATGAACTGGTCGTGGCTCGAATACGGCAATCGCATCGGCGCATGGCGGCTGCGCGATATGTTCCGCGACCTCGCCATGCCATGCACCCTGCTCGTGAATGCCGAGGTCTATGCGCATTGTCCGGAACTGCCGCAGGCATTCCAATCGGATGGCCATGAAATCGGCGCGCATGGCCGAACCAATTCGGAGCTGCAGGGCAACCTGGCGGAAGCGGAAGAGGCTGCTTTGATTGCCGGCGCCACGCGCGCCATCGAAGCCGGGTCCGGCAAACGCCCGTCCGGTTGGCTCGGGCCGTGGATCTCCGAGAGCCGCGTCACGCCAGATCTTTTGCACGAGGCAGGCTATGAATATCTGCTCGACTGGTGCTGTGACGACCAGCCGTTCTGGCTCAAGACCCGCACGGGCCGCATCCTGGCGGTACCCTATCCGCAGGAGCTGAACGACAGCAATACGGTGATCGGCCGACGGGTCAATCCCGACGACTTCGCCGACATGATCGTGGACAATTTCGACGAGATGCGCGAGCAGTCCGCCCTGCAACCGCTCGTCATGGGCATCTCGTTTCACGCGCATTGCGCGGGACAGCCTTTTCGACTGCGTCACTTTCGCCGTGCACTGGGCCGGATCTGCAAGATGCGCGACGAAATCTGGCTCACCACCGCCGGCGGCATCGCCCGCCACTACCAAGGAGAAACGCATGAGGACGCATGACCCGAGGCATCGAATGATTCTTGGCGCCCTGCTGCTGGCCGCGGCGCTCGTTGTCCCATCGCTCTCGATGGCCCAGCAGAAGCTTCCGCCCAAGTTGAGCACCCACGCGCTGGATACCTACACCGGCAAACAGGCCGCTGGTATCCGCATCGACTTTTATCTCATTGAAGGCGAGAAGCGCCAGCTGCTCAAGTCGGTGCGCGCCAACGACGAGGGCAGGGTCACCGAGAACCTGCTCAACGAGAACGATATCAAGGTCGGCCGCTACGAGCTCGTGTTTCACGTCGCCGAGTACTATCGCAAAGCGGGCATCCCCCAAAGCACGCCGGAATTCCTCGATGTAGTCCCGATCCGGTTCGCGATCTTCGATGCCACCCAGCGCTACCACGTGCCGCTGTATTTCTCGCCGTGGAGCTTCATGACCTATCGTGGCAGCTGAAAGGAGACACCTCATGAACCTTCGACATCTTTTTGCCGCCGTCGTGATGATCGCCTGCTCCGGCGTGGCGAGCGCCCAGGGACGCGTGACCGCGCATGTACTCGACCTCTATACCGGCACCGCCGCCAACGGGTTGAAGATCGAGCTCTTCGTCCAGGAGTCGGGGAGCTTCAAGCTACTCAAATCGGCCATCACCAATGCAGACGGCCGTCCACCGGAAGGGCCGCTCCTCACGCCGCAGACCATCAAACCCGGCCGCTATCAGGCCGTTGCTCACGTGGGGGATTACTACAAGTCGATCGGTGCCAAGCTCCCGAGCGGCTATCACACCAAGCTCATCATCGAGTTCGAGATCTACGACGCGAAAGCGCCGCATCACCTACCATTCCAGATCACCCCGTGGACCCAATCGACGTCAGTACTGCCAGGATAAGGGATGAATCATGCTGATCAGCCTACGTAGCCTCGTTGGAATTGCCACCGCCGCGCTCTCGGTTTCCGCCCTTGCGCAAGACAAGATCCGCTTCGCCGGCAACTTCGAGCTGCTGCATCCAAGCAGCGTCGCAATGGAGAAGATTTTCAAACCGGAGCTTGCCAAGCTCACGAACAATCAGTTGCAGGTCGACCTGTTCCCCGCGATGCAACTGGGCGGCGCGAAGGAAAATGTCGACGGCGTTCGAGCCGGCACCCTGCTCATGACTTGGGTCGGTGCTGCGTATCTCTCCCGCATCGTGCAAGAGCTGGAGGCGGTCAGCCTGCCGTTCGTGTTTCCAAGTCGCGAAGTGGCGTTCAAGCTCATGGACGGCGAGATCGGCAAGCTGCTTGATCAGAAGCTTGCCGACAAGAACTTTCTCTCGCTTGGCTGGATGGACCTTGGCCAGCGCCATGTCACGAACGGCCGTCGTCCAATTAAAACGGTCGAGGACTTCAAAGGCCTCAAGATCCGCCTCCAGCCAAACGAGACGCACCTCGCAACGTTCCGCGCGCTCGGCGCAAACGCAGTCGCGATGGATGTGAAGGAGCTCTACTCCGCGCTCGAGCAACGCGTGATGGATGGCCAGGAGAATCCCTACACGATCATTCGTGCCGGGCGGTATATGGAAGTGCAGAAGTATCTGTCCAACACCGGGCATTTCTTCGACTTCATCGCGATCATCGCCAATCGCAAACAATTCCAGTCATTGAAGCCCGAGTACCAGAAGGCGATCAACGAGGCGATGGCAAGCGCGATCGCATTTCAACGCAAGCTCGCGGTCGATTCGGATCGCGAAGCGTTCATCGAACTGAAAGGGAAGATGCAGTACGACGAGTTGCCGCCCGCCGAGCTTGAAAAGATGCGGCAACTCACCGCGCCGGTGATCGATCAAGTGAAGAAACGCGCAGGAGCAGAATTGGTGGAGCGGGTGTTGGCTGAAGCGAGGAAGTAGACGTTTATCCGCAGATTACGCAGATTGCGCAGATTCTCTAGCTATGCGATCGAAAGCATCGAAACACTTGCCGCGGCACGCCCAAGCGGCGATGGGTCGGCCGACGAATGTTTTTCAAGATTCTGCGTAATCTGCGAAATCTGCGGAAAATCGCCTTGAACACATGTTGAGCGTCATCGACCGCGCCGCGTATTGGCTCATCGCGACCGTCATGGGCGCGATGGTCGCGATCGTCTCGATCCAGGTATTCCTGCGCTACGGCTTCAACAGTTCCATCGACTGGGCCGACGACATCAGCCGGCTTCTCTTCGTCGCATCGATTTTCTTCGCGATGCCCTTGGCGGTGAAGGAAGGCGCACACATCGGCATCGACGCGCTGGTCGAGCGTTTGCCGGAGCGAATTCAAAAGGGGTTCGTACGCCTGATTGCCGTGGTCTGCATCGCGCTCTTCGCGGTGGTCTGCTGGCAGGCGGCGTTCCTGGTGCACGACCAATGGGACGAGAATCTGCCCACGGTCGATCTTTCGTCCGCGCTCTTTCTCGTGCCGGTGTGCTGGGGCGCGTTCCATAGCCTCTTGCATTTCGTACCGTATCTTGGGTCCGGCGTGATGCCACGCGCGCGGAGGGTCGAATGAGCCTCGGCATCGTCCTTGGATTTTTTGTGCTCGCAGCGATCGGCATGCCGATTGCCTTCGCCCTCGGTTTCACAGCGCTCGTTGCAACCGCATGGAGCGGCATCGACTTCAACATGATCCCGCAGCGCATGATGCATGCGGTGAATTCGTTTCCGTTGATCTCGATTCCGTTCTTCATGCTCGCCGGCGAAATCATGATCAAGGCGAACATGATGGAACGGCTCATCGATCTCGCCAATGCCGTCGTGGGCCGCGTACGAGGCGGCCTCGCGCATGTAACGATGTTGTCGGCGGCAGGACTGTCGACCGTGTCCGGTTCCGCGGTATCGGACGCAAGCGCGCTCGCGAGCATCCTGGTCCCGAGTATGCGCAAAGCCTACGAGCCCGGGTTCGCCGCCGCGGTGGTCGCCGCCGCCGGCAACCTCGGACCGATCATCCCACCGTCTGGCGCGATGATCGTCTATGCGTTCATGGCCGGACCTACTGTGTCCGTGGCGGGCCTCTTCATGGCCGGGGTCGTGCCGGGCCTGATCATGACCTTCGGCATGATGGGGATGTGCAGCTACTTCGCCCACAAGCGCAACTATCCGTACACCGGCGAAGCATTTCGATTCAGCAAGGTCTGGTACGAGCTCAGGCGCTCATGGATCATTTTTCTCATGCCGGTGGTGGTGATCGGCGGCATCGTGGGGGGCGCATTTACCGCCACCGAAGGCGCGGCCATCGCGGTCGTCTATGCGCTTGGCATCGGCTTTCTCGTTACCCGCACGCTCACCTTGCGCGATCTGCCGCCCGCGCTGGTGCGCGCCGCGGTCACTTCGGCGATGGTGGGTGCCATGATCGCCTTCGCCTCGGCGGTAAGCTATCTCATCACCATCGATCTGCTCCCGCAGAAGCTCGCAACACTGGTGCAATCGATCACATCGAGCCCGATCGTGTTCCTCCTGCTCGTGGCGGGCGTGCTGATCGTCGCCGACATGTTTCTCGAATCGAATGCCGCGTACATCATGCTGGTGCCGCTGTTGCATCCGATCGCGCTCCAATACGGCATCGATCCGCTGCACTTCGCATTCCTGTTCGTCTTCAATCTGGTCATCGGCATGCTCACGCCTCCGGTGGGCGTAGTGCTGTTCGTGGTGGTGGGCATCACCGGCATTCACATGAATGAAGTGATCAAGCATATCTGGCCGTTCATCGTCTTCATGTACGGATTTTTGCTGGTATGCATGTTCTTCCCAGGGATCGTCACCTGGCTTCCACGACTAATGGGATATTGACAGAGGGCAACCATGCAAACAAAGCGTCTCGGGATGATCCTGCCCTCCTCGAATACGGTGGTCGAGCCGACCTGCATTGCCATGTGCGAGGGCCCCTCCGACATCTCGCTGCATTTCGCACGCTTCAAACTTACCGCGGTGACGGTGGAGAATCCCGTGCATGCCTATTACGAATCGGGCGTCATCCTGGAAGCAGCGATGCTCCTCGCCGATGCGCGCTGCGATGTCATCACCTGGAACGGCAGCGCGGGCGGCGTGGTCGGCTTTCCGCATGATCGACAACTGGTCGAGGACATCAAGCACGCGACCGGCATCGCTGCGACCACTGCCTCGCTTTCGATCATTGAAGCGCTGCGTGCGCGACGCGTACGCCGATTCGCGATGGTGACCTTGAATCCTCCGGAAATGAACGAGACGATCAAGCGCCACTTCGCACGCGAGGGAATCGAATGCGTATTCGACACGCATCGCGCCGACATTCCGGACAACTTCGCGATGGCGATGGTCACGCCTGACGAAATCTTCAAAGCCGGACTCGCATGCGCCGAACAAAAGCCCGACGCCATCATTATCTACGGCACCAATACCCGGGGTGCATCCGTGGCGGCAAGACTGGAACAGCACCTAGATGTTCCTGTGTTGGATTCGGTGTCGGCAGGGCTGTGGGGTGCAATGCAAAGCGCGAGCACAAGGAGCGCCGACAGCGGGAAATGGGGTAGCCTCTTCGATAATCCCCTTCCCGCCACGACATGATGAAAAGAACCGATCGCATTTTCCTCGGCATGCTGACGCCATCGTCCAACACGACGCTCGAGCCCGTCTGCGCGAACATGCTCGCCGGCCTCCCCGAGGTCACGGCGCACGCCGGTCGCTTTCGCGTCACCGAAATCAGTCTTGGCACGCAGGCCCTCGGACAATTCACGAACGAACCGATGATCGCCGCCGCGAAACTGCTCGCCGATGCGAAATGCCACGCAATCTGTTGGAACGGTACGTCTGCCGGATGGCTCGGCTTCGATTCGGATCGCAAACTGTGTGCAGACATCCGCGCCGCGACCGGCATCGAAGCATGCTCGTCGGTGCTCGCGATCGAAGAAATCTTTCGGAAGACCGGGGTGCGACGGTTCGGACTCGTGACGCCCTATATCGACGATATTCAGAACGCCATCATCGCCAACTTCGCGAAAGAAGGCTTCGAATGCGTGGCCGAGCGGCATGCCGGCATCAAGGTGAACTTCGATTTCTCGGAAGTGGAGCCGGAAACCGTCGCGGGAATGATTCGCGAAGTCGCAAAATCCAAACCTGACGCGATCCTCGTCTTCTGCACGAACATGGATGGCGCAACGTTGGCGGAATCGATCGAGCGCGAGATCGGCATCCCGGTCTACGACACGATCGCGACCGCAGTGTGGGGGTCGCTGCGTGTCGCAGGCATCGATCCGAAGCGGGTGAAGGGCTGGGGGCGGTTGTTCAGGGAGGTTGGTTAGCCTTTCCCGTTTCCCGCTCTTCGTTTAGAACGGTTCCCTTCACGCCCCCGCGATCCCCACCGTTTCCTTCGCCGCCAACCCCACCTTCTCGCCCGCAGCGAGAATCTCGTTCCACGAAGTAATGTCCACCGGCACGCCTTCGACGAGCCGTTTCTTCTTCGATTCGCGCTCGGGGTCACCGGCGATGCGCAGCTTGTCGAAATCCGCGGGAACGGGCGACTCATGGAGCCATTTCAAGAACGCTTCGATCTCGTTCTGAAAGTGCGCCGCAGTGCCCATCCGTTCAGGGTCGATGAGAATCGACAGCATCCCGTTGAACACGCGCTTCTTGCCTTCATAGGGAATGCGCCCGGTCTCACCGCCGGTGAGCGCACCGCCCAACAGTTCGGCGACCAGCGCCAACCCGTAGCCCTTGTGTTCGCCAAACGGCAGGATCGCGCCGAACGGCGGGATGACGGTATAGCGCGGATTCGTGGTCGGCTCGCCCTTGTCGTCGATGATGATGCCTTCGGGGAGCGCCTTGCCCTGATTGTGCGCGACGCGCGTCTTCCCTTGAGCGATCCGACTGGTCGCGAAATCGAGAATGATCGGATCGCCCTTCGCACGCGGGATCGCAATGCAGACCGGGTTCGTGCCGAAGCGCCCGTCACCGCCGCCCCACGGCGCCACGATCGGGCGAGAGATCACGTTCACGAAATGGAGCGACACGAATCCGGCCGCGAGGCACTGCTCGGCCCACGCGCCGATGCGCCCGATATGGTGCGCGTTGTACAAGCCGCTGATGCAAAGGCCATGCTGCCTGGCGCGCTCGATGGCGAGGTT
>JANMUI010000565.1:0-2051 GCA_031391405.1 Betaproteobacteria bacterium
TCGACAGGCTCAGGGCGAACGGAGGCTTGAGCACTGACAGGTCAATCAAGTAAGTGCCATTCGGGGCCCCCCCCTTGTATACCCCCGCGTTGGAACAAAGGGATCTCCAGACCCCTCTCGTAAATCCCCCATTCTTCGCCGAAAGTGTCGCAACTTGATTTGTAAGTGACTAACGAAGCGGCGGCGCTTCCAGTCCCAACCCGAGTTTCTTCACCAGCTTCGCCGATTCCTCCGCGTCGACCCGCACGAACACAGCGAACTCCTCGGGTGTCATGTTCGGCGGGTCGGCGCCCAATTGCGCCAGCCGATCACGCACGTCGGGCTGGGCCAGTCCCAGATGGGTTTCCGCTCGCAATCGGCGAACGATATCCGCAGGGGTCGCCGCCGGCGCGAGGATGCCGAACCAGCTGCTCACGTTGTAGCCGGGCACCGATTCCGCGATCGTCGGCACGTCGGGGAAATCGGCGGACCGCTTGAGGCCGGCCGCGGCGATCGGTTTCAACTTGCCGGCGCGCACATGGGGCAGCACCAGGCCGGATCCATTCCACATCAAATGAATCTGCCCGGCGAGCAGATCATTCAGTGCAGGCGCGGCACCCTTGTACGGCACATGCAACAAGCGCACATCGGCCATGACATTGAACAACGCCCCGGCCAGATGCAGGACGTTGCCGATACCGGCCGACCCGAACGCGATCTGATCGGGCTTTTGCCGTGCCAGCTCGATCAACTCCTTGCTGTTGCTCGCGGCGAGCGATGGATGCGCGACCAGCATCATGCTGACCGGCACGGCGACCAGCGCGATCGGCACGAAGTCGCGCACCGCGTCGAATGGAAGCTTGTGATAGACCGCCTGATTGATCGAGTGCGAGGAGTTGACGATGAGCAGCGTGTAGCCATCGGGCGCTGCCTTCGCCACCAGGTCGGTCGCGATGATGCCGTTCGCACCGGGCCGTGCCTCGACGAGGACCGGTTGGCCCAGACGCTCGGTGAGCTTGGCTGCCGCGATGCGCGCATAGGCGTCGGCCGATGCGCCGGACGCGAATGGAATGATCAGTCGGATCGGTTTCTCGGGATATGCGGCCCGCGATGCCGGCACGCATATGGCGCCGGCGATCAACACTGCGATGATCAGCATATGTATTCTTATGGAGCGGCGTGCAGGCATTGCGAGACTCCGGGGATCGAGCGGGGGCACAGCAAGCATATTGGCTCCCGGCTAGATGCGACACGTGCCGATGCGATGATCGCGCCGGCGACTCGAGCGCGTAGGTCCGTAGCTCGAAGGTCCTATTCGCATTTTGCGAGTCGGTGACGTAGACTTCCGCTGTGGTCGGAGGAACGGAGCCGCGCGCGATCGCGGCAATCCAAAAGCAGCGCGACCCGGGATCGAGCGTCAGGATGCCGGATAGCGCCGGGTCGGAAGAACCACTTTCGCGAGTGCAATCGCCATGGCCAATCGCCCTCTCTCAAGCCCCATCGCGGACCTCCAGCCGCATTACGACGTTGTAGTGGTCGGCTCCGGATACGGCGGCGGCGTTGCCGCATCACGCTTCGCGCGCGCCGGCAAGCGGGTCGCGGTGCTGGAACGCGGGAAGGAATATCTTCCCGGTGATTTCCCCGTGACCCCACTGCAAGCGATCGATGCGATGCAGGTCGACATCGCGGGGCTGCCGGTTAGCAATCCAACCGGGCTCTTTGACCTTCGCGTCAATCCCGATATCAACGTCATGCTCGGCTGCGGCCTGGGCGGCACTTCCCTGATCAATGCGAACGTATCGCTCAAGCCGGACCCTCGGGTATTCACCGATCCCGTGTGGCCGCAGGCATTGCGGGACGATCAAGCGCGCCTTGCTGCCGGGTACACGCTGGCCGAGACAATGCTTCGTCCAACGCCCTATCCGGTGAACCCTGCGCCCGCCAAGCTTGCGGCACTCGAGCTCTCCGCTGGCGCACTGAATGTGGTGTGCCAACGTCCACCTATCAATGTCACGTTCACCACCGGGCGCAATCACGTCGGCGTCGAACAGACGGCCTGCATCGGCTGCGGC
>JANMUI010000579.1:0-2096 GCA_031391405.1 Betaproteobacteria bacterium
CGGGTCGATCGTCAATATCGCGAGCGTTTCGGGACTGAAGGGCGGATACGGTCCGCATGTCTACAGCGCCTGCAAGGCGGCGGTCGTGTCCCTCACCCAATCGGTCGCGCTCGAGCTCGCCGAGTCCGGTATCCGCGTCAACGCAGTGTGCCCGGGCAACATTGAAACGCCGATCCATACGGGGGTGCGTGACCAGCGGTGGACGGAGCGCATTGCGAAGATCCGTACCGCGCTCGTCGATGAACAGCCCATCAATCGGATGGGGCTCCCGGAGGAGATCGCCGCGGCTGTACTCTGGTTGGCAAGCGACGAGTCAAGCTATGTGACGGGCCATGCACTCGTCGTGGACGGTGGGCAGATGGCCGGCCGCCTATGGCGAAAACAGCCAACCTTCCTGCGCGAATTTCATCGCGCCAAGAAACTCGACACGTGAGCGGAGACATCGATCGATGAATCGCGATACGCAGCTCCATCTCGCCCGTGTGCTGAAGGAACATATCCGGAACAAATCGACCGATCGGGCGGCCGAGATTTTTCGAAACCCGGTGCTCGCCTACAGCGATTCCGCGCGTGCGTTGCTCGAACGGGACAGGCTCTTCCGCACCCGGCCGCTCTTCGTCGCGATGTCATGCCGGATCCCGGAACCGGGCGACTTTATTACCGATGAGATCGCCGGCGTCCCGGTACTGGTCGTGCGGGATGCGGATCGTTCGTTGAAAGCCTTTGCGAACATTTGCCGGCATCGCGGCGCGCCGGTTGCGTCCGGCTGCGGCCGTGCGCGGGTATTTGCTTGTCCTTACCATGGCTGGACATACGGTCTCGACGGCAAGTTGGCGGGTGTTCCCGAAGCCCCATCCTTTGGCGAGATCGATCGTGCGCAACATGGGCTGCAGCGTCTGCCGCTCGGTGAACGCTACGGATTCATCTTCGTGCGAACCACGCCTCCCAAGATCGGCGAGACGTTCGAGATCGATGTCGATCAGTATCTATGCGGACTCGAATCGGATTTCGCCGCGTACGGTTTCGAGCACTATAGTTTCTTCGCCGCCGAGACGATGACACCGATGATCAATTGGAAGTTCGGCGTCGACACTTTCCTCGAGTCGTACCATCTGCCGGCGTTGCATCGGACGACCGTAGGGCCCCTCGTGCGCGGGAACATCGGCGCGTTCACGACATTTGGTGATCATAGCCGCCTCACCATGGCGCGCTTCGATACCAGCGATTGGGATGCAAAGCCCGACACCGAGTGGGCGGTGCTGCCGAACATCCTGCCGATCTACCGGCTACTGCCGAGCGCGATCATCGTGTTCCAGTCGGACCATCTGGAGACTTGGCGCATCACACCAGGCGATCGCGTCGATCAGTGCAAGGTGGAGTTCGCGCTGTATTCGCCCGAGCTGCCTGCCACCGATAAGGCGCGAAACTACTGGCAGAAGAACTACGATCTGGCGATTCGAACCGTGCTCACCGAGGATTTCGCGTTGGGTGAACGGATGCAGCGGGGCTTCATGAGCGGGATGCAAAGTGAAGTGGTGTACGGCCGCAACGAGCCTGCGCTGATCTACTTTCATCAGCGACTGCAGGCCGCGATCGGTCAGTGACAAGACGGGGACCGTTCGGGCTAAGGACAGACCCGCCGGCTCCTTTGCATCATGCGGGTCGAACGCGCCCGGTAATCGTGTCGATGAGCTGAGGCGTGTCGGCAGGCAGTGCATCCCCGCGCCATGCGACATGGCCGTCCGGGCGCACGAGGACAAAGCGTTTGTCATACAGGGTGCGCACGGCCGGATCATCGATTGCAGCGACGTCCATCGGCACCTTGGCCTGCCGCGCACCGTCGATGAACTGCGCGGTCTCGCTCTCCCGCGCATCGAATGCCAGCAAGACAAAACCATGGCCAAAGTGATCCAGAATCGAACGCCCGTCCCGCAACCATGCATGCGGCGCGCGACAACCGGGGCGGGAAGTCGGACGATAGATGATCGGCTCATCAAGCTCGGCCATGGCACGCACGCGATCTTCCGGTTCATCATATGCGCAGATCGGCGAGTCCAGATAGCGGTACCCAAGATGCATGTTGAGGCAGAACCATT
>JANMUI010000643.1:0-1892 GCA_031391405.1 Betaproteobacteria bacterium
CCGGATAGCCCGACTCGATGAGCGTCGGCAGTTCCGGCAGCAACGGCGCGCGGGTAGGCCCGCCGGTCGCGATGGGTACGAGTCGTCCGTCCTTGATGTACGGGAACGCTGTCGCAACCGCGGCGAGCATCATCGGCACATGGCCGGCGAGCACGTCCTGCAACGCGGGCGCCGCGCCCTTGTACGGGACGTGGTTCAGCTTGATGTTGGCCGCGCGCTGCAACCGCTCCCATGTGAGGTGATGCGTGCCGCCGATGCCGTTCGTCGCGTAGTTGATCATGCCGGGCTTTGCCTGTGCCGCGGCGACGAGCTCGGCCATCGACTTCACCTTGAGCGAGGCGGAGGTGATCACCACATGAGGAAACATACCTACCATCGCGACCGGCACGAGATCGGTCAGCGTGTCGTAGGGCATCTTGTCCTGGAAGAGCGGCACAGTCGTGAGTAAGCCGTCGTCGGCGAGAAGCAGCATGTAGCCATCGGGCGCCGCCTTGGCAACGAGGTCGGCGGCAATTACGCCGGCCGCGCCCGGCCGGTTGTCGGCTACAACGGACTGGCCCCAGAGCTCAGCGAGCTCCTTCGCGAGCAGGCGCGCGGTGATGTCGACCGCGCCGCTCGGCGCGTAGGGAACCACCAGGCGCACCCCGCGGTCCGGGAAGGCGCGTTCCTGTGCAAGGCTTGTCGCCGCGAACGCGCAGAGGGCCAGTGCAACAAGGCCCGTCTCGATCGTGCGTCGCAGGGTGGCGGAATTTGCAACCATGTTGCCTCCATTATTGAATCTTCCAAATGTGCGACAGTGAATTAAGACTGCTCGTACTCGCAGCCCCGTGTGTGAGCGGGCCGGGAGAAGAGTGTGAGTGTTCCCGTTATCAATGTAATCTGTTGCGGAACGCAGTGTCCCGCTCATCCGTGCGAAACGACGCCGGCCCCCGAGGGTAGCTCGACCACTGCGGTCCCCTTGGCGGTGGTCTCGTCGAGTTGGTTCACGACCATGACCTCCAGGTCGACGACGTGGGCACCTTCCTCGATGCGTTTGTCGGCGACGCGCGCCTTGCACCACGATACGTCGCCGAAGATGTTAGGCCGTCGCACGCTCACGCTCAAACGCCGCAGAAAACCATCGTCACCCATCCAGTTCGTCATCAACTGGCCCAACCACGAAATGCGCTGTGGGCCCACGTCGTAGCCGCCTGGCATGCCGACCTCGCGCGCCATCTTGCTTTCGGTATGGCCCCGCGCGGCGCTATCCTGCGCGCCCGTCTCGGGATTGATGTAGGCGTCGGCAGGATGGCGCTTCCGCTGCATGTGGGCGCGGCGGTGCGCCTGGTAGCTGTGACCGCCACCGGCATACCAGCAGACCATGTCGGTGATGTTGAGCGGGCCCTTCAGTATCGGCTGCACCCAACTGCCGACCGCCACGTCTTCCCAAGTTCGCGGTGTCGCGCCGCGCAGCTCTTCGGTCTCGATCGCGTGCGCAATCTGCTCGAGCTCCTGAGCGGAGTAGCGATGGGTCTCGCGCGGTTCGTATTTCAGGCCGCCCTCTGCTTTCGCACGCGGCGTGCGCGCGGTGTGCCCGAGTGCGCGGCAAACCAACTCACCCTTCTGGTTGGTGTAGAGCACTTCGCCGGTCTGGATGATGAAGGCCTTGGCCTTGCCACCGCGCTTCTCGATCGCATCGATCAGTTTCGCTTTGACGGTGAAGCTGTCGCGGTGGCGGATCGGCCGATACCATTCCCAGTCGGTGCCACCATACATCCACTGGATGCCACGCAGCTTCGGTGCGACCACGGTGGTGTCGATGGTGTAGAGAAAGCAGCCAGGCGCGAGTCCGGACTGCCACTTGGTGGTCGGACCATAGGCGGGGTCGCAGAACAGCGGATTCTCGTCGCCGA
>JANMUI010000686.1:0-29476 GCA_031391405.1 Betaproteobacteria bacterium
GATCGAGGCGGCCGATTCCCCCCGTGATGGGCGCGTCGAGCGGAATCAGCGACACCTTGGGACTGCGGAGCGACCGGATGTAGGCGAACGACTGGGTGAAGGTGATCTTGTCCGGCGAGTCTCCGATCTTTTCGTTGCGCAGCAGCGTTCCAGTGGTAGCGTCGAAGATGTAGAGTCGATCGGCGGATGGGTTGGTGACGAAGCCGAGCCGGCTGCGGTCGCCGCTCGCGTTTCCCATCGCGTGTCCCGCGTGCCCACCCATCGCGGCGTCGGCCGGCGCCGGAAATCGGACGATTCCCAGTCCGGGTGCCAGCACCAGCGTTTTACGGATCGCATACGTCACGGGATCGACGCGTGTCACGGCACCGCTCACGGCATCAGCCACGAACGCGGCGCCCTCGGCGCTCGAGTAGGCAACGTCCACCGGGCGTGGACCGACCTTGCGCTCGGCCAGCCGCACGAGCTTCTCCGCGTCGATGATCGTGACCGTTCCGCTGCTGTCGCTAGTGACGAAGGCTCGACGGCCATCGGTCGAGAACGCGAGCGCGTGCGCACCGGCTCCGGTGCGGATCGTGGCGACGCGCTTTACCTGTGCGAGATCGACGACCGACACCTGCCTGGCATCGGAGCCCGCGTGGGTGATCCACAGGTTGCGCGTGCCGGGCTGCATGTAGATGCGTCCCGGCTGTGACGGCGTGGAAATCGTCTTCATGACCTTCCAGTCAGCGGTATTCACCACCGCGAGCTGGTTCGTCGAGGGGAGGCTCACGTACAACAGGCCCCGTTCGTCATCGAGTGCCCAGTCCTCCCCGACGGCGGGAAGCGGCACGATCGTATAGAGCTTCGTGCGCCCGAATCCCTTCACGGGGTCGATGACCGTGATGTTGGGCGTCGTATTCAACGTCAGCAGGAAATAGCTGTTGAGATCCACGTCGGCGTGCGCCTTCAATGAACCCTCGGGAAACAGCTTGCCCTGGACGAACTGATTGATCCTCGTCTTGCATCCGTCCGCGGGCGTGCTCGCGCGCCCCACCTTCGCGTCGATCCACGCGCCGACTTCGCGTCCGGCGAGCGGCTGCCCGGTCTTTTCGTCGGTGAGACGAAGGCCGAGATGCAGATCTTCATGGGTCAGCATCGTCGCCGCGTCGCTCGTATCGCGCGTGACGCGACCCATGGTGACGTCCACGACCACTCCATTCTGGACGACGCGATGCGAAATGGCCGGCGCAGGGCGCGGTACCACGCTGTCGACGCGCTGGGGAGCGGGTCGCGCTGCCGGGCGCGCCACCGCCTGCTCGTGCTGCGCGTGACCGCTGTGCTGCGCTCGCGCAGCCTGCGGGAGGAGCAGCAGCGGCAGCGCCAGTGTGAGCAATCGCGAAAGTGAGCTGGGGGACTGGTTACCGATCATGGTCGTTCCGGTAGGACGTTGACCGCAGGGGAGGAGGCCTTCGCCGGGTGAAGAATGCAACCGGCACACCCGCCTCGAGAAAGCGTCGCAACTCGATGGGTTGCATCGAGTTAGATGCCGTACGCCCTGCATGGTTCATCTGGCGTAGCACCACAATGGTGCGCTGTTGGTCCACATATGCTTCGCTCTGGTGCGTCGGTATCGCGCGAACAGCCGTTCAAGGGAGTGCGGGGGTGATGCGACTCCGCCCCACGCCCGGCGAGCCGGAGGTGGGGCGGAGTACTCGCGTCCGGAGGAGGACGCGAGGTGCGCGATCAGGGCTTCACACGCAGGATCCCCCAGAGCCCGCCGTCGAACTGGAACGACTGGAAGTCGCGAATGAGGATGATGATCTCCTTGTCGAGGACGTATACACAAGAGATCCGTTCGCAAGCCCCGAAACGCACGTCTTCCAACCTCGCCTTAACAACGTGAGAATCATTGCCCAACACGGCTGGTTCACGCTGCATCGGTATTCAACTAAGGACAAGAGGTTTGTTGCTCTGGAAAAGAATCTAAAGACAAACGCAAATCTCACTCAAATGCGCGTTCCGGCCGCATCCCGAAATGACATTCTGCGCTCGTTGGAACGCCACGGGATTAGTAGCAGGACGCTCTTCCCGGATCTTGAGGGCTTGTGCCAACACCTCAACTGGAAACATGTGTTGGCATAACCCACAAGGATTGCAACGACCCCAAGTGGTCGTCTCAATCCGTTGTTCAAGAAGCCCGGGCCAAGTGTGAGAGCTTGGATACTACGGGAATGCTTCGGCCGGAGAGGCCTGAGCGACGCCGACGAGCGTGGCACCGGGCTACTCAAGTGATACCTGAGCGATTTGCATTCGAGGCACCGAAGGATCCTGCCGATTCGACCCGGCGCTACGTGTCGTGGCCGGATTGCATTCGCGTACGTCACCTCGCAACAGACGTTTCGCAACCCACCAGCAATGCGGCGTTGGGGGTATTTTCGGGGCTATGTGTGGCGACATGGTCGGATTTACGAATAGACGACGAGTCGCGCCTCGGCCCCTCAAATCGCGGGCAAGATGTGCAACGTGGCGGCCGGCTATCGCGTCTTACCGCAGCGGCGACTTCGTGTTGGACCGTCCGGCGGCGGCGATCTGCGCGAACAGGATGCGCAGGTTGAGATCGATGCTTGCTTTCGCGGCCGTCTGCGCAAATTTATTCCAAAGATAAACGGCCTCGTCGATTTCGCCCCGAGCGATTTCCCCGGATAGCGCAGCGGTGAGCAGGTACTGCACCTGGCTTGGCGTGAGATCCTCCCCGCCTTCGAGGAGCCGCGTTCCGATCGTCGCCATGCCGGCGGTATCGCGGCGGGCGATGGCACTGTAGAGGCGAAACCAATCGTGATCCTGCTCGCCTAACATTTTCAGGCACGGGGACGCTTCCACCCGCGTCCAGACTTCGGTGGCTTCACGACTCGTCAATGCGGAATTCACCAGCCGCGCGATCTGATACGCCGACTGCCGCCAGATATCCGATCGCTCGCTGTCACGACAATCGATCCCGCGCAGGCGCATGAGCTCCAGATCCTTCTGCAACTGGGTCGGGATTGCCCTGGGCTCCGGGAAGCCGTCGCTCATGAGGAATTCACGTGCGTACGCGCCGCGACGAGCGAGATCGACAGCCTTGAGATAATCGTCACCGGCAAAGGAGATCGGACGACGCTCCGGTCTTGGGCCTTCGAGAATCTCGATGACCGGCACGCCTTCCTGTCCGAATTGGGTGAGCTCGCGCGCAGTCGATTGCATGAATCGATGGCGCGCCGCGTGCAGATCCAGGAACGGCCGAAAATCGGAGTTGGCCGGAACGTCGAAGGTGGCGAAAAAGGGCGCCATGACCTTCTTGCCGCCGATCCGCCGCAATTCGATGTCACCGATCGTCTGGACATGCACGCGCCGCAGCTCGGCGGTGAGCCCAGGCGACTGGAACACATCGGCGAGCGGCCGCGCGAACGTGCTCGCCGCTCCGGCGACGATCAAGAGGTCGCCGTCGTTGGCTGCGTAAATCGCGTAGTCCTCGAACTCCTCGCCGAGCGCGCCAAGCACCGAGGCGACCAACTCCGGGGTGATCTCATACATCTGGAACCACTGGGTCAGGATGCCGTCCGGCTTGAGGTAGCGCTTGGCATGCCGATAGAACTCCCGCGTGAACAGGCTCGATACCCCGCTCACCCAAGGGTTAGACGGTTCGGAGATGATGATGTCGTACTTGCGATTCGCGGTGGAAAAGTGGGTCTTGGCATCGTCGAACACGATGTGACTGCGCGGATCGGCATAGGCGTTGCTGTTGCGTGGCGCGAAATGGCGCGATGCCTCGGCCATGAACGGCTCGATCTCGATCGTCTCCACCCGCTGCACCGTTTCGGACGCAACCATCGTGTGCGTCGTGAGCCCGGTCCCGATGCCGATGATGGCGACGTCAGTGGCGTCCGGGCGATGCGCGAGCGGAACCACCGCAGTGAGGACCATCGTCATCTCGTCGGCGACGCGCGGACCGCTGTCGTTCATGTTGATGGCGCCGTCCGACTTGCCGTTGGTCCGGAGGCTCAGATCGTCGTCGATCTTGAGCAGGCTCACCGAGGTGGTTTTGCCGTCGCGATAGAAGACGAGATCCGCGTCGTTCTTGGTGAACAGGTCGCCGCGCCGGAACACCCCCGATGACATCTTGTACGGATCGAGCGTGCTGGTGAAGGCGACGAGCGCGAACACCGCAGTCGTTGCCACCGTCGTGAAGAAACGCCAGTTCGCGCCTGCGAACCACAACAGCACGATACCCAGCATCACATCGAGCCCCGATCCGATCAACATGAGCCCCTTGGTGCCAAGAAGGGGCATGCCGATCTGCGCGGCGAAGGCCACGCCTGCGATCGAGCCGAGCGTATTCGCGGCATACACACGGCCGATACTGCTTTCACCGTGGCCGGCGCGAAGCAGCGTGTAGGTGATGAGCGGCAAGGTCATGCCCGCGCAGAATGAGGCGGGCAGCATGATCGTGAGTGCAATCGCGTGGCTCGCGGCGAGATAAAGCCCATATCCCGATTCCGTCCGGGCCAGTCCGCGCACGACCGATTGCATGAAATCGAACATCGCGTCATACAGCGGCAGCGTGCAAAGCGCGAGTAGACCCATCGCGACCTGCACACCAGCGAGGAACACGATCGGGCGGGTCAGCGAATCGATTCGCCAGCGGATCCACAAGCCACCTAGCGCTAGACCGAGAATGAATGCCGAGAGCATCAGCTCGAACGAATGGGTGGAGGCACCCAGGACGAGGGAGAGCATGCGGATCCAAGCGATCTCGTAGATGAACGACGCCGCACCCGTCAGGAGGGCCACGAACAGCATGACCGCAACCGGCGTGATCGAAGCGTCCGAATTCGCAGCGACACGCATCGGTTCCGGCTGCTTGTCGCGGCCGGGTGCGATCAGCCAAACGATTACCGCGAGGCCGATATTGAAGAAGCCCGCCATCTGCATCGCGCCGGGTAATCCGAGCCGATCGATCAGCACGAATCCGCTTACCAGGACCCCGATCGCAGCGCCGAGACTATTGGTGAAATAAAGAAGCGCGATGGCTTCGCCGGGACGCGCCGGATGACGCCGCAGCAATCCTGCGCTCATGAGCGGAAACGTCATGCCTAGGAGAATCGACTGCGGCATGATCAACGCTGCGGCGAGCGACCATTTGATGGCCATCGCCATGTATTCGCCCCCGGCCATCGGCAACCAACTCGTGTAGGCCATTTCCGTTGCCGCAATGAATGTGTCGTGAAATCCGATCGCCGCGAGCCCAACCAGCGTCTCCACGATCGCGTAGCCGCGCAGCAGATTCGTCCATCGTCCGGACCATCGGCTCGTAAGCCATGCTCCGATCGCCATGCCGCCCATGAAGAGGGCGAGGACGAGCGTCTGCGCGTAGGCCGCATGCCCCAGGAACAACTTGAGGTAGTGGGTCCAAAGCGATTCGTAGATGAGTCCCGCGAAGCCCGAGACAGTGAACAAGACGAACAGGAGCAAGCGACGTGCGGGCATTTAGGGGATTCTTTTTCGGATGGGAGAGCCGATCGCGCATGATCGGCCGCGACGGTTTGCTATCGGCGTAGCGCCCTGAATTCCGCGCGCATCAATGCCGACAGGTGTCGATTCTACGGGATCGCACCGCGGACTCCGGGACATCACGAAGCACCGAGCGGACTAGTCCATCAGTTTGCCAACCGGCAAGCCTTGGGGTAGCTTCCGTCACCCCGGCATCGGCTGGTGACGTCAAAAAAGAACACTTGTGCCGTCCAGCATCCCCCAATTTCGACTGGCCGCGCTGTACCTGGTGTACTTCGGTTACGTTGGCGCCTACAGCCCTTACATCACGCTGTATTTCCAATCGATCGGCCAATCCGCACAGGCGATCGGCATCCTGCTCGCCGTTAGCCAGGCGATCCGCGTCGTAGCGCCGCACTTTTGGGCATGGCTCGCCGATCGAACCGGCGCGCGCCTCCGGTTGCTCAGACTTGCGCTGGTGCTCACCGTCGTCTGCTTCGCGGGCATGTTCTTCACGACGAGCTTTATCGGTCTCGTGTTGGTCCTCACCTTGCTCTCGTTTTGCTCGGGCGGGGTCAATCCGCTGATCGAGACGATCACGTTCGCCGCGCTCCGCGACGCGGTCACGCGTTACGGCGCGATTCGATTGTGGGGTTCGATCGGCTTCATCGTCGCGGTATTGGGCGTGGGCTATCAGCTGGATCATGCGGCGCCTGAGGCAATGCTCTGGACGGTTCTCGCGATTCTCGTGTGCGCCGCGCTTGCAAGTTGGACTCTTCCCGCAACGCCCGTTCCGCACCGTGACAATGCCGGCGAGAGCGTGATGAGCATCGTCCGTCGACCGGTCGTGATGGCGTTTTTTGCTGCGTGCTTCATGATGAGCGCGGCGCACGGCCCCTTGTATTCCTTCTACACCATCCATCTCGCCGATCACGGCTACGCTAAGTCGTCGATCGGCTGGCTATGGTCGCTTGGCGTCATCGCGGAGATCCTCGTTTTCTCGATGATGCCGCGATGGTTGGCGCCCGCGACGATCGGACCGGTGCTGGTTGCGTCGTTCGTGTGTGCGGTCGTACGGTTTCTCCTGGTCGGATGGATGCCGGACAGCGTGGCGGCACAGTTGATCGCGCAGATCCTGCACGGTGCAACCTTCGGTGCGTACCACGTCTGTGCCGTCGCGCTCGTCAATCGCTGGTTCGGCGAAGCTGGGCGGGCGCGTGGCCAAGCGTTGTATGCAAGCATTTCGTTTGGAGCAGGTGGCATGCTTGGCGCCGCCGCGAGCGGATGGCTATGGGAGGGCGTCGGCCCCGCCTGGACATTCTCGATCGCTTCGATCGTTGCCGTGCTCGGGTTGATCCCGTTGATGACTCAGCGGAAAATGCTGCATTGACCGTACTGGCGTCCGGTTGCCGATGGATAGATGTTTGGATCGGCAAACAACCAGGAACTTACAAGGAGGAATGTTGATGAATGAGCGTGCGATCGCGTGGCTCGGTATCGCTGTGGTTGGGAATTTGCTCGCCTGCACGTCTGTGCAGACGACCCAGGGTGGCGCCGTGGGCGTGGAGCGGCGCCAGGCGTTTTCAAGCCTGCTTTCTTCACAGCAGATGGAGCAAGGTGCGGGGCAGGCCTATCAGAAGATCATCGCCGAGGCGAAGGCCAAGGGGACCCTCGATCGGGATCCCGCGCAGACCCAGCGCATTCAGCGCATTGCCGCGCGCATCATTCCAACGACCGCGGCCTTTCGGCCTGATGCGCCGTCCTGGAAGTGGGAAGTCCACGTCCTCACCTCCGAGCAGGTCAACGCATGGTGCATGCCCGGCGGGAAAATCGCCTTCTACTCGGGGATCATCGAAAAGCTCGAGCTCACCGATGACGAGGCGGCTGCGATCATGGGTCATGAGATCGCACATGCCCTGCGCGAGCATGGCCGCGAGCGTGCCTCCTCAGCGGTGAACCAGGCGATTGCCATACAGATCATCGGGGGTCTTCTCGGTGTCGGGGACGTCGGACAGACGCTCGCCGACCAAGTTCTCAGCGCCACGATCGGCTCGCGGAACTCTCGCGAGCAGGAAACCGAGTCCGATCGTATTGGTGTGGAGCTTGCCGCGCGCGCCGGCTTCGACCCTCGTGCCGCCGTACAGCTTTGGCAGAAGATGGCGAAAGTTGGCGGCGCAACGGGGCCGGAATGGCTTTCAACGCATCCGGCGGCGGATACGCGTATTCGTGATCTCGAGGCGTACTCGCTGAAAGTAATGCCGCTCTATGAGCAGGCAAAGGCCAAGGCCCCACGCTAATTCCCGCTGGGCCGCCGCGGCGAGGGTGCCCGGGCGGCATTGTTTGCAAACGGGAAAAGTCGGGGGTCCCTCGGCTATAATGTAAGGCCTCCCCACAGCATTGGGCAGCAATTAGACAGCCAGCATTAGACAGCCAGCATTAGACAGCCAGCATTAGACAGCATTTGTTTGCTTGCACGATCGATCAACCGTATTGACTAACCATCGGACAAACGCGCGGCGCGCCACGCACCCTGTCCATCCGACCAATCGCGTTACCCGCATCAGGCCTCGCCATGCTTCTGCAAAAAACCCTGTACGACAAGCTTTGGGACAATCACGTCGTTCACGCCGAAGACGACGGCACGACGCTGCTCTATATCGATCGCCATCTCGTGCATGAGGTGACCAGCCCGCAGGCGTTTGACGGCCTGAAGATCGCCGGGCGCAAGGTGTGGCGCATCAACGCGAACCTGGCGGTGGCCGACCACAATGTGCCGACCACCGATCGGTCCCAGGGAATCGATGATCCGGTCTCGCGCCTGCAGGTCGAAACCCTCGATAAGAACTGCGCCGAGCACGGCATCACCGAATTCAAGATGGAAGATCCCCGTCAGGGCATCGTCCATGTCATTGGGCCCGAGCAGGGTGCCACGCTCCCGGGAATGACCCTGGTTTGCGGCGATTCGCATACGAGCACGCACGGGGCGCTCGCATGCCTCGCCTTCGGCATCGGCACCTCCGAAGTCGAACATGTGCTCGCGACGCAGACACTGATCACGAAGAAGGCGCGCAACATGCTGGTGCAGATCGAAGGTCCGCTGCCGCGCGGTGTAGCGAGCAAGGACCTGAGCCTTGCGCTGATCGGACAGATCGGCACGGCCGGTGGAACGGGTTATGCGATCGAGTATGCGGGGAGCACGGTGCGTGCCTTGTCTATGGAAGCGCGCATGACGTTGTGCAACATGTCGATCGAGGCCGGGGCGCGCGCCGGCATGATCGCGGCCGACGAGACCACGATCAACTATGTACGCGGTCGCCCGTTCGCGCCAAAGGGCGAGATGTGGGATCGCGCGGTCGGCTATTGGCGCACCTTGAAGAGTGACCCCGGTTCGAAGTTCGATCGGGTCGTGGAGATTGATGCGCGGACCATCAAGCCGCAGGTGACATGGGGCACGTCTCCGGAGATGGTGGTCAGCGTGGACGGGCGTGTTCCCGATCCGGACAAAGAGAAGGACGCGACCCGGCGCGAAGGGATGGAGCGCGCCCTCAAGTACATGGGCCTCGAACCCAACCTGCCGATCCAGAACATACGCGTCGACAAGGTGTTCATCGGCTCATGCACGAACTCGCGGATCGAGGATCTGCGCGCGGCGGCTGCCGTCGTGCGCGGCAAGCGGATCGCATCGAACATCAAGCTCGCGCTGGTGGTGCCTGGTTCGGGTCTGGTGAAGCATGATGCCGAGCGCGAAGGTCTGGATCGTATTTTTCGTGATGCCGGATTCGAGTGGCGGGAGCCGGGATGCTCGATGTGTCTCGGTATGAACGACGACAAGCTCGCCGCAGGTGAGCGATCGGCATCCACCTCCAACCGCAACTTCGAAGGCCGCCAGGGCCCGGGCAGTCGCACCCATCTGGTGAGCCCCGAAATGGCAGCCGCCGCGGCGATCGCGGGGCACTTCGTGGATGTGCGCACATGGCGTTAGTGCGCCAACGCAAGGGGCAGGCCTCGCGCGTTCACCGCAACCTATTCGAGAAGACACGTCATGGATAAATTCACCGTACATACCGGCATCGTTTGCCCGATCGATCGCGCCAATATCGACACCGATGCGATCATCCCGAAGCAGTTCCTGAAATCGATCAAGCGGACCGGATTCGGCCCGAACCTGTTCGATGCCTGGCGGTATCTCGATGTGGGCGAGCCGGACAAGGACAACACAGGGCGCCCGATCAATCGCGACTTCGTGTTGAATCAGCCGCGCTACAAGGGTGCGTCGATCCTGATCGCACGCAAGAATTTCGGCTGCGGGTCGAGCCGCGAGCACGCCCCATGGGCGCTGGCCGACTATGGGTTTCGGGCGGTCATCTCGTCATCGTTCGGCGATATCTTCTTCACCAATTCGTTCAAGACGGGATTTCTGCCGATCGTGCTGACCGAGATGCAGATCGATCATCTCTTCCATGCGGTGAATGCGTTCCCCGGCTACCGGCTCACGATCGATCTGCCGCAGCAGACGGTCAATCTCCCCGACGCGAAGAGCTTCAACTTCGAAATCGATCCGTTCCGCAAGTACTGCATGGTGAACGGCTTGGACGACATTGGTCTTACGCTTCGCCACGCCGAGAAGATCACTTTGTTCGAGGCGAAGCGCCAACTCGAGCAGCCATGGCTCTTCGCGGGCCATGCCTCATGAAGATTGCGGTACTGCCTGGTGATGGCATCGGGCCGGAGATCGTTGCCGAGGGCATCAAGGTCCTGAAGGCGCTCGCATCGGACGGTCTCAAATTTGAAATGGAATCTGCACCGGTCGGCGGCGCGGGGTATGAAGCGTCGGGCGATCCCTTGCCTGAGGCCACGCTGAAGCTCGCTCGTGAAGCCGATGCGATCCTGTTCGGTTCGGTCGGTGACTGGAAGTACGACAAGCTCCCACGCGCCAAGCGTCCCGAGCAGGCGATCCTCAGGCTGCGCAAGGAGCTCGGGTTATTCGCGAATTTGCGCCCTGCAATGGTATTCCCGGAGTTGGCGGGGGCCTCGAGCTTGCGGGCTGAATTCGTATCGGGCCTCGACGTGATGATCCTGCGCGAGCTGACCGGTGACATCTACTTCGGCGAGCCGCGCGGCATTCGCACGCTCCCGAACGGTGAGCGCGAAGGCTTCAACACCATGCGCTACAGTGAATCGGAGGTGCGCCGCATCGTGCGCGCGGGGTTCGCAATCGCAATGAAGCGCGCGAAGAAGCTTTGCTCGGTCGACAAGATGAATGTGCTTGAGACGAGCGAGCTCTGGCGTGAGGTTGCGATCGAGGTCTCGAAGGAATTCCCGTCCGTGGCGTTGTCGCACATGTACATCGACAACGCCGCGATGCAGCTATTGCGCAATCCGAAGCAGTTCGATGTAATCGTCACCGGGAACATGTTCGGCGATATCTTGTCCGATGAAGCGTCGATGCTCACCGGGTCGATCGGCATGCTGCCGTCGGCTTCACTCGATGCGAACAACAAAGGGCTGTACGAGCCGATTCACGGATCGGCCCCCGACATCGCCGGAAAGGGCGTCGCGAATCCGCTGGCGACGATCATGTCGGTCGGCATGATGCTTCGCTATACGTTCAATCTGGACGCGGCGGCCGATCGGATCGACCGTGCGGTCAAGCGGGTGCTTGCGCAGGGGTATCGCACGGCTGACATTTATGAAGCCGGCATGACCCGGGTCGGCACGACCGGGATGGGCGAGGCGGTGATTGCGGCACTCTAGAGGCTGGATAAGCGGGCGCAGAACGCATAAGGGTTGAGGCGATGCTACGAGTCGGAATGGTCGGTTGGCGAGGCATGGTGGGGTCGGTACTCATGCAGCGTATGCGCGAGGAGCATGATTTCGATCACGTCGATCCGGTGTTCTTTACGACCTCGAACGTGGGCGGCAAGGGGCCGCTGATCGGGAAGGACGTGCCCGGGTTACTCGATGGCAGTGATCTCGACGCGCTGAAAACTTGCGATGTGATCATGACCTGCCAGGGCGGCGATTACACCACCGAAATCCATCCACGCTTGAGGGCCGCCGGCTGGAGAGGCTACTGGATCGATGCGGCCTCCACGCTCCGCATGAAACAGGACGCGGTGATCATCCTGGATCCGGTCAACCTCGGTGTGATCGAACGCGGACTTGCAATGGGCCTGCGCGATTTCATCGGCGGCAATTGCACTGTCAGCCTGATGCTCATGGGCCTTCACGGCCTGTTCAAGGCTGGACTGGTCGAGTGGGTGAGCGCGATGACCTATCAGGCCGCGTCGGGCGCGGGTGCGCAAAACATGCGCGAGCTGATCGCGCAGATGGGCACCGCGCATGCGGCCGTCAAGGCGCAACTCGACGATCCGGCGTCAGCCATCCTAGAAATTGACAATCGCGTGACCGAATCCCTACGCGCCGATACCCTTCCCAGGGAACACTTCGGCGTTGCGCTGGCCGGCAGCCTGATTCCTTGGATCGACAAGGATCTTGGCAATGGGCAGAGCCGTGAGGAATGGAAAGCGGGTGCCGAGGGAAACAAGATTCTCGGGACCGCCGAAAATCCGATTCCGATCGACGGCCTTTGCGTCAGGATCGGCGCAATGCGGTGCCATAGCCAAGCCCTTACTATCAAGCTGAAAAAAAATGTTCCCTTGGATGAAATCGACGCGCTGCTTGCTGGCGGCACGCCGTGGACGAAGGTGATTCCCAATCGCCGCGACGAATCGATCGCAGAGCTCACACCAGCGAGGGTCACCGGGAAACTCGAGGTGCCGATTGGGCGGCTGCGGAAACTTTCAATGGGCCCGGAATTCCTGTCTGCGTTTACCGTCGGTGACCAACTCCTCTGGGGCGCTGCCGAACCGTTGCGGCGCATGTTGCGAATTCTGGTCGAGGATCGTGGCATTGCCCAAGACGCGTCGCCCGGCGCAGGTCGCAAGTCTGCTGTCAGCGCTTAGGTGTGAGCCGCGGATCGAGCAGTCATTGATCAACGCGGGCGCGTGGTTGCGTGATGGTGTGTGCAGTGGAATATGAGCGGATGCATCCGGTAGCGGATTCGAGTTTTCGGGAATGGTCTGGGCGGCGTTGAAATGTCGTCATTCCACGCGGAAGATTCCCGGTAAGATCAGGACCTTACAACTCGGATGAGCTTGCCAGTGTAAGCGTCTGATGTTAAATTGAAGTTGAATGACCCCCCTGAGTTCGAAGGAGCATGACGTGGGAAAACGCTTGATTGGAACGCTCCTCGGCGGCCTGCTAGTTTGCATTTCGCTCGCCACGCATGCGGCAGGGCTTGGCCGCCTCACAGTGCTCTCCGGATTAGGACAGCCGCTTCGGGCGGAGATCGAGGTTGTTTCGCTCGAACGCGGAGAGGCCGAATCGCTTGCGGCGAAGCTCGCAGCAACCGAGGCGTTCCGTCAGGCGAACATCGAGATTTCCCCGGCGCTGCAGAATCTGCGATTCGCCGTCGAGCGACGCGCAAACAATCGCTACGTCATCGTGATGAGCTCGACCGTTCCGGTCAACGACCCGTTTCTTGACGTTCTGGTCGAGTTGACATGGGCAACGGGCCGCCTCGTTCGCGAATATACGTTCCTGCTCGATCCGCAAGAATTCAAGGGTCAGCCGGCCCAGGCGCAGGTTGTGCCGCCACAAACGGCCGCTCAGGCGCCGCCGCCCCCATCCCGAGCGGCTGAGCCACCGCGGGTCCAGGCGGAACCGCCGCGTGTTGCGCAAGCCCCGGCGCCTACGCCCGCGCCTGCGCCACCAGAACGGGAGACTCCGGCTCGTGGTGCAGCAAGCGGTCCCGCAGTTCCTGCGCCCGATCGCCAAGCGTCAGCCGCTGCGCCGGCCGGCACCTACCAAGTCCTCCCGGGCGACACGTTGTCGAAGATCGCGCAGCAGAACTTGACCGGTGGCGTCACGCTGAATCAAATGTTGACCGCGTTGTACCGCGCCAATCAAGACGCGTTCGTTGCGCGCAACATGAACAGGTTGCGTTCGGGGCGCATCCTGAACATCCCCGATTCGGCAGCGGTGGCCGGGATCGCCCCGCAGGAGGCGAACAAGATCGTGATTGCGCAGGTCCAGGAGTGGGACGCGTATCGCGGGCAATTGGCCGCAGCTGTCGCGGGTGCGCCGGCGCGTCCCGACACCACCGGCCAGACGGCTGGTGGCCAAATTACCGCCAGCGTGACAGAGGCTCCCCGCACGGGTGCTCCGCAGGACCGCCTGCAACTTGCCCAGGCTGATCCATCCGCCAAGGCAGAGAGCGCTGCCAGCCGTGCCGCGAAGCAGGACGACATTGCCGCCCGCGATCGCGCGTTGCGGGAATCACAGTCGCGCGTTTCGCAGCTCGAGAAGAGCCTCAAGGATCTTGAGAATCTCCTTGATCTCAAGACCCAAGAGCTCGCGCGTCTGCAGAGCCAGGCGAAGGGACCCGCTGCCGTGGTCAAGCCGGCGCCCACAATAGAACCGGTCACACCGCCCGCTCCCCCGCCGGTTGAAGCCCCGAAGGTGGAGGCTCTCAAGCCTGACGCGGCGCCGGCTCCATCCCCGACGCCCCCGCCGGTCGTCGAGGCGCCGAAGAAACCAGTAACGCCTCCCACATCGCAGCCGGCCGTGGCCGTGGGTGACAAAGGATTCGTCGATGAGGCGATGGACTTCGTCACCGACAACATGCTGCTCGTCGGCGGTGGTGCCGCCGCGTTGATTGCGGTAGTCGGCGGTTTCGTCGCATTGCGCCGCCGCCGCGCGAACGCGATCCAGGACAACATCACGGAGGATCCGGCGACCGATACGAGCTCGGTCTTCGGCTCGTCCGGTGGTCGCAGCGTCGATACTGGGAATCCTTCGGCTCAGACTGATTTCAGCCAAGGCGGAATCGGTGCCATTGATACTGAGGAGGTCGATCCGGTCGCGGAAGCCGATGTCTACATGGCGTACGGCCGGGACGCCCAGGCAGAAGAGATCCTGAAAGAGGCGCTCCAGAAAGATCAAAATCGCCACGCCGTGCGGGTCAAGCTGCTTGAGATCTACTCCGCCCGCAAGGATCTGAAGGCCTTCGAGACGACCGCCGGTGAGCTCTACGCGGCCACGGGTGGTGACGGGCCGGATTGGGAGAAGGCGGCCGCCCTGGGTTCACAGATGGATCCGTCGAATACGATGTATCAGGTGAATTCCCCGAGCGTCATGACAGCGGCGGCGCCGACGCTTGAGCAACCTTCCTACGAGCTGCCATCGGACATCGATCTTGAAGCCACCGAAGCACCGAACCTGCCGCCCGGACTCGATATCGCACTCGATTCGCCAAGCCAGTTTGGCCAAGCCGAACCCGAATTCAACCTCGATGAAGCAATCAGTGCCGGAAAATCATCCGATATAGAGTTCGACTTGAATCTCGGCGAGACGACACACGGGTTGCGGACGCCAGGGCGCCCCGAAACTGAATCTGCGCAAGCAAAGAAATCGGAGTTCGATATCGATTTGGAGCTGACCGGTACGTCCGACCTGAAGTCGGGTGCGCAATTGCCTTCCAACGTCGTCGAATTCGACCTTGGCATCCCGACGACCGGGAAACCGTCCATGGACTTGGGCGGCATCAATCTCGATTTTGGCTCCACCGGCCAGACCAGCGCGGGCGTGCAGCTTGATCCACATTGGCAAGAGGTTGCGACCAAGCTCGATCTGGCCAAGGCGTATCACGAAATGGGTGATCGCGAGGGAGCGAAGGAGCTTCTAGGCGAGGTCATGAAAGAAGGTGATGGCGTGCAACAGCAGCAGGCACGCAGGATGCTGGAAACAATCGGCTAGGAATGTGCGCGGTCGGCCGCGCAGATTCCTAGAGGGCGAGGGCGCTTCCGACATTATTCAGAGTTCGCCCAGCGTGCAAATCCGCCCAGACGCCCGGGACCGGCAAGAGCCTCCCGGGCGTTGCGTTGCCTCGATCGACAACCCTTTGCTGACAGCGCAGCGTCGTTTTGCGGCCCATCCGGGCGCGTGCGATTGCGCGCCGACCGAGCCCACAGCCAAATGGGTGCGAATGTGCGCATAGCGATCGGCCTCGCCTACGACGGCAGCGGCTTCGACGGCTGGCAGACCCAATCGTCGGGGCGCGGTGTGCAGGATCAGGTGCAAAGTGCGCTCGCTGTCGTCGCCGGCGACGTCGTGCAGGCTGTTGGGGCTGGCCGTACCGATTCCGGTGTTCATGCCACGGGGCAGGTCGCGCACTTCGACACCACGGCGAGCCGACCCCTCCACGCCTGGGTGCGGGGGTCCAATTCCCATCTTCCCCCAGGCGTCGCAGTACGCTGGTCTGTTGCGGTCACGCCGGAATTTCATGCCCGCTATTCGGCGCGCGCGCGAACCTATCGCTACATTCTTTACGCAAACCCGATTCGTCCGGTACTGCATCGCACCCAGGTCGGATGGTTCCACCTGCCGCTCGACATCGAGGCGATGAGAAGGAGCGTCCACGCACTTATCGGACATCACGACTTCTCGAGCTTTCGCGCGGCGGAGTGTCAGGCGAAGACACCGATGCGCACGATCCATACGATCACGATCGAAGCACGCGGCGCGTTTATCTTGTTCACGCTCCGCGCGGATGCGTTCTTGCACCATATGGTGCGTAACATCATCGGCGCGCTGGTCTATGTCGGCAAGGGCGCGCATCGCCCGGAGTGGATCGGTGAGCTCCTCGCGATGCGGGATCGCCGCCATGCGCCACCGACATTCTCGGCGGCGGGGCTCTATCTCACCGATATTGAGTACGATCCGATATTCGGCCTTCCCGCGTCCTCAAACGAATCACCATGGTTCGACCCGCTGTCGGCAAACTATGAGAACACGCATCAAGATCTGCGGCATCACGACGCCTGACGACGCCCTGGCCGCGGCGAACGCGGGCGCCGATGCAATCGGACTGATCTGCTACCCGCCCAGCCCGCGATTCGTCGCACCGGCGCGCGCACGGGAGATCACGAATGCTGTCCCGCCATTCGTGACCACGGTCGCGGTCTTCGTGAATCCCACCGAATCCGACGTTGGTGCTGTGATTGAGGCGGCGCAAATCGACATGCTCCAGTTCCATGGGGATGAGGATCCGGCGTTCTGCGCCGCCTTTGGCGTTCCGTACCTCAAGGCCGCCCGAATGAGGCCGGACCTCGATTTGTTAGAATACTTGGCGCCATACATAGCAGCGGCCGGTTGGCTCCTCGATACCTATCGAGACGATCGATACGGGGGCATCGGCGCCGCCTTCGATTGGGGCCTGATTCCAAACGGACTCGCTCGACCGATCATACTGTCGGGCGGGCTCGAAATTGCCAATGTGCGCGAGGGCGTGCAACGGATTCATCCCTGGGCGGTCGACGTGTCATCGGGCGTTGAGGCCGAGCGCAACGGCGCCATCGTGAAGGGCGAGAAGGATCATCTCAAGATAGCGCGATTCATCGCGGAGGTTCGTAATGCCGAGTCTTGAACCGACGGGCGCGTATGCGCTGCCCGATCAGCATGGCCATTTTGGCGCGTATGGCGGGATCTACGTTGCCGAGACGCTCATGCACGCGCTCGAAGAGCTCTGCGCGGCCTACGAGCGCTACAGCAAGGATCCTGAATTCATCGCGGAGCTCAACGACGAGCTCGATCATTTCGTCGGGCGGCCGAGCCCCATCTACCACGCCAGGCGCTGGTCTTCGGTCTTGGGCGGGGCGCAAATCTATCTCAAGCGCGAAGACCTCAATCACACTGGTGCGCACAAGATCAACAACACCATTGGACAGGCCTTGGTGGCAAAGCGCATGGGCAAGCCTCGCGTCATCGCTGAAACCGGTGCCGGACAGCACGGCGTCGCCGCTGCGACCGTGGCGGCGCGATATGGCATGGAATGCGTCGTCTACATGGGTTCGGAAGATGTCAAGCGACAGGCGGCGAACGTCTATCGCATGAAGCTGCTCGGGGCGAGTGTGGTGCCGGTGGAATCCGGCTCTAAAACGCTCAAGGACGCACTGAACGAAGCCATGCGCGACTGGGTTACGAACGTCGCCAATACGTTCTACATCATCGGTACCGTCGCAGGGCCGCATCCCTATCCGATGATGGTACGGGACTTCCAGACGATCATCGGCCGCGAATGCCTCGAGCAGATGCCCAAGATGGCCGGGCGCCAACCCGATGCGATCATTGCGTGCGTCGGTGGCGGTTCCAATGCAATCGGGATATTTCATCCGTATATCGGCCACGCGAATGTCCGGTTGATCGGCGTCGAGGCGGCCGGATCGGGCATCGCATCAGGCAAGCATGCCGCTTCACTCGCGGCGGGCCGCCCCGGCGTGTTGCACGGCAATCGTACCTATCTCTTGCAGGACGAGAACGGGCAGATCATGGAAACCCATTCGATCTCGGCCGGTCTGGACTACCCTGGGGTCGGGCCGGAACACGCGTGGCTCAAGGATCAAGGACGCGCCGAATATGTCTCGATCACCGATGACGAGGCACTGCAGGCGTTCCATTCATGCTGCCGCCTCGAAGGCATCATTCCCGCGCTCGAATCGAGCCATGCGCTCGCGTATGCCGCCAAGCTTGCGCCGACCCTGTCGCACGACCAGGTCCTGCTCGTGAATCTCTCCGGGCGCGGAGACAAGGACATGCACACGGTCGCCGAGCGATCGGGTCTCAAGTTCTAGCCCGCCGCGCTGTGTCGATCGATGCCCGCGCAGTGCCTGACGATGTCCGCATCTACAACGAGGACGCGCTGGAAGGCGCTGCGCGGCTTGCAGACGAATCGATCGATCTCATCGTTGCCGATCCACCGTACGGGCTTGGCAAGGACTACGGCAACGATTCGGATCATGTGCGCGGCGGCGCGGCCTACGTCGATTGGACCCGCAGGTGGGTCGAGCGTTTCCTCCCCAAGCTCAAGCCGGCCGGAAGTCTCTATATTTTTCTCACCTGGCAACATAGTCCGGAGGTCTTCAGCTACCTCAAGACGCGGCTCACCATGGTGAACGAGATCATCTGGGATCGACGGGTGCCGAGCATGGGCGGGTCGGTCCGCAAGTTCTCATCGGTGCACGACACGATCGGATTCTTCGTGAAGGGCCGCGACTACTACTTCGATCTGGACGCGGTCCGCATCCCGTACGATCCGGTCACGAAGAAGGCCCGCTCGCGATCGATCTTCGTCGGGGCGAAGTGGCTTGAAGTGGGTTACAACCCGAAAGACGTCTGGAGCGTTTCGCGGCTGCACCGCCAACATGCCGAGCGTGCCGATCACCCGACCCAAAAGCCGCTTGAGATTATCGAGCGGATCGTGCGGGTGAGCACACCGCCCCAAGGCCTGGTGGTCGATCCGTTCATGGGCAGCGGAACCGCCGCGGTTGCTGCCGCGCGCCATGCGCGCAGGTTCGTCGGCTTCGAGCTTAACGCCGAATACTTTTCCATCGCCCGCCGCCGGATCGACGCGGTGCATACGCATTTCGCGGAACGGGCGCGCCAGCCCGAGCTCCCCAACTTCGAGGCTTGAACAGATGTCCCGGATACCCGATACGTTTGCAGCATTGCGATCGGCGAATCGACGCGCCCTGATCCCGTATATCACCGCCGGGGATCCTGATCCGGCGACGACGGTGCCGATGCTCCATGCATTGGTCGACGCGGGCGCCGACATTCTCGAGATCGGCGTGCCGTTCTCCGATCCGATGGCCGATGGTCCGGTGGTCCAGCGTGCCGGCGAACGGGCACTCGCCAAGGGCGTTTCGCTCCGCACCGTCCTTGGCATGGTTCGCGATTTTCGGGTCACCAATACGCGCACGCCGATCGTCCTGATGGGCTACGCGAATCCGATCGAGGCGATTGGCGGCAGGCCTTTCGTCGAGGCAGCGCGGGTTGCAGGGGTCGACGGATTGATCATCGTAGATCTCCCGCCTGAAGAATGCGAGCCGCTGGCCGCCGATATTCGCGCCGCCGGCATGGACCTGATTTTCTTGCTGGCGCCGACGACAACCCCCGCGCGCATTCGCTCCATCGTCCGCCTGGCGAGCGGATATCTTTACTACGTTTCCCTGAAGGGGGTGACCGGTGCCGGCAACATCGATCTCGACGATGTGCTCACGCATCTCGAACCCATCCGCAAATTGACCAAGCTTCCGATCGGCGTGGGATTCGGCATACGGGACGGCGCGACGGCGCGCGCGATCTGCTCGGTGGCCGATGCCGCCATCATCGGCAGTCGCCTGATACAGGAGATCGAAGCAGCGGGTCCGGAACGGGCGGTGGAAAAAGTCGGCGCGTTCATTCGTGCGGTGCGAGCGGAAATGGATCGGGGCCCGCCATGAGCTGGTTACAGAAACTCCTTCCCCCGAAGATCAAGCGGACCGACACCGCCGCGAGGAAAAGCATTCCCGAGGGACTTTGGTCGAAATGCGCTGCGTGCTCGGCGGTCCTCTATGCCACCGACCTGGAAAAAAATATCAACGTCTGTCCCAAGTGCGGCCATCATCAGCGCATCGGCGCGCGTGCAAGGCTCGACGCTTTCCTCGACCCCGAAGGGCGCTTCGAGATCGGCGCCGAAGTGCTTCCGGTCGACGCGCTGAAATTCAAGGACACGCGCAAGTATGTCGAACGCCTGGAGGACGCGAAGAAGACCACCGGTGAGGATGATGCGCTGATCGTGTTGCAAGGCAGCGTGAAAACGATCCCGTTGGTCGCCGCCGCGTTCGAGTTCGAATTCATGGGTGGATCGATGGGCTCGGTGGTGGGTGAGCGGTTCGTGCGTGGTGTACATGCCGCGATCGATCAACGGTTCCCCTTCGTCTGCTATACCGCAACCGGCGGGGCGCGCATGCAGGAAGGTCTGCTCTCGCTCATGCAGATGGCCAAGACCACCGCCGCGATCAATCAACTCGCCGAGCGGAAGCTTCCTTTCATCTCGGTGCTGACCGATCCGACGATGGGCGGCGTGTCCGCAAGCTTTGCCATGCTTGGGGACGTCGTCATCGCCGAGCCCAAGGCATTGATCGGCTTTGCCGGGCCGCGGGTGATCGAGCAGACCGTTCGCGAGAAACTGCCTGAAGGTTTTCAGCGCGCCGAATTCCTGCTCGAAAAAGGCGCCATCGACATGATCATCGATCGCCGGCAGATGCGTGACCGGATCGCGAGTCTGCTTACACTGTTCGCGCATGAACCTGCCCCGGTCTGACGTTCCCCGTCGCGCTTTGCCGCGCGCGCCCGAATCGGGCCGCCCCACTCACTTCAGCATGCATCCCTGTGTCGCCTGAGCTCGCGGGCTGGCTCGCCTTCATCGAACGACAACATTCGAGCACGATCGCGCTCGGCCTGGAGCGGATCGCCACGCTTCTTCCGCGTATCGGACGACCCAAGGCGGCACCGATCATCACCGTCGGCGGCACCAACGGCAAAGGGTCGACCTGCGCGATGCTGGAGGCAATGCTTGGCGCCGCCGGGTTCCGGGTCGGGTTGTACACCTCGCCCCATTTGCTTCGCTACAACGAGCGCGTACGGATCGACCGGCAGGAAGCATCCGACGATGTCCTGGTGAATGCATTCGCCGCCGTGGACGCGGCGCGGGGCAATATTCCCCTCACCTACTTCGAATTCGGCACCCTTGCCGCCTGGATCGCGTTCGCGGATGCAGGGTTGGACGTCATGATTCTCGAGGTGGGCCTTGGTGGTCGACTGGATGCGGTCAACGCATTCGAGCCGGACTGCGCCATCGTCACGACGGTTGATCTGGATCATATGGACTATCTCGGCGATACACGTGAACGGATCGGCTGGGAGAAAGCCCACATCTTTCGGGCGGGGGCGCCTGCGCTCTGCGCAGATCCGAATCCACCCGCCACATTGATCGAATACGCCGACTCGATCGGTGCAAACCTTCGCCTTTTCGGACGCGATTTCGGCTTTGAATCCCATGAGATCCAGTGGACGTTCTGGAGCGAACGCAATCGCCGTGGCGGACTTGCGTATCCGGCGTTGCGCGGCGGTACACAGCTTCGCAATGCCGCGGTGGCAATTGCCGCCCTCGAATCGTTGCATGCGCAACTGCCGGTGCCGGCGGGCGCGATACGGTCGGGACTCGCGACGGTGGCGTTGCCGGGCCGCTTTCAGGTCTTACCCGGCGCGCCTGCGATCATTCTCGATGTCGGGCACAACCCGGAAGCCGCACGCGTCCTCGCAATGAATCTCGCGGACATGCCGCACGCTTCACACACGATCGCGATCTGCGGCATCTTGCGAGACAAGGATGCAGAAGGGATCTGCCGCGCGCTCGGCGAGTCGTTCGACGAATGGTTCGCGGTCGGACTACCCGGCGAACGCGGCCGCAGCGCGGCGGAGCTCGAGGCCGCTGTCCGTAGGGCAGGACTCAAGGCGCCGGTTTTCCAGTATGCTGACGTCGAATGCGCTCTTGCTGCGGCCAAGAGCGTCGCGGGTCGCGATGATAGAATCGTCGTCTTCGGATCCTTTCTAACGGTCGCCGCAGCGATGGCCGTACTCAACGCACATTAGGCAGATGGCCGAGAGCGACGAGGTCCTGGAGGTACGCAGACGCGCGCGGCGCCGCCTGATCGGTGCGACCGCGCTGGTGCTGCTTCTGGTGATTGTTCCGCCCTGGCTCATGGATCTCGAGCCGCGTCCTGTCACCTCCAACCTAAGCGTCGACATTCCGGGCAAGGATCAGCCGAAATTGGATGTGCGAGTTGCTCCCGCTGATTCGAAGTCGCCCGAACCGAGTGCCGGCAAGCGCACGGGAGAATCGTCGCCGTCCTCTGATGCGCGCGGATCGGCAACCAATCGCGAGCGCGATGACGCCACCAAGGGCGCCAAATCAGAAACGGCGAAAGACGCGAGCAAGGCCAATGCAGTGGCGCCACCGCCTGACGCGGTGAAGTTGCCGGCGGTACGTGAGCCGAAGGCGGGATCGGACCCTCGCGCCGGCGATAAGGCCTCTCTTGCGGCCACTTCGAAGTCGACCCAGGACGATGCACAACGGGCCGCGGCGATCCTCAAGAACGAGACGTTTTTCGTACCGCTCGGGACCTTCAAAAGCGCGGACAATGCCAAGCAGGTTCAACAGAAGGCGGCAGGCCTTGGCGTGCGGATATTCGTGGAGAACGTCGACGTGAAAGGCGAGCAGCAGTCACGTGTGCGGGCCGGACCCTACGCATCACAAGGCGAAGCTGAATCCGCGCGCGAACGACTGCGTGCGGCCGGGCTCGATCCCGGGCCAGTGAGAACCCGATGACCTGGTTCGATTGGATCGTGATCGGCGCGATCGGTTTCAGCGCGCTCCTCGGCCTGTGGAACGGATTCATTCGCGAGGTGTTCGCGCTCGTGGGCTGGGTGGCGGCCGGCGTTTGCGCCGCATTGTTCGGATCGGAGGTGGCCGCGATACTGCCCGCCGTGGTCCCAGGTCCCGGATTGCGACTGATGCTGGGCGTCGTTCTCGTCTTCATCGGCGTACGATTCGCGGTCGGGATCGTCGCGGTCATCGTCGCCCGGATCGCAAAGGCTGCCGGTATCGGGATCGGCGACCGGATGCTCGGCGGATTGTTCGGCGCGGCGCGCGGCGTTGTCGTATTGTTGCTGGCGGTGCTGATCGCAGGATTGACGCCGCTTCCACAGGATCCCGGCTGGCGTGATGCGATCTTCGCGAATCCGATGGTGCAGCTCGCGTTGATGGCGAAGCCCTACCTGCCGCATGAACTGGCCGAGCGCATCCAGTTCGACGACGAAGCAAAGCGCGGTACGCAATCTTCAGGGGTGGGTGCCCCTGGTGATCGCTACGGATTCGCGCTGAGGCGCGGGTCCGCAATGTAGTTTCGGAGGTTTGCGATGTGCGGAATCATCGGTTTCGTCGGTAGAGTTCCAGCTAATCAGGTCCTGTATGACGGGCTCCTGATGCTGCAGCATCGCGGCCAGGATGCGGCTGGGATCGTGACCACCGATAACGCCCGCTTCTTCATGCACAAGGGCGCAGGACTCGTGCGCGATGTGTTTCGCACGCGCAACATGCGCTCCCTGCCCGGGACGATGGGCATCGGGCATTGCCGCTATCCCACTGCCGGATCGGCATTCGATACCGCGGAAGCGCAGCCCTTTTATGTCAATTCCCCGTTCGGGATCGTCCTTGGGCACAACGGCAATCTCACGAATTGGGAAGAGTTGCGCGATGACATGTTCCGCGCCGATCTGCGGCACATCAACACGAACTCCGATTCCGAAGTCCTGCTGAATGTATTCGCGCACGAGCTCGAGCTGGCGGCCAAGGGTTACCAGGTGACGCCCGAAGCGGTGTTTACCGCGGTCGCGAATGTCCACCGCCGTTGCCGGGGCGCGTACGCGGTCGTGGCAATGATTTCCGGCTGCGGATTGGTCGCGTTTCGGGATCCGAACGGCATCCGACCGTTGATCCTCGGGAAGAATGAAACGCCTGAGGGCAACGAATACGCGATCGCTTCCGAAAGCGTTGCATTGCGTGGCATCGGCTTCAAGCCGATGCGCGATGTAGCGCCCGGCGAAGCAATCCTGATCGATCGGCATTGCAACGTTCAGGCGCGACAATGCGCTGCCCATTCGCGCCTCGCCCCGTGCATTTTCGAGTACGTCTATCTTGCCCGCCCTGACTCCGTGTTGGACGGCGTATCGGTGTACGAGGCCCGCATGCGGATGGGCGAGCAGCTCGCCGATCGGATCCGACAGCACTACCAGCACCTCAAGATCGACGTGGTGATCCCGGTTCCCGACACGAGTCGGCCGAGCGCACTTGAGCTTGCCACGCGCCTGGGCGTGCGGTTTCGCGAAGGATTCATCAAGAATCGCTACATCGGCCGGACCTTCATCATGCCGGGCAAAGCGATCCGCAAGCGCTCGGTGCGCCAGAAGCTGAACGCGATCGACATGGAGTTTAAGGGCAAGAACGTGATGATCGTCGATGATTCCATCGTGCGTGGAACCACCAGCCGCGAGATCGTCCAAATGGCCCGCGAGGCCGGTGCGAACAAGGTGTTTTTCGCATCGGCCGCGCCGCCCGTCCGCTTTGCAAACGTCTATGGGATCGATATGCCGACCCGTCACGAGCTGATCGCGACCGGTCGGTCCGAAGAAGAGATTGCCCGTGAAATCTGCGCGGACGCGGTGATCTACCAGGACCTCGATGCCCTGCGTGAAGCGGTGCGTGCAGCCAATCCGGCGCTCGTCGAATTCGAGACCTCGTGCTTCGATGGCTGCTATATCACAGGCGACGTGACATCCGCCTATCTGCTCGACGTCGAGAATCGCCGCGATGCCTCCCGTGGCGAGGTCGACGAAGAAGAAGAGGCGGAGCCCCACGCCGCTTGAAACATGCAGCGACCGAGCGCTTCAATCGACATCGCGACCCGCGTCGTTTGACACTGCTCTCGATCGCCGGTAACGTTCTATCCGCGCCGATTTGATCGACCGATTGCGGGCGCCTGAAAAGTACGGCTAAAGAGTCGAGTGGTGGATCCCAACATGCATCGTTGCATGCGGTCCAACCCTCCGCCGCCTCCGTTCGCCGCACAGAGCAGGGCCTGCCTCGATCGTTCGTTCGACGCATACGGCCAACCTCATGCGAATCATGCGATCGAGTACCACTTATGGATCTTGAAACCCTAGCAGTCCGCGCCGGTCAGGTGCGAAGCCAATTCAACGAACATTCCGAAGCGTTGTATCTCACGTCGAGCTTCGTATTCGATAGCGCGGCGCAAGCCGCTGCGCGTTTCTCGGGGCATGAGGCAGGGAACATCTACGGGCGTTTCACCAACCCGACCGTGACGATGTTCCAGGAGCGCCTGGCTGCGCTCGAGGGTGCGGAGGCGTGTCTCGCGACCGCTTCGGGTATGTCGGCGATTCTCGCTACCGCGATGGTGACCCTCAAGGCGGGTGATCATGTCGCCTGCTCGGCGAGCGTGTTTGGTGCGACCGTGCAACTCTTCGGCACGTTGCTTGCTAATTTCGGCGTCCAGGCCACTTTTGTGCGCGGTGCCGAGCTCGCAGCGTGGCGCGCGGCGATCCGACCCAACACGCGGCTGCTCTTCATCGAATCGCCCTCGAATCCGCTCACGGAAGTGTTCGATATCACCGCGCTTGGTGCACTCGCCCGCGAGCATCAGGCGCTCCTGGTCGTGGACAATTGTTTTTGCAGCCCGGCCCTGCAGCGCCCGCTTGCGCTCGGCGCGGATGTCGTCGTTCACTCGGCGACCAAGTACCTCGATGGACAGGGGCGCGTCCTTGGCGGTGCTGTGGTCGGCACGCGCAGCTTCATCAACGATCGCGTGCTGCCGTTTCTTCGCACGGCCGGTCCAACGATGTCGCCGTTCAACGCATGGGTCATTCTCAAGGGGCTCGAAACGCTCGGCATTCGCATGGCGGCACAGGCAGCCCGGGCGCGCGAGCTGGCGATCTGGTTGGAAAGCGTTCCGAGTGTCGAGCGCGTGTTCTATCCGGGCATCGAATCGCATCCGCAATATGCACTCGCCCGCCGGCAGCAGGATTCAGGTGGTGCCATTGTCTCGTTCGTTGTGAAGGGTGGACGCGAAGCCGCTTGGCGCGTCATCGATGCCACCAAGATCCTGTCCATCACGGCCAACCTCGGCGATACGAAAACGACCATCACACATCCTGCCAGCACGACGCATGGGCGCATCTCGCCGGATGCGCGTGCGGCGGCAGGGATTGGAGAGGGCCTGTTGCGGGTCGCGGTCGGATTGGAATCCGTGGCCGATTTGAAAGGGGACCTGGCACGAGGGCTTGGCGTTTGACGCTCGCCCGGCTTCAACCCGGCGATTGCGGTGGATCTGTGAGCGCCTGTCGACCCGCCGCCACTACCGTGACTGACCGGAGGGCGCTGCGCCTCGCCGCAGGATCTGGGTGATGGCGTAGTTGGCCATCGCGCGATGATCGCCTGTCATCGACTTCGACGCCGCGAAGGGGTAGGAACCATCGGGCCTGGGGCGCAGGCGGAACACCGGCGGGAACTGTGTGTGCTTGGTCACCGCAGGGCAATTGCATGAAGGAAATCATTGCATGGGTACCAATCCGAGGATACGGGCACGGTAGCGATCATCGGCGCAGGCCTTGAGACGTTTGGTCTTGGCGCCCACTTAGCAGCCGGCGCTGGTAGTTCGTGATCAGCTGCGGCTCGAAGCTGCCGTTTCGATCGCGCCTCGATCACGTGTTTGGCTTCTTCGGCCGTCACTCCGGCCGCCTGTTGCACCTGATTGGCGCCGCATTGCATCGTCGCCGGCGTCCCCGTATTGCGTCCGCCGGATTGGCGGCCGATCGCGAAACGTCCGCCGACATCCTCACCTCCGTGGGCCCGTGCATCACTTACCCGCTCGAAGCTCGCGGTGATCTCGGCCGCGTGATTGAAGGTGAAGCCTTCACCGCCCTGGGTGGCGTGCGATCCCGACACCGACTTGCTCCAGCCCTCGGTGCGTTCCTGCGAGGTACCACGCGTCTCCCAGCGTCCGACGCTTTCGTTGTAGGCCGCGCTTTGCGCGAACCGAAATCCTGCCTCCTGCGTTCGCACGCTCGACAGCTTCGATGAAGCACTCTGTCCGATGCCGTTTGCGAGCGCCACCGCGTCCGTTGCCTGGATACTCAGCTGGTTGACCGGGCGATTGAACACGTAACACGTAATTGCCATCGGGCATCTGCGTCACCGCGTAGGCGACGCTGCCGATCAGCGCCTGCTCGGAGATCAAGAGGCCTGCAAGCAGGTTCTGGTGTTGGAGGGACACGCCGTTGAAGGCGAGCAAGGGCGCCTAGGCCTTGGCGGCCAGACGCAAGGTCATCAGGAAATTCAACACCGCGAACATCACCGGCCAGAGCGCGATCCACGCCGGGCCCAGAAGAATGTAGAAGGCGAGGATGTTGGCTGCAGCCGTCGGTGAGGACACCAGACACATGAGCACCACCACCGGAAGCACCACGTATAGGAACACCTCGATGATGTTGCGCACGCGGGGGAGCGTGTCCTGCGCGACATTCGCCTGCGCGAGGAGCGCCGCATTGGTGGCCACCGCGCAATGCGTCTCGGCATTCAACTGCGCGATCGCCGCCGAATCGTTGAGTAGCGTCGCGATATCGCCTTGTGCCTCACGGAACGCGTTCACGAACATCGCCTGTTGCAAGGCATCGGCCGCGCTCTGGCTCGATCCGAGGATGAAGTTGTAGGTCGCGGCGATCTGCGCATCGAAGGCCGATGCTGCGGCGGCAGGACTGGCGGCGTAGGGATTGAGTTCCTTGCCGTAGAAGGTGCTGTGCGCGCAGGGTGTTCCCCGTAGCGGAATTCGTGATATTCTCCAATCAGTCGCTTGGAGTTTTCCAGTGGTAGAAGTACAGATCAAGACGGCCCGCTCAATCCGCGCTTCGGCCCATGCCTCGTTGCCGGCTGAATCACTCGGCTCTGCGGAGCTGGATGCGCTCAGCCTCGCTATCATCACGGACAAGCCGCTCCAGCGCTGGGTTCGCGGCTTGGAGAAGGTTGACCTCGAAACGATCCGTGTACAGATCGCCAAGGTGCTGGCGCGCCACCGAACGGAGGCCCCACGGCCGACGGCGCATCCCATCGACATGCATCAACGAGTGATGGATGGGTTTGGGGGTGCGGCCATCCTTATATCCTCAGCCCTGTTGCTGAACACGCTGGGAGAGGCTGAAACGTTCTTTCACCTCTCGTTCAAGACCATCAAGGCCAAACTAGGTCAAGTCCTGGAGCCCGGTCCGAGCGAGCTCGCACTGCGGATGGCACGGGCCACTCTGGCTGCCGCCGAGGTATTTGGCGACATCGATGCCGGGCGTGCCTATCTACGGACCAAGAACTTCGCGCTCGGCGGGGCCGCGCCGATCGATCTCCTGCAGACGGCTGAAGGCGAGCGCATCGTTCTCAATGAACTGCAAACCCAGGCTGACGGCGGACCGCTTTGAGACTGTTTCGGGCCTCGCGCCTTCCGCGCGCGCAGTTCAATCCGCTGGACTCGAGCCGTTCCGTGGCCCGTGACGGCTGGCGATTCAACGACAGCAAGACCGAGATGCTGTATGCGGCGACGGTCGAGGCGCTGGCCCTACTCGAAGTGGTGGTGCGCCCGGGATGGGAGTCCGTCCGAGAGATCACGGTGGCCAGTCTCGATATTCCGGACGATTCCGTCGTTGACCTCGACAATGTCGGCATTACCCTGCCGACCAACTGGAATGCTCGACCGGTGGCACGCGATTCGCAGCCGATCGGCGCACAGTTCCTGCGGGCAATCGACGCTCGTTCTCCTGTAGCCAATGTGATCTGCGGGCTGCGCGTTCCGTCGGTGATTAGCTCGACCGACTTCAACGTCCTGCTCGATCCGCGTCGGAAGGCTTCGTACCGAGTCGCCGGTTGGACTCGCATCCCGTTTGGGACGCTGCGAACGACTGGGACATGAGGCCGATTTCGGCCATTATCCCCTCGCCGCGCCGCTGATCCCATCGACAAATTCAGACCGGCCGGGTTGATCGAAAATCAGACCGGCGCTAACCCCTCTGCACTTGTCCGCTCGCGCCCCGCCGCGATCTCCGGTGCGAAACATGCCGCTGTTCCAGGCGGCCTGATCGCCACCGCAGACTGCCCTCCCCAAGGCCCGATTTCATCCGCTTCAGTCGCTGACCCGCGGACCGCGCTCGGCTTGGATACGCGCGGGCTGGGAGTTCGCCTGGACTTCAGCCGTCTCAGGCCCTTCCAGATACGATCACCCCTGTCGACGCGCAATGATTTCAGAGCCTACCCGGGCGATTGACCGCTGAGCGTTCCGGAAATACAGTCCGATGCAGGAAAAAGGGGCGATTGAATTTCCTCTCCTCGCGGGTTTCAGCCTCGATCATGGTGGCGCGGATATCCTTCAGGAAGTGCGCCTCGCTGTTGGCAACACTCGCGGCTAGCGTATCCAGG
>JANMUI010000700.1:0-9807 GCA_031391405.1 Betaproteobacteria bacterium
GTTTAAAGGCCTGTCACCGTGGCTGGGCTGGCTACCCGGCCGATTGATGCATGTGAATATTCTTGCCTGCGGTATTTTCGGCACGGTGTCCGGATCATCGGCTGCCACCTGCGCCACGATCGCGAAGGTGGCGCTGCCCGAGCTCAAGAAGCGCGGCTATGACGAGAAGATGTGCCTCGGATCCCTTTGCGGGGCGGGTACGTTGGGCATTCTGTTGCCACCCTCGATCATCATGGTCGTCTATGCGGTCGCGGCGGAAGTCTCGATCCTGAAGGTATTTCTCGCCGGGTTCATTCCCGGAATTCTATTGATGGCGCTGTTCTCCGGCTACATCATCGTGTGGTCATTGCTGAACCCGGACAAGACGCCAAAGGAAACGGTGCGCTACACGTTTCGCGAGCGCATCCAGGAAAGCCGCAATCTCATTCCCTGCCTGCTCTTGATCATCTTCATCATCGTCGTCATGATCGTCGGCTGGGCAACCGCGACCGAATCGGCTGCATTCGGCGTTCTCGGTGCGCTTTGCATCGCGTGGTGGAGTGGTGCGTTGACCAAGGATACGTTCTGGCAAAGCCTGATGGGTGCCACCCGCCTGTCCTGCATGATCATGTTCATTCTCGGTGGCGCCGCGTTTCTGTCCACCTGCATGGGCTTTACCGGTATTCCGCGCGCGCTGGCCGATTGGGTGGCCTCGCTCAATCCCAATCCGTACATGCTGATCGCGTGCCTTGCCCTGATCTACATCCTGCTTGGCACGGCGCTCGATGGCATCTCGATGATTCTGCTCACGACATCGATCGTGCTGCCGATGATCCAGAAGGCCGGGTTCGATCTCATCTGGTTCGGCATCTTCATCGTGCTGCTGGTCGAGATTGCGGAGGTCACACCACCGCTCGGCTTCAACATGTTCGTCCTGCAAACCATGAGCGGGCGCGACAGCACCTATGTTGCACAGGCGTCGATCCCTTTCTTTTTCATGATGGTATTGGCGATCGCGCTGATCACGATCTTCCCGCAGATCGTGACGTGGCTGCCCGATGTGGTGATCCCGGCGCGGAAGTAAGCCTGGGCCCGCGCTACACTTCCACGATGTCCGCACACCTCGCCCCGCTGTACACCGCCCTGCAGATCCGCGCGATCGAGGCGGCGGCGAACCACGCCGATCCCGACGTCCGGTTGATGGAGCGTGCCGGTGCCGCGGCCGCCAAGGTCGCCTCAGCCATGCTCGGCGATCGCGGGAAGAACGTCCTCGTTCTCGCGGGACCCGGGAACAACGGTGGGGATGCGCTCGAGGTGGCCGTCCATTTGAAGCGTGGCTTTTTCAATGTGCAGGTCGTGGTAGTCGATGACATCGCGAAGCTCCCGATCGACGCAGCCAACGCGCTCGCCAAATGGCGCGCAATCGGCGGCGAGCTGCTCGCTGAAATTCCGGCAAAGAAAGTTTGGCATCTTATTATCGATGGTCTTTTCGGCATCGGGTTGACGCGTCCCATCGCAAGCCGGCACGCCGAGTTGATTGCGACGGTCAACGCGCTTCGCGCGCCGGTGCTCGCACTCGATATCCCGAGCGGGATCAACGGCGACACCGGCGCGGTGCATGGAACGGCGATTCATGCGACAAGAACGCTCACGTTCATTGCCCAGAAACCCGGTCTGTTGACCTTTGACGGCCCGGACCACGCGGGCGAGGTCGACTGCGACGCACTCGGCCTGGATGCCGAGACCCTTCTTCCGCCGCAAGGGCGAATCGTCGATCAGTCGGTCCTCGAAGATTGCCCAGGTCCTCGTCGCCGCAACTTCCATAAGGGTGACGCCGGAAGCGTTGCGATCATTGGCGGTGCTGCGGGGATGATGGGCGCCGCGCTGCTGTCCGGACGTGCGGCGCTCAAATGCGGGGCGGGCAAGGTGTTTCTCGCGCTTCTCGCTGATCCGCCGTTGGCGGTCGATGCGCAGCATCCGGAGATCATGATTCGCCGTGCCGAACAACTGGTCGCGGGCGGCAAGCTCGATGCGCTGGTGGCCGGTCCGGGAATGGGTACCGATGCGCTCGCGCAACGCGTACTTGCGCAGGTGCTGCGTGCCGACATCCCAATCGTCCTCGACGCCGATGCGCTCAATCTCGTGAGCACCTACAGCACGCTCGCCAATACGCTCGTTACACGCACCGCGCCAACGCTCGTGACGCCGCACCCCGCGGAGGCCGCTCGTATGCTGGAGAGCACGGTCGGCGAGGTGCAGAAGGATCGAATCGCGACCGCGCGTTTGCTTGCGCGCCGCTTCAAGGTGCATGCCCTCCTCAAGGGCAATGGCAGTGTGCTCGCTGCCCCGGATGGCCATTGGTCGATCGTGCAAGCCGGTAATCCGGGGATGGCGACCGGCGGGATGGGCGATGTGTTATCCGGCGTGATTGGTGCCTTGCTTGGCCAAGGACTTGCGCCCGGCTCTGCTCTTCAACTCGGCGCCTACCTGCACGCGGCGGCGGGCGACCGGTGTGTCAAGGAAGGTATTGGCCCAAACGGCCTGACCGCCGGTGAAGTGATCGATCGGGTCCGCATGCTGATCAATCGACACGCCTGACCGACCATGCCGACCAACAGCCTCATTCTCGACGCTCGCACATTCCTTGGTCGTGCATGGCTGCTCGCCAAGCCCTACTGGCGCTCCGATGAACGGCGCCGCGCCTGGCTGTTGCTCGTCACGATCATTTCGCTGTCCCTTTGCATCGTTTATTTGCTGGTCCTCCTCAACGATTGGAATCGCCAGTTCTTCAACGCCATCCAGGACAAGAACAAGGACGAGTTCTATCGCCTCCTGATCCGGTTCCTCGGCATTGCGCTTGCATACATTCTCGTCGCGGTGACGCGCTCGTACCTGCGCCAGTCGCTCGAGATGCGCTGGCGAATTTGGCTTACCCGCACCTACATTGGCGAGTGGTTGGACGATCAGGTGTACTACCGGCTCGAACAAAATGCCCGTGGCACCGACAACCCGGATCAGCGGATCGCCGATGATCTTCGCCAGTTCACCTCGACCTCGCTCGCATTGACCCTCGATCTCTTGCAGCAGGTCGTCACACTGGTCTCCTTCATCGTGATTCTCTGGAGCGTCTCGGGCGCACTCGAGTTCGAGCTCGCCGGCAGCAATTGGGTGATTCCGGGTTACATGGTCTGGGTGGCCGTGTTGTACGCGATCGCCGGCAGCTTCGTGACCTATCACATCGGCCGCCCGCTGGTGGGCCTCAACTTCCGCCAGGAACGGTACGAAGCGGATTTCCGCTTCAGCCTGGTACGCATGCGCGAGCACGCCGAAGGCATCGCCCTTTATCGTGGCGAACCAGCCGAGCGCGCCAACCTCGAAGAGAAAGTGGAAGGGATCCGCACGAACTGGTGGCGGCTCATGCGCGCCAATCTCAGACTCAATATTCTGACGAACACCTATGCACAACTCGCGGTCGTGTTTCCGTTCTTTGTCGCGGCGCCCCGATATTTTTCCGGCGCGATTCCGTTCGGAACCTTGACCCAGATCGCCGATGCATTCGGCACGGTCCAAGGGTCGCTGTCCTGGTTCGTACAAAGCTACGCATCGTTGGCAGGTTGGAAGGCGAGCGTCGATCGACTGCTCACGTTTCATGATGCCGTACACGACGCCACCGGTGAATCACGCGAACAAAAGGGCGTCAAGCGCCTGGCAGCTGTCGAGCGCGAAATCCAGGCTGTCGACCTGAGTCTCGTGCTGCCGAACGGCCGCGCCCTCATTACCGATGCGACCTTCACCATCAAACCGGCATCACGCGTGCTGTTGCGCGGCCCGTCCGGAAGCGGCAAGAGCACCGTGTTCCGGGCGATCGCCGGGATCTGGCCCTACGGTAGCGGCAGCGTGCGGATTCCGCAGGGTGCGAGCGTGCTGTTCCTGCCGCAAAAGCCATACATCCCGATCGGAACCCTGCGCGCGGCCGTCGCCTACCCTTCGGCACCGGACGCGTTCGACGCTCCCGTCATTGCTCAGGCGCTGAAGGACGCGCGGCTCGAAGGGTTCGCAGAACGCCTCGACGAATCACGCAACTGGAGCCTGGCAATGAGCGGCGGTGAGCAACAGAAGCTCGCCATCGCCCGCGCACTGCTCGCCCAACCGCAGTGGCTCTTCCTGGATGAGGCCACCAGCTCCCTCGATGAGCCGACCGAGCAGCACCTCTATGAATTGCTGGCCAAACGGCTGCCCGAGGCGGGCATCATCAGCATCGCCCATCGCTCGCAGGTGGCGGCATTCCACTCGGTAACGCTGCAGGTGAGCGAGGGAAGAATCGTCGGATGATCAGTGCTGTACGCGCAAGAGCCCGCCCGAAGGATCGTCGGGATAGCCTTGCTCGATTTCGTCCTCGGTCGCCGCCCGCACCGCAACGACGGTGCCGATGAAACGCACGGCAATTCCGGCATAGGGATGGTTGCCATCGAGAACCACTGACCCCTCCGCAATGTCGGTGACCGTGTAGATGTTCTCGTTCTCCTCGTCGTCCTCGCCGGGGATACCTTCGAGCTGCATACCGACCTCGAGCACCTCGGGGCACACATCGCGGTCGACCAATGTGAGGAGATTCTCGTCATAGTCGCCGAACGCCTCTTCCGGCTCCAGATCGATCGTGATCCGCTCGCCCGGCTGCTTTCCTTCCAGGGCGGCTTCGACCGGCGCGAATATGCCGTCAAATCCACCATGAAGATAGGACATCGCGCCCTCGGAGGCCTCGAGGCGATTACCGTGGACATCCCAGATCTCCACCTCGAGCGCGACCACCGTACCGTGTGCGATCTTCATTCGGCCTCGATCAGAGTCGTTTGATCACGGCGAGTATTTCGCGCGCATGACCGCGTGCAATCACCCCGTATTGCGCGTGCCGGATGATGCCTTTCTTGTCGATGACAAAGGTCGAACGCTGAACGCACTGGCGGATCGTTCCGTTCACGTCGCGCGGCTGGATGACCTCGTAGCGTTTGCAAACTTCGCCATCCACGTCGGACAACAGATCGACACCGATCCCGTGATGATCACGGAAATCGGCGTGCGTGAGACAGTCGTCCGCCGAGATGCCGAGAACCGTGGTTTCGTGTTGTCCGAACGCATCGAGCAGATCGGTGAATTCGATGGCTTCCTGCGCACATACGGGACTGCCGTCCTTGATGTAGAAGAAAAGCACCACGCGCTTGTGTCGTGCAAAGTCGGCGAGCGAGACATCGTCCATGTCTCCGTTCGGCAATGTAAATGTGGGCGCCGGCTGGCCTACCTTGAGCATGATCGATTCTAAACCAAACTTTTTCCCGCTCGTTCCGCGCGCAGCGCGCCTGTCCCATGCTGCCGGCGCCGCGCCGGATTCGCTACACTCCGCGATCAATGGCGGACAGGATGCTCCGCGGCGGCATGCAACGTTCACTCGCCAACCAAAGTGATCCGGACACCTTCGTCTCCCACCCCGCTCGGCAGCCTTGCGCCCGCCGCTTTCATGGCGCGCTATTGGCAACGTAGTGCGCACCTGATCCGGCAAGCGATTCCCGGATTCAACGGCATCGTGAAGCTGCCGGCCTTGCAGCGGCTCGCCGCGCGCGACGACGTCGAATCCCGGGTGGTGGTTCGAGAAGGTGCGCGCTGGCACCTGGAACACGGTCCATTCCCGGCGCGATATTGGCGAAATCTCCCGAAGGAGCGTTGGACCCTGCTCGTGCAAGGCTTGAATCTGGTGGTCCCGGCCGCCGATGCGCTATTGCAGCGCTTTTCCTTCATTCCGTATGCACGCCTCGATGACGTCATGGTGAGCTACGCTTCTCGCGGTGGCGGTGTAGGCCCGCATGTCGATTCCTACGATGTCTTCCTGTTGCAAGGAATTGGCACGCGTCAATGGCGCATCAGCCGACAGCGCGACCACGCGCTCGATCCGCGCGCGCCGCTCAAGATCCTGAAGGATTTTCGGCCGCAACGCACATGGACACTCGCGCCGGGCGACATGCTCTACCTGCCGCCGCACATCGCGCACGACGGCATCGCGCTCGAACCTTGCACGACCTACTCCATCGGATTTCGCGCACCGCGTTACGCCGAGCTTCTTGCGGAGCTCTTCGCCGAACCGCAATCTTCCAGTGCTGCCATCGTTCACTACCGCGACCCCGGCCTCCGACCGACAAGGCATCCGGCCGCTCTGCCCCAAACGATGGTCGACGGGCTGGCGGATACCTTGCGACGCCTGCGCTTTTCCCGAAGAGCCCTCGACGATGTGATCGGCGCCACCTTGACGACGCCCAAGGCAACCGTGGTCTTCGATCGGCCTTCGCGTGTGCTGCCGATGCATCGCTTCCGCGATCGGGCGCTGGCCGGTGGCGTGCGGCTCGATGCCAAATCGCTCATGCTCTATGCGTCCGAATCGTTCTACATTAACGGTGAGCGCACGCGCCCCGCAGCGACCGCCCGATCCGCGCTGCGATGGCTGGCCGATCGTCGCACCATGCCGTCCCGGTTGGTCGACGAATCTGCCATCGACGCTCTGCACGATTGGTATCGGGCCGGATGGATCCACCTTGCAGTCGATCATCCCAATGACGAGGATCAATGATGGACTCAACACCTGCGACCGGCAACACATCATCCATAGAACCGTCGCGCGCGCTGATCACAACACAAGCCGAGTATCGACAAGCGATTCAGACCCTGATCGCCGCGGCGCGCTCGACGATCCACATTTTTGATGCCGATGGCGTTCAACTCGAGCTCAACGCGCCCCGTCGCATCGATGCACTGAAGGCGTTCGTACGCGGCAACACCGAAGCGAAGATCGTCGTGGTTGTGCGCTCGATCGCGCATATCGAGAAGCAGTGTCCCCGATTCATCCAATTCGTCGCGCTGCATGGGAATCAGACCGCCGTCTACCTGGCCGACGGCGACGCCGCACGCGTCGAAGATTGCTTCATCCTGATCGACGATTCGCACTTTGCAAGGCGCACGGTGCAAACACATCCTCGCGGTGTCGTGAATTTCGGCGATCAACACGCAGCAGCGCCGATGATCGAGCGGTTTCAAGAGATTCTTGGCGCCGCAACGATCGTGTCGTTATCGACGACGATCGGTTTGTAGCGTCGTCTCGAACGCGTGCGAGGTCAGGATCTCCCGCGCCCCGCGTGCACGTCGCGCCATGCGAGCCCCGCCTGCTGGTCGGCAACCGCGATCCACGCCGGCTCGCAGCCCATCACATCAGAGAGCGCACGTTGCGCGAGGCTGGGCGTGTTGTTGCTCGCACTGAGATGGGCCGCGACCACATGGCTCAGGTGGCTGGTGTCCAACGCGCCGAGGATCCCCGCCGCCTGATCGTTGGAAAGATGTCCGAGGGCACCACCGATCCGCTCCTTCAGCCAGCGTGGATAGCGCCCGCCGGCGAGCATCACAGGGTCGTGATTGCATTCGAGGACAAGCGCATCGCAAGGCATCAACGAGCGCACGATGTTGGCGGTGGATACGCCAGTATCGGTAAGAACCCCAAGCCGAGCATCGCCATCGGAAAAAACGAACTGGACAGGTTCCCTGGCGTCATGGGGAACCGCGAACGGATGCACTTCGATCGCGCCCACCGAGAACGGCGACTGCGCGTCGATTAATTGAAATTCACCAGGTGCAGGGATCTCGTCACCGAGGATTGCCCGCATCGTTCCGTAGGTGAGCCACACCGGCGCGCCCGAGCGTGCAGCCAACGCACGCACGCCGCCGACATGATCGTCATGCTCGTGGGTGACCACAATGCCGTTCAACTGTTCGATCGAGAGGCCAAGCCGCGCGAGACGCAGGTCAACCGCTTTCAGGCTGAAGCCGCAATCGAGCAGGAGCCGCGTCGATCCGCACTCGACGAGGAGCCCGTTGCCGGCGCTGCCGCTGCCGAGGACGGCAAAGCGGATCACTTCAACTGCTTGTGCAGGAGCGTGAGAATTCGTTTGCCGGTGCCGGAGGTGTCCACCGCGCCTTCCTTGTTCAGCACTTGGACCTGACTCGCATCGGCGGACGTACGATTGATGAGCACGCGGTACTGCGCCGCGGTCGACGACCGGTCGCTCGCGCCGATGCCAAATACACGTGCAAAGAACCCGGGCTTCTCCAAGGGCTCGTCTTCCTTGAGGTCGACATAGCGGACGTAGTAGAGGCCCTTGGACCGGTCGCGATCTTCGACCGTGAATCCGACGCGATCGAGAACCAGCCCGACGCGGCGCCATGCGCGATCGAACGGTTCATCGAGGTAGAGCTCGCCCGCGCCGTCAGCGCCGCCTTTCAGTTGCGCGCGCTCCGGTGCGGACGGGGTCGAGGCGACCAGATCCTTCGCGCGCGCCGCATCGGTGCCGAGGCGAGCCATCAGGCGGCGCAGGAATTCGGCTTCGAGCTCGCGGCTTGGTTCGCGCGGTTCCCACATCGTGCCTTCCTGCCCGCGCGCACTGTTGATAATGCGCTCGACCATGCCACGATGGCTGATGTAGATCTCGGTCGACGTGCCGTCCGGGGATCGCTCGAGGCGCGTCCGAAATTTGTCGCGCTCGCCGGTCGAGTAAGCGGTGTCAAGCACGCGACCCAGAAGGCTGCGGATGCCGTCATTGGGAATCTTTGCGCGGTCTTCCGCCCAATCGGTTTCCATCACGCCGGCTTCGGGTCGGTCGGTACGGATAATGAATCCGTTCTCCTGCCAGAACTCGCGCACCACCGGCCATAATTTTTCGGCGGAATCCTGCACCACGAGCCAGCGTTCGCCACCCGCCCGCTCGACCCTGGAGCGCGTGCTGTCGGGCAGGATGTCAGTCGATCCCGGTCGTGGCAGCGCGTTCCGATCGGCGGTGTATGTCGAGAGCGTCGCGGTTCCAGGCTGGATCGGACCCCCATCGGGAACGTTGTACCGGTCATCGCGCCCTGGTCGGGTAAGGTCGGGCGGAACATCGAGCGATGGAACCTTGCCGGCCGATTTGTAATCGATACCGGGGCCGCTGGTCATTCCGCACGCGGCCAGCGCCAACACGACTACGAATCCAAGAGCGATGTGCACGCCCGCTCGACACCCAACGCTCATCACGCCCGCCCTTCCACGACGCGCAATCCGCCCTGCGCGACCACACCCGCCTGCCGCATCGCGTCACGCACGACATCCTGGAACTGGGCCGACATGGGCACCAGAGGCAGCCGGATGCCGCCTTCGATGAGCCCCATCTGCGCCACCGCCCATTTCACCGGGATGGGGTTGGCCTCGACAAAGAGCTTGGTGTGGAGCCCCAGCAACTTGAAGTTGATTTCGCGGGCCTTCACGACCTCGCCTGCCAAGCCTGCGATGCACATCTCGTGCATCGCACGCGGCGCAACATTGGCGGTCACCGAAATCACCCCATGCCCGCCCATCAGGATCAAGGCGAGGCAGGTCGCATCATCACCGCTATACACGGTGAAATCACGCGGGGCGCGGCGAATGAGATCGGAGCACCGTTCGATGTTGCCGGTGGCGTCCTTGATGCCGACAATGCCGGGCACCTCAGCGAGACGCAGCATCGTGTCGTTCTGCAGATCGGCCACCGTGCGTCCCGGAACGTTGTAGACGATCTGCGGAATGTCGACCTTCTCGGCAATCGCACGGAAGTGCCGGTACAGCCCTTCTTGCGTCGGGCGGTTGTAGTAGGGCACGACGGATAGGGAAGCATCCGCCCCCGCCCTCTTGGCCGATTCGCTGAGCTCGATCGCCTCGACGGTGGAATTGGCACCGGTACCCGCGATGATCGGAATTCGTTTGGCCGCATGCTCCACGGCGATGCGAAT
>JANMUI010000716.1:0-1606 GCA_031391405.1 Betaproteobacteria bacterium
CCCGACTCCCGCCTCCCGCCTCCCGCCTCCCGCCTCCCGCCTCCCGCCTCCCGCCTCCCGACTCCCGCGTCCCGTTTCCCGCCTCCCGCCTCCCGCCTCCCGCTTCCCGTCTCCCGTTTCCCGCACGAAAGCGCTATGCGCGTTGTGAAACAACGATATCCCACTTCGCCCGCCACTCGTCGACGCCCTGGACCTTCTCGAAGATCGCAAGCAGCGTGTCGCGCGCACGATCATTGCGGATCGATCGAAGCAGCCCGTCGTCATCGTTCTGCGGGTGACCGGCGATGTAGAGCTGCGTGGAGAAATCGGCAATAGATGGCCCGCTCAATCGAAAGTGGATGTGCGGGGTGCGACCCGGATACGGCACCGGCTTGATCGTTCGAAAATAATAGCCGCCGCCCGCGTCGGTGATCGCGCGTCCATATCCTTGGAAATTTGGATCGAGCGGCCGCGCACTCGTGTCGCCCGGATGATGGTAGCGACCGAACGCGTTGCACTGCCAGATCTCGACTGCGATGCCGATGATCGGCTTGCCCCGCGTATCAAAAACATTCCCCGAGACATGCGTGAGATCGCCCGCCGCCACCTTCCCGCTTGACCCCACGCGCGTGAGATCGGAATCCGTTTCAGCGGGAGGTTTGCTCGGATAGAACGGCCCAAGCGTCTGGGCCGGCGTTGCCACGGTTTCTTGTGCAACCGAAACAGTTGGAACCAGCCACCCGGCAGCGCTCGCCAGGCCAGCGGCCGAAACTGATCCGATCAAATCACGACGTCGTTGTCGATCAACCATTTGGCATTTCCTCTGCGTCCCCTGCGTCCTCTGCGGTGAAGATCCAGGCAAGATCAATGCACCGGCTTATCCCGAAAATACTCTGCCCGATCGATCGACTTCACCTTGATGTCGCGCATATCGACCCCTTGCATCACCTTGAGCGGCACATCGACGCCGGCCGCGCCAACGCCCCACATCTTGCTGTAGAGCTCGGAATGATTCTTGACCGGGGCGTTGCCAACGCCGATCACCAGGTCACCCGGTTTGAGTCCTGCCTTGTCAGCGGGACTCTCCGGCGATACACGCGTGACGAGCAATCGACCATGGAACTCCTCGGTCGCAAGGCCGAGCCAGGGCCGGGTCGGACCGTCGCGTTTTCCCTTGCTGATCAGATCAGCGAGAATCGGTTTCAGTACGTCGATCGGCACGAACATGTTGCCCGCCGCCGCGCTCCCGTCGCCCCCGCTGTCCCGCACCAGCAAGGAACCTACGCCCACCAACTTGAGCTCGCGGTTGATAAGGGCGGCGCCGGCCCACGCCTCAGTCGGTGGGGACACGAAGATCGCTTGGTCAAGCTGATACTCCCAACTCCCGGCAAACGGCCGTTTGGACATGACCCGTGCGATGCTCGCGCTCTGCCGGCCACCATGGGGCAGGATGATCACCGGCTCTTGCGCGTTGAGCGACGCTGCACTGCCGAAATCGATCGGCTTCACGCCAAGCGGCTGCGTCGCCCGCAGCACGCCGAACCCGGTGGCGTGGTCGTAGCCCACCATCGTTGCGGGAACCGTCTTGTTCTCGCTGGTGGTGAGCTCGATCGATTCGGCCTCGATC
>JANMUI010000727.1:0-3878 GCA_031391405.1 Betaproteobacteria bacterium
ACCTTTCCTTTGAAATCCATCCCTGCTCCGAATGGCACTTACTTAAGCGAATTAGGGGGGTTACCGTTCGCCCTGAGCCTGTCGAAGGGTAACGCGGGCTTGTCAAAGGCGGGCGATCGTCCGCTCACGGACACTCCGGTATTCACCCTTCGACAGGCTCAGGGCGAACGGTAACCCCCCTAATTCGCTTAAGTAAGTGCCATTCGGAGCAGGGATGGATTTCAAAGGAAAGGTCGCGCTCATTACCGGTGGCAGTGGTGACATCGGTTCGGGTATTGCAGCCGGGTTCAAGCGTCAAGGCGCACATGTCGCGATTGCATCGAGCTCGCAGGCGAAACTCGACCGGGTGACCGAGGCATTGCGCGGCATCGGCGGCGGCGACGTGCTTGCCTCGCCGCGCGATCTCAAGCAACCCGAAGCGGCGCAGGCACTCGTCGAAGAGGTGGTCGAACGTTTCGGAAAGCTTGACGTACTGATCAATTGCGCGGGCAATTTCAAGCGTGGCAGCCTCACCTCACTGACGAACGATGATTGGGTCGATGGATTCAATCTCATGTTCTTTGGTGCAGTGCGCGTCACGAAAGCGGCCTGGCCCCATCTCATCAAGAGCAAGGGAAACGTCGTAACAGTGTCCGGTATTCATGGTGTGACGCCCCACGCCGGATCGGCAATCGGTGGAACGATCTGCGCCGCGCTCATCAATTTCAACAAGGCAACGGCCGAGCTCGGCCTGGCGGACGGCGTTCGGGTGAATTGCATCGTGCCAGGCTGGATAGAAAGCTGGCGCCTGGATACGCGGGTCGAGGCGATCGCCAAGGAGCGGGGCGTGTCCAACGATGCAGCCAAGCAAGCGATGCAAGACGAGCTCGCGATCATTCGCTACGGTACGCCCGCCGATGTCGCCGAGCTGGTTGCCTTCGTCGCGTCCGATCGCGCTGGTTACATCCACGGTCAAGCGTATATTCTCGACGGTGGATTGACGAAGAGCATCTGAGAATGGGCTCGGTTCAGTCGCATCACATGACCACCACAACAAGGAGGCGGCAGTGATTTATGTGTCGAAAGAAGTCTACGTCAACCGGGAGCGGGACGCAGATGACCCGTCCCTCACCCGTGCGCAGATGTGGCAGGGTCTCAAGATGAAGGCCGACAACGCGTTGCCCTTTGTTCCGGCGATGTCGAAGTGCGATGTGCTCGAGCGGACCGCCAATGGGTTGACCCGTGATGTGGAGATCCGCGGCGTCGCGGCACGCGAGCGGATCACGTTCTACCCCGAGCGCAAGGTTGTGTTCTTGCGTTTGTCGGGGCCCGCGGACGGCTTCATCGTCAATGAAATCCTCGATGATCCGAATGGGGACTTGAAGCTTCGCTTCAGCTTCGCGCTCCAGCTCGTGGATGCCGACTCCGACAGCACGAAAGAGAAGGAATTTCGACAGGTAATGGAAAGGGACTACCTTGCCGCGGTCGATGCGACGCTTGCCGCAATCCGCCGTGCCGTGAAGGAGGGCAAACTCTAGATGTTCATCGAGAATCGCACCTACACGGTCAAGCCGGGACAGGTCAACGCGTATCTTGACGACTACGGCAAACATGGTTGGGCGGTCCATAGCGCACACACGCCCTGCGTCGGCCACTACTACACGGAAGCGGGTGCGCTGTTCCGCGTCATTTCGATGTGGCGCTATGCAAGCTTCAAGGATCGTCTCGCGCGCCGTCGGGGTGATGCCGATGTCTGAGCCCGCCGAGTCGCTAATCGATGTGCGGGGCACCAAACTTTTGCTCAGGCGGAGGGGTGCGGGTGCCCCACTGCTGTTCCTCCACGGCACGCCAGGCCTCGCCAAATGGTGGCCGGGTATCGACCGACTCGCCGCGCACTTCGACGTGTTGGCACCGGACCATCCGGGGTTCGGCCGCTCCGATGATCCCGGAACCATCGACAACATCGCGGATCTCGCGAATTTCTATCTCGACGCGTTGGATGCGCTCGCGATTGCGCGGGTGCATATCGTCGGACACCAGATCGGCGGATGGGTCGCGATGGAGATCGCAATGCGCTCCGAACGCGTGGCGAGCCTCACCTTGGCCGCTGCCGCCGGGTTGCATGTCGACGGCGTGCCCAAGGGCGATCTGTTCATCTGCGGGCCTGACGAGCTGCCCGCGCTCTTCTTCGCCGACGAGCGGCTTGGCCGCGATGTGCTGACCAGTGAATTCATCGGACAGGACGAAGCGATTCCCCATCGCAATCGGATGATGGCCGCTCGTCTGGCGTGGCATCCGCGATTGATGGATCCCAAGCTCGGCAGATGGCTCCATCGCGTGAAGGTGCCGGCGCATCTGGTGTGGGGCGAAGCCGATCGCGTCCTGCCCATCGCCCATGCACATGGACTGGTCGAGAAAATTCAAGGCGCGAAGCTCACCGTGTTACCGCGCTGCGGCCATCTCCCGTACATCGAGTGTCCGGACGCATTCGCCGCCGCGGTGAGCGGATTCATAATGGGGTCGCGATGAGAGTCTTCATGTTTCACCTGATGCCGTACGCCTACATGGATCTGGAATACCAGACGAAATGGCGCTCGCCATGGGTGGTGATGCCCAACTCGGAGTACGACCCGGAGAAGGGCCATGAGCTCTACAACCGGTATCTCGACGAATTGGAGTTGGCGGCCGAGCTTGGCCTGGATGGCGTCGCGGTCAACGAGCATCATCAGACCGCCTACGGACTCATGCCCTCACCGGTGGTGACGGCCGCGGCGCTCTCGCGTCGAGTGAAGAAGGCGAAGATCGCGATTCTCGGGAATGCATTCGGATTGCGGGAGCATCCGCTTACATTGGCTGAAGAACACGCGATGATCGACAGCATCACCGGTGGTCGTTTGATCAGCGGCATGGTGCGCGGCATCGGTGCCGAATACCACTCGATGGGTGCGAATCCCGCGACCTCGCATGAGCGTTTTCACGAGGCGCACGATCTGGTGATCCAGGCTTGGACGAAGCCCGGCCCGTTCGCATTTCACGGCAAGCACTACCACTTCGAGTATGTGAACTGCTGGCCGCGGCCGTATCAACGTCCCCATCCACCGATCTGGTGCCCGTCCACCGGCAGCTCCGAGACGATCGAATGGGCGGCGCATCCGGACCGGCGCTATGTCTATCTGCAGAACTACAGTCCGGTGAAGTCGGTTGCGAATTTCCTCAACGGCTATCGGCAGGTCGCAGAGCAGAAATACGGATACACCGCAGCATCGGACCAGATCGGCTGGGCTGCGCCGATCTATGTCGCTGAAACCGACGAGCGCGCAAGAGAAGAAGCCAGGCCGCATATCGAATCGCTGTTCAATAAATTCCTGAACCTCTCGTTCGAGATGATGTTCCCGCCCGGCTACCTCTCGCTCGATTCGGCCAAGCGTATGGCCACGCACAAGAAGCAGGTCATGGGAGGGCAGACGGTCGACTCGCTCATCAATCTCGGCATCTGCATGATCGGCAGCGTCGATACCGTGCGAAAGAAACTGGTCGAAGCCCATCGCCTGCTGGGTTTCCAGAATTTCCTCGCACTGTTGCAGTTCGGGACCCTGCCGGGTGACCTTGCGACGAAGAACATTCGGCTGTTTTCGACGGAAGTCGCGCCTGCGTTGCAGCAGCTCACCGCTCGCGAGTACATGGGATTAGCCGCAAGCGTCAAGGCGCTAGGAATCGGCGCGGCCGACCGCGCCGATTCCTGATGGCTGACGCCAAGGGCTGAAAAAAGGAGAAGGTAATGCTTTCTGCACTGAAGTTCAAAGGCCAGCGTGTGATCGTGACGGGGGCGGGTTCGGGCCTTGGACGGGCGACGGCGAAGCTGTTCGCTGCCGAGGGGGCCATCGTCGCCTGCCTCGATC
>JANMUI010000783.1:0-14308 GCA_031391405.1 Betaproteobacteria bacterium
GAACTACCGGAGTTCGATCGCAAAGTGCTCGAGGTTCTTCGCGAGCCGCTCGAGGCCGGTCGCGTGAATATCTCGCGCGCGGCGCGACAGGCGTCCTACCCGGCGCAGTTCCAGTTGGTCGGTGCGTTGAATCCATGCCCCTGCGGCTACCTGGGTCATCACTCGGGTCGTTGTCGCTGCACGCCCGATCAGGTGCAGCGATACCGGGGCAGGATTTCGGGGCCGCTCCTGGACCGTATCGATGTGCAGATCGAAGTGCCGGCATTACCGGAATCCGATCTGAGCCAAGCCGCAGGCGGCGAAACGAGCGCCGCGATAAGAGCGCGCGTTCAAGCCACCTACGATCGCCAATTGGCACGCCAAGGCAAAGCCAACGCATTCCTTGGCGTGAAAGAGCTGGATGAGGTATGCCCCCTCGAGCCCACCGCAAAAGACATGCTGAGTCGCGCATTCGGCCGGTTGAACCTATCGGCGCGTGCCTATCATCGCGTCATCAAGGTTGCGCGTTCCATCGCTGACCTGGCGGCGAGCGACGTGATTCGCGTGGTGCACATCGCGGAGTCATTGCAATACCGCAGGCTCGATCGCGGACTCTGATGTCAACCTATGTTATCGGCGATGTGCAAGGGTGCTTTACCGAGCTCGGACGCCTGTTCGATCGCATCCGATTCGACCCAGCGAAAGACGAGGCGTGGTTCGTCGGCGATCTCGTCAATCGCGGCCCCCATTCGCTCGAGGTCTTGCGCTATGTGCGCGCGCTTGGTCCTCGGGCGATCGCCGTGCTGGGCAATCACGATCTCCATTTGATCTCGATCGCATGCGGGTTTGGCCGCAAGCGAGCGGACGACACGCTTGATGATGTTTTGAAGGCTGCCGACCGCGAGGCGCTCATCGCATGGCTGCGCGGCTGCCCGATGTTGTATGCGGCCGATCGCCATGTCGTGGTACACGCCGGACTGCTACCCGCGTGGGATGTTGCGATTGCCGCACGACTTGCCGGCGAAGTCGAGGCGGCACTGCGCGGCGCGGACCACCTCTCGTATCTCGCGAACATGTATGGCAGCCTGCCCGATCGGTGGCACGAGACGCTTGCAGGATTCGACCGGTTTCGCGTCGTGGTCAACGCCATGACCCGAATGCGACTCTGTACCGCCGATGGGCGCATGGATCTCCGCTACAAGGGCGGCATGCTGGATGCACCCGAGGGACTTCAGCCCTGGTTCGCGCATCGCGGCCAAGAGGTCGGTGCCCCGACTATCATCTCCGGACATTGGTCGGCGCTTGGGCTTCACCAATCCGATCGCGTGATCTGCATCGACACCGGCTGCGTGTGGGGCGGCGCCCTTACCGCGCTCAGGCTCGAGGATCGACGGGTGTTCCAGGAGCCTGCCGTGACGAGGCGATCCCAAGCACTTCGCAAATGAGTTGCTCCGCAGTGCGAGCAAGGGTGCGCCGGTCGGAACCGCCCGCCTCCACCGTCAACGTGAAATGCAATTCCGCGACCATCGCTTGTTCCGAGACGATCCGCCACATCGAACCGATCAACGACATCTCACCGACATAGCCGGCTGCACGGGTGGTCACACCGCTTGCATCGAGATATCGAATGCCGACGGGATGGAGTGTTGCACTCGCCTGGATCGCAGGCTGGAAAAGTGCGGCGTGGAATCTCAGCAGCTCGTCGCCCCAAGTGGTCGTGCCCTCGGGACAAATCGCCACGCACCGGCCCGATTCCAGCGCGGCGACGATGTTCTGATTCATGCGAAGCACATCGCTCTTTCGCTCGCGTTCGATATAGAGCGTGTCGACGGCGGTCACGAGCTTGCCGATCAGTGGCCATTCGCGAATCTCGGATTTCGCGACGAATACGCCGGGTGCAACAGCAAGCACGGCGAACACATCGATCCAGGAAATGTGGTTGGAGACGATCATCGTGCGCCCCGGCCATTGATCGGGTGCCGAAACCGCCCGCACCTGCATGCCGGCCGCGCCGAGCAATTGACGCGACCACCGGCCGATCTCCGCGTTTCTCTGCTCGATCGTGAGTCTTGGAAATCGATACTTGCAGATCGACAGACCCTTTAGCAGGAGCGCCGCCATGTGGGTGATGCGGAGCAACCGAATCGGCAGCGAAGACTTTGTTGTTGCCATACCACTTCCCGAAAGAGTGTTCGATGCGTAGGCTAGTTGGGCGAATCGCCCGCTATGAATTCGGCAGCTCGGCGCTGCCGTCATGTGTCGACAAACGCAAGCACTGCCCTCACCTCAGTGCCCGTCCATTGCGGGCTTGGCCGCCGACGCCCCTACGGCAACGCCACGCCGAACGCGGTCCGGTAGGCGGCCGCGATTTCGGTGCGGGACACTTGATGATTCTGTCCGCCCCGTGACGCAACTTTGATCGAGCCCATCAACGATGCCAAGCGCCCTGTGGTTTTCCAGTCGTATCCATTGACGATCCCGTAGAGGAGACCGCCGCGATAGGCGTCGCCGCATCCGGTCGGATCAACGACCGCGCTCGCCTTCACGCTTTCGATGTCATGCCGCTCGCCTTTGGCAAGAATCATTGAGCCGCTCGCCCCTTTGGTGACAATCAGTGCATCGACCATCCGCGCCAACGCATCCAACGAGCGGCCGGTTTTTTCTTCGACCATCTTCCCTTCGTAATCGTTGACCGCGAGGTAGGTCGCCTGATCGATCATCTGCAACAGGTCCGCGCCCGAGAACATCGGCAAACCCTGGCCCGGATCGAAGACAAAGGGAATGCGTGCGGCCGCCAACTGCTCGACGTGTTGGACCATGCCGTCGCGACCGTCGGGTGCGACGATCGCCAATCGCGCGTCCACAGCCGCATCGATCCTGTTCTCGTGCGAATGGTTCATCGCGCCGGGATGAAACGCCGTGATCTGATTATCGTCGAGGTCGGTCGTAATGAAGGCCTGCGCGGTGAGCGAGTCTTTCACATGGCGGATGCGTTCGCGGGTAATGCCGAGCCGATCGAGCCGGGCGCTATAGGTTTCCGCATCATCGCCGATCGTGGCCATGATCACTGGCGATCCGCCGAGCAGCTTAAGGTTATAGGCGATGTTGCCCGCACAGCCGCCGAACTCGCGACGCAGTTGCGGGACCAGAAAGGATACCGAGAGCATGTGAATCTGCTCGGGCAGGATGTGCTCGCGAAAGCGACCCTGAAACACCATGATGTTGTCAAAGGCCATGGACCCGCATATCAAAACACGCATCGCTCACATCTCCGGAAGGGGTAAAGGCGTGCCACGAGCAATCACGGTGAAAGCGCGTAGCGTTCGGTCGGGAAGGATAGCCGAATCGGGTTGCACGAACGACCACGAATGCTCGGTATCGCGCGGCGGCCGCACGCAAGGATCATCTATGGATAGAACACCATCACTTCGTAGCCCGCCGCGCCCAGGGCGGTGCCGTCGATCGAGACGCGCGCACTCAACGTCCCGCCGGGTGGAATCATCTCCTTATCGGTCGGGTCGAGCCCGAGGTACTCCATCGGCTGGATGACGCGGCGCGCAATCGGACGATTGCGCTGGTCGCTAAGCGTTAAAAGGAGCGACGGATACGCTTGTCCGAAGCCGGCCCGGTTGCGAATGGTCGCGGTGAGCGTGAGCCGATCACCCGGCTCGAATTGCAGATCCGAAGCCTCGAGCGTCAACTGCTCCGCATAGCGGGGAATCGGCACGCTGCAGGCGAATATCCTGCAAACACTAGCGATCACCGACCGTGTCTCGGGAAACGTGGCGGCAATCATTCCACGAAACGAGTAGGCGACCTGGATCAGCAGCAAGAGCGCCAGAAGGACGGCGCCGATCTTCCATTTGATATGGGGACCCGGATCGACAGGTGCCTGCCCGAAGTCGAACGGCTGCGACGTATATTCCGCCAGACGCTGTGATGCGTCTGGGGCGACTGCGGTGGCCACGCCGGCGCTGTCTGTCCGGGTGTTGGGGCCCGGGTCGCGAAAAGCAGGTTTCGATTCAGGGGCGAGGGTTCGGCTATGTCGCGCCGTACCGGTCATGCCGGGCCACAACGTGGCCGCGCCAAGCGACAGGCTGGGCCCGCCGCCTATGGTCTGGGAAGCCATCTGCAGCGCCGGCTCGGTCGCGACCCGCGGCATCGCGGCGGGCTGTTGCGGCTGCCGCGGCTCTTCTTGAATGACCTCGACCAACGATGCAAAGGCATCAAAGATGAAACCGCACGCCCCGCAGCGAACCTTGCCTTGTCGTGCGGCGAGCTGGTTCTCGTGGACCCGAAATGCTGTTCGGCATTCCGGGCATCGAGTGATGAGCTTCATCGCCTGATTCCTTCAAGTGCCGCCCAATCCTCGCGGATCGCGAACGTCGTCATTTCAAAGTACGGTGCATAACATCGGGCGACCGCTTCGATCTGTTCAGTCAACAGCCCGGATAGTACGAGGCGTCCGCCAGAGCGTGTGAGGCGTGCAAGCACCGGCGCGAGAATCTTCAGCGGATTGGCGAGGATATTGGCGATCACGAGATCCGCATGCTCGGAGATCGTCACGCTGCCATCGATGAATTCGCAGGTTACCTTGTTCGCTAGCGCGTTCTCCCGGGCTGTCAACACCGCAACAGGGTCGATGTCGACGCCCCGCACGCGACCGGCGCCGAGTTTTGCCGCCGCAATGGCGAGGATCCCGGAGCCGCATCCGTAATCGATGACGGACGCCCCCGCACTCACGCGCTGCTCCAGCCAGGCCATGCAAAGCTGCGTGGTGGGGTGGCCGCCGGTGCCAAACGCAAGTCCAGGATCAAGTTTGATGTTGATCGCATGCGGATCGGGATCCGCATGCCATGACGGTACGATCCAGATCCGATCGGATATGTGGATCGGATCGAATTGAGACTGGGTGTGGCGCACCCAATCCATGTCTTCGATAATCTCAATGTTGTGCGCAATGATCGCCGGGAGTTTGCAGGACGCCGCCGCAAGCGCGAGCGCTCGTTCGACATCGATATCCGGGTCAAACAATGCACTGACCCGGCTGTTCGGCCAGGGATTCCCTGACGCATCGAACGCGGGCTCGCCGTATCGCGGCTGCTCGTCGGCAGTCCCCGCGTCGGCGTCTTCGACGGTCACCGAAAGCGCGCCGGTCTCCATCAGCGCGTCTGACATGCGATCGGCGGTGTCGCCTGCCACTTCAATGACGAGGGATTGCCATGCCATGACGGCTCGTCCGGTATCGCGCGCGGGGGCGCTCCTGAAGCAAGAATTGTCGCCCATTCGATGCCCGCGGCGCGGATTTCTCAGCTCTTCAACGTCTGGGCGAGCTTGTTCTCGAGATAGTGAATGCTGGTGCCGCCGTGTACGAACTCCGTATCGACCAGCAGATCCTGATGCAGGGGAATGTTCGTAAGAATGCCCTCGACCACCATCTCGGAGAGCGCGACACGCATTCTGCGGATCGCCTGATCGCGCGTGGATCCATAAGCGATCACCTTGCCGATCATCGAATCGTAATAGGGGGGCACCACGTAGCCCTGATAGGCATGGGAGTCCACACGGATTCCCGGCCCGCCCGGCGCATGAAAGGTCGTGATGCGACCGGGGGACGGCGTGAACTTGTAGGGATCCTCGGCATTGATCCGGCATTCGATCGCATGCCCGGCGATCCGTATCTCGCGTTGTCGGACCGAAAGCTTTTCGCCCGATGCGATACGCACCTGCTCATGCACGATGTCGATGCCGGTCACCATCTCGGTCACGGGATGCTCGACCTGGATTCTCGTGTTCATCTCGATGAAGAAGAACTCGCCGTTCTCGTAGAGGAACTCGAAGGTGCCGGCGCCTCGGTAGTTGATGCGTTTGCATGCCTCGACGCAGCGGTCCCCGATGCGGGCGCGCTCTTTGAGCGTAATTCCCGGAGCGGGTGCCTCCTCGATCACCTTCTGATGGCGGCGCTGCATCGAGCAGTCGCGTTCGCCCAGATAGATGGCGTTCTTGTGCTCGTCGGCGAGGATCTGGACTTCGACATGACGGGGATTCTCAAGATACTTTTCGAGATATACGGTCGGGTTGCCGAATGCGGCCTGGGCTTCGGCGCGGGTGAGGTTGACCGCGCTGACCAGCGCCGCCTCGGTGTGTACGACGCGCATTCCACGCCCGCCGCCACCGCCTGACGCCTTGATGATCACCGGGTACTTGACCGCCCGGGCGATCTTGATCATCTCCGCCGGCTCCTCCGGCATCTGACCTTCGGACCCCGGCACGCACGGTACGCCCGCCTTGATCATCGCAGCCTTCGCCGAGACCTTGTCACCCATCATTCGGATGTTCTCCGGCCGCGGGCCGATGAAGACGAAACCGCTCGCTTCCACCTTTTCCGCGAAGTCCGCATTCTCAGAAAGAAATCCATATCCGGGATGGATCGCCTCGGCGTCGGTCACCTCGGCCGCGGCAATGATGGCTGGAATATTCAGATAACTCTGGGCGGACGGCGGCGGTCCGATGCAGACTGATTCGTCGGCGAGCTTCACATACTTCGCATCGCGATCGGCCTCGGAATGCACCACGACCGTCTTGATCCCCAATTCGCGACAGGCACGCTGGACCCGCAGGGCGATCTCACCGCGATTGGCAATTAGTATCTTGTCGAACATTTTGCGCCACGCCGACCAGGGCGCTCAGGGTCCAATCAAGAACAAAGGCTCACCATATTCGACCGGCTGCCCGGTCTCGACCAGGACGGCTTTGACCACGCCGTCCTTGTCCGCCTCGATTTCGTTCATCAATTTCATCGCTTCAATGATGCAAAGTGTCTGACCAGACTTGACCGTATCGCCCACTTCGACGAATGCCTTCGAGCCGGGTGCGGACGACCTGTAGAACGTTCCAACCATTGGGGATTTGACGATATGCCCCGGTGGCGCCTCCGGTGCGGCGGGAGGCTCCCCTGTCGATGGCGCTACCCCCGGCGATCCTGTTGTGCCGGCCGGCTGCGCCATTGCGTTGCGATGGAGGCCGCCGTGCGAGGTCGCGTCCGATTGATCGTGACCGCTTTGCGGGTAGCCGCGCACGATTCGCACCCGCTCTTCGCCTTCGGTTACCTCGAGCTCGGCGATGCCTGACTGCTGCACCAGCTCGATCATTGTCTTGAGCTTTCTGAGATCCACTTTCGAGGGCTCCTCTGACGATCCCTGACCGCCGGCCGCAGAAGTCGCTCGCGGTCACTTTTTCGCCCGCGTTCTATAAGCCCCTTGGCGGCGCAGGGCAACGACCGGCGGAGGTGCGGGTGCGGCTGATCAAACGAGTGGATTATGCAGCAACTTGCGGTGATCTATTCAAGAATGTCTCTAAACTGCTTCGATCTGCGCCTAACGCGACATCACAGGTTCGATCATCTCGCGCATCATTTTTGCGGAAAGCAAGCCAAGATGGCGCTGCGACACGCGTCCTTGGCGGTCGAGGATGACCGAATACGGCAGCGCCCCGGATTTGTTCCCAAGCGTTCGCATGAGATCAATGATATCCCCGTCCCCGATCAGGACCGGATAGTCGATCCTGAAATCGGCAGCGAACCCGCGGGCCAACTCGGCACGGTCAAGCGCAATTCCCACCACCTCGAACCCCTTGTCCACATAGGCCGCGCGAGTTTTTTGCAGCGCCGGAATCTCCTCCCGGCAAGGTGTGCACCATGTTGCCCAGAAATTCACCAGCACGACTTTTCCACGCCACTCGGACATGGTCCGCGTCTTGCCGGTCAGGTCAGTGAATTGGATAGTTTCGAGTTGTGCGCTGGCGACCGCGCTTTGCGCCGGGCCGTTTGTCGATTGTTGGCTGACGAATATGCCGGCGACGACCGCCAGCACGGCGATCGCAATGACGATCAATCGATGTCGCATATCGGTCTCTGGCAATGCCTAAGCAGCGTCGGCCTGTTGGGCATCGACCATTGCGCGAACCGCCGCGATGCCCGCTCGTTCGATTGGCCGTCCTGCTGCCGAAGTCTTGAGCGCACTGCGCTCGTCACGCGCCGAGTAGATGGCGAGGACGACCGGCGTTTCGTCCCACTCGATTCGCACGACCGACACGTCTCTCGGCTCATCACCACAGTAGTGCCGTTGATGCTCGGTCTTGTATTCGATGCGCTGGTTAAGCAGATACAGTTCGACTTCCTTGGAATCGCTCGGGAACAATTGGAGGTCGATATCAGCGAAGCGCCCTGCCGTTCCTTTCAGAACGGATCCGGACAGGTACGGACGGAACGACGCCAATGTTTCCATCACTTCCAATGCGATCGAGCGCATCACGTCGATTCGATTGCGTTGCTCATCAGCCTGATAGAGCGACTGGTAGGCCCGGAGCTCGGCTTCAACCTCATCATTGCCCGGCAGTGCGTGGGTATCGACAGCGCCCAATGTGCGAGCGGCTTTGCGTTTGGCGGTGGCATAGTCTTCGATACCGTCCTCGGCCATGAGCCTCGCCGCCGCCGCCGCGATTCGCGTGCGCATCTGTTGCTGCTTGGAACTGAATTCGCGCCCCATGACGATTCAAGGCTTCCCCGCGATGCAATGCAAGCATCATAGCCGGACTCTGATGCCTTGGAACGTTAAAGACACCATTGCGTCGGAGGCAGTCTCAATGCTTAGATTCCCCCCCGTTTGAGAAGGACAGCCGGCGTGCACATACATATTCTTGGCATCTGCGGTACGTTCATGGGCGGTCTCGCCTTGATCGCCCGTTCCGCGGGCCATCGAGTGACCGGATGCGATGCCCACGTCTATCCGCCGATGACCACGCAGCTCGCGGAACAGGGGATCGCGCTCGTCGAGGGCTATGGCGCCGACCAGCTTACGCTGCGGCCCGACATCTGGGTCGTCGGCAATGCCGTCACCCGCGGCAACCCTCTTATGGAAGCGATACTCGATGCGGGCGATCGATTCATATCAGGCCCACAGTGGTTGGCTGAAAATATCCTGCAGTCCAAATGGGTGTTGGCGGTGGCAGGAACGCATGGCAAGACGTCGACGTCGTCCATGCTGGCGTGGATTCTCGAAGCCGCGGGCCATGATCCGAGCTTTTTGATCGGCGGTGTCCCCTCGAATTTCGCCGTGTCGGCGCGCCTGACCGCAAGCCCGTACTTCGTCATCGAGGCCGACGAGTACGACACCGCATTCTTCGACAAGCGATCGAAGCTTCTCCATTACGGTTGCCGGACCGCGGTGCTCAATAATCTCGAATTCGATCATGCCGATATCTTCTCGGACCTCGCAGCGATCGAGACGCAGTTTCATCACTTCGTTCGCATCTTGCCGCGGCGCGCGCGTCTCATAGTAAACCGTGGAGACGAAGCAATCCGTCGCGTGCTGGACCGTGGATCGTGGTCAGAGGTCGATCCATTCGCGATTGCCACCGGATGGGATATCGGACCTGAAGACGGCAACGCCTTCGAGGTGCGCTACAGGGGTGCGAGTCAGGGCGAAGTTCGATGGACGCAACTTGGCCTCCACAATCGCCTCAATGCGCTGGCCGCCATTGCCGCCGCGAATCATGCCGGGGTGCCGGCGCCCCTGTCCGTCCAGGCGCTTACCGAATTTACCGGCGTCGAGCGACGCATGCAGGTGCGCGGAACGATTCAGGGCGTGACCGTCTACGACGACTTCGCCCACCATCCCACCGCGATCGCGACAACAATCGCCGGACTCCGAGCGAAAGTCGGGACGCAGCGCATTTTCGCCGTCCTGGAACCGCGATCGAACACGATGAAGCGCGGGACGATCAAGGACGCACTGGCGGGTAGCCTTGCCGAAGCCGATCGCATCTACTGCTTCAGCGCCGGTTTGGAGTGGGATGCCGGGCAAGTGCTGGCACCGCTCGGACAGCGGGTTGTCTGCGAGGCGGATTTTGCATTGTTCCTCGATGCAATCGTGCGCGAGGCTCGCTCAGGCGATCATGTCCTGGTGATGAGCAACGGCGGATTCAATGGCATTCATCAGAAACTTCTTGAACGGCTCGCCGCAAGGTAGCGCCGCGCCTCCATCATTCGCTAGCTTCGACCAATCCAGCAACATGCTGATCTACCTGCATGGGTTCAACAGCGCGCCGGCGTCGCACAAGGCGACTGTCCTCCACGAGCATCTTCGTCAACGCGGTCTCGCCCGCCATTTCCTCTGCCCCGCGTTGCCGCATCGCCCCGCGGCGGCCATCGCGCTCGTGGAAGCAGCTATCGCGCAGCACGATTTGCGATCGATCACGCTGATCGGCAGCTCGTTGGGTGGGTTCTACGCGACCTATCTCGCCGAGAAGCTCGGGCTGAAAGCCATCCTCTTGAACCCGGCGGTATATCCTCATCGTGATCTCACCCGCTACCTGGGGCCACAGCGCAATCTCTATACAGGCGACCCATACGACCTCACCGACCTGCATGTTCGCGAGCTTGCCGCACTTTGGGTGGAGCGCATTGATCCGCAGCGCTATTTCCTCATAGTAGAGACCGGCGATGAAGTCTTGGACTATCGCGAGGCGGTTGCGCGTTACGCGGGCGCGAGGCAGATCGTGGTGGAAGGAGGCGATCACGCGTTGCGGTGCTTTACCGATCAGCTAGCCGCTATTCTCGAATTCAGCGATCTCCCGCCCCATACGCGCCCCTGAGCGTGCGTCGCTGCGGCTATAATCGCCGCCCCGATCAGTGGCCGTCCGTTGCGGCACTTGATGGTTCTTGCGAGTCCCCCACATTAATCCGACTGGTCGTGATCGGTCATTGCCGGTCCGGATAGATCCGCCTCCTGATGTTCGCACTTTACGAAGAGAATGGTGATTTCAAACTCGGGACGATTCTCACCGAGGCGGACAGCGCATTGCAGATCGAATCACAGCATGGCAAGCGCCAGAAGGTAAAGCCCGCAAACGTCTTGCTCCGGTTTCGCGAACCAGGATTGTCCGAATTCGCCCGTGTCGCAGACTCGGTGGCGGACGAGCTCGACATCGATTTTCTCTGGGAAGCAAGCGGTGACAATGAGTTCGGCTTCCAGGAGCTGGCCCGAGACTACTTTGGCCGTGTGCCGATCGCGCCGGAATCGGCCGGTATTCTTTTCAAGCTGCACGCGGCGCCCATCTATTTTCATCGCAAGGGCAAGGGTCGGTTCCGGGCGGCGCCCGAAGAGATCTTGAAAACGGCACTGGCTGGCGTCGAAAAGAAGCGTCTGCAGGGCAAGCAGATCGAAGAATGGGTCGCAATGCTCGCCGAGTTCGTGTTTCCGGAGGCATGGCGACCGCTCGCACGCGAGCTGCTCTACAAGCCTGATCGCAATCGGATCGAAACCAAGGCACTCGAACAAGCCTGCATGGAAACCGGCTTGTCGGCCGCCAAGTTGTTTGAACGATGCGGCGCCCTGCCGTCGACCCATGACTTCCACCTCGGCCGATTTCTGTTTGAATATTTTCCGCGCGGCACCGGATTTCCCGCGCAAGTCGACCATACCGTTCCACTCGATCTGCCGGTTGCGACGGTCGAGGCGTTCAGCCTTGATGACGCCGTGACGACCGAGATCGACGACGCATTCTCGGTGCGGCGCATTGACGGGGATCTGATCGAGGTCGGCATCCACATCGCAGCACCCAGTCTCGGATTTTCTCCCGACTCGGCGGTTGATCGGATTGCGCGCGATCGACTGTCAACGGTCTACATGCCGGGCAACAAGATCACCATGCTCCCGGATCAGGTGATCGAGGCGTTCACCCTGGCAAGCGGCACCCCGCGTCCGGCGATCTCGCTCTATTTGCAGATCGATCCGCAATCGATGGCCGTGCGGCAGACCTACTCGCGCGTCGAGGCCGTGGTCGTGAAGGCCAACCTTCGGCACCATGAGGTCGAGCCACTCAATGTGTTGTTCTCTGCCGGGAGCTCGGATTCGACATTGCCCTATGCATCGGCACTGCACACCCTCTACCAGTTGGCGGTGAAACTCGAAGAAGGCCGGGGTCAATCCGGCCAGAACATCGATCGTCCCGATTACGTCTTTCACGTCACCAATGACCGCATTTCGATTACCGAACGAAAGCGCGGTGCGCCGCTCGACAAGCTCGTGGCCGAATTGATGATCTTCGTGAATCGCACCTGGGGAAAATTGCTGGCCGATCACGGGGTCGCCGCGATCTATCGCGCGCAGAATCAGGGCAAGGTGCGCATGACGACCGCTCCCGCCGAGCACCAGGGACTGGGCGTCGGGTTCTACGCCTGGTCGAGCTCGCCGCTGCGACGTTACATCGATCTGATCAATCAGTGGCAGCTCGCCGCACTGCTCGGCAACGAGACCCCGCCATTCCAGCGCAATTCCGCGAGTTTGCTCGGTGCGATCCGCGAGTTCGAGGTCGCCTATGCCGCGTATGCGGAGTTTCAAGATCGCATGGAACAGCACTGGTGTCTCCGCTGGTTGCAGCAGGAGAATGTCGTCCAATGCGAAGCGACAGTCGCGCGCGAGGGTGTCGTGAAATTGCGGGCGATTCCCCTCTACGTCCGGGTGTCATCCCTACCGGACCTTCCATCCGGGACTACGGTGATTGTCGAGGTCGAATCCATCGACCTCGTTGACAGCACTCTGCGTGCCGTCTATAAATCACGCGTCGGTTCGTAGACGCTCCCGGTCCGGCTCATCGCAACCCCTTGCAATCCGTTGTTCTTCTCCCGAGGTTCCACCTAGTGGCGGCCGTCGCAACGGTCGGAAGCGCCCTGTACACAAGGCAGGCGTCGCGCTTTCTGTCTGACCGAATTCTAAACATCGCGCTGGTGATCTCCATCGTATTGCATGCGGTGGTGCTTTCGATCAAGTTCAAGTTTCCCGATGCCTTCAATCTGAAGAGCACGTCGACGATTGAAGTCGTTCTCGTCAATTCGAAGTCGGCCGCCCGTCCGGAAAAGCCCGACGTTCTCGCCCAGGCGAATCTCGATGGCGGCGGCAATACGGACGAGAACCGGCGCGCCAAGACGCCGTTGCCGGCTCTGCCGCGAACGCAGCCTGGCACCGATATCGTGGAGCAAGCGAAACGGCGTGTTCAGCAATTCGAACAGAAGCAGAACGATCTGCTCGCACAGGTATCGAAGTTGAATCCGACCGTGCCCCCAACCGAGGCCTCCCCCGAGCCCACACCCGCACCTGAACCTCCTCGCCCCGAGCCCATCGGACAGGACTTGGCGGCCCGGGCGCTCGCGATGGCGAAGCTCGAAGCGCAAATTGCGCGTCAGGTCGACGAGTACAACAAGCGGCCGCGCAAGCAGTTCGTGGGTGCCCGGGCCACCGAAGTACGATTCGCCCAGTATGTCGAGGACTGGCGCCAAAAGGTCGAGCGGGTGGGCAATGCGAACTATCCGAGCGCTGCGCGCGGACGCATCTATGGAAGCCTGCGGGTGACGGTGGCGATACGGGCCGATGGAACGCTCGACTCGATCGAGGTGGATCGTCCGTCCGGTTATCAGGTGCTCGATCGCGCTGCCGAACGCATCGTCAAGCTCGCCGCGCCATACGGCGTCTTCCCGGCGGATATCCGGCGCGACACGGACATTCTGGTCATTACTCGAACCTGGATTTTCGCCCCTGGCGATCGGCTGCAAAGCGAATAGACCAGACGGTTCGGCCGGCACGCAATCGAATTCCTTGCAGTAGCATTCGCCTGCCTTCTTAGAGGAATTCCGCCGTGCAGCGACTCGCGATATCAACCGGCTCGGAGTGCGCGACCCGCGAGCGTGGCGCGGGTCTTCCGGATCAGGGCTTCCTCTGGATCGACGGCACCTATGACCAAGTCGACATGTTGATTGCCGAGATCGAGACCCTGACCGGGCACCGTCTTTTCGAGAATCACTCGCTCGATGCACGCAATCTCGGTCATCCGTCGTTCTTCGACAGCACCGAGTCCTACGAAATGATCGTGTTTCGCGGTTTGATTCCGGGCTCGGATCAGATGCGAATAGAGACGCGTCCATTGTTCTTTTTTCGGTTCGATCGCCTGCTCGCGACGCTCCATCCTGCCGAATCACGCATCACGGCGCAAATGCGCGATCGCTTGCTAGGCCCGGGCACCCGGCATCCACGCAATCCCGATGAGCTTGCGCATCGGATTCTTTCGGCAACCATCGATCAGTATCTCGACCTTCGCACCGGAATGACCGGCCGACTCGAGCGCTGGCAACGCGAGCTGCTCGATCCCCGTCGCCCGTTCAGTAACTGGTACGGGCTTCTGGAACAACGCAACGAAGTGCGCCAGCTCGAACATCTGTCCGAAGGACAACTCGACGCGGTGCAGGAGTGGCGGGACGCGCGACTTGATCAGATGA
>JANMUI010000809.1:0-6670 GCA_031391405.1 Betaproteobacteria bacterium
CGATCTCGTTCTTGTTTTCGAGATTGAATGAGCGCCCGCCAAGCGTGCTGATGCGTATCTCGACCGTCTGCACGAGTGCGGCGAACACGGGTTGCTGCATGGTGATTCGGGTTAGCGCCGCGAGGTCGCGCGCACTTGAACGATGCTTCGGCTCGTCGTGTCCGCAGGGATTGGTGAAACGGGTTCGGGTGAGGCCGAGCGCCCGTGCGCGGGCGTTCATCGATTCCGCAAATCGCTCTTTGGACCCAGCCATGTGTTCTGCGAGAGCCAAGCAGGCGTCGTTGGCTGAATGCAGCAACATGGCCGCGAGCACGTCGCGCGTGCGCATCTGCTCACCCGCGCGCAGACGCAGGCGCGTGCCGGTCGCGCGTTGCACATTCGCGCTCATGGTGACCACGCCATCGAGCGGCCCGCCGCTTTCCAGGAATAGCAGCGCGGTCATGATCTTGGTGAGGCTCGCCGGGGGCAGAGCGCGGTCAAGGTCGCGTGACCAAAGCGCGCGGCCCTGTGCCTCGACCAGGTATGCGGCAGCACCGCCTGGGAAGGGCTTGTCGTTCGCAACGCACACCGCGGCGCCTGCGAAGCCCGCAAGCAGCAACGCGACCCAGCATCGATGTCTCAGAGGCCGCCACATCGCCGGATCGGACCCGTGCTGTCGTAGCGTTTGTCTCTGCTCGCTACCGCGTCCTGCCCTGGCGAGGCTGAGCCGTGAAGTCGCGCAACTCGGGCCGCGGCTTCGGCTTGGGGTTACATTCTTCGGATTGCGCGAGGCGCGCGAGCTCGCTTTGCAGAAAGGCAAGCTCGGTGGAATAGCCGCCGATTTCCTCGGTCGCGTACTGGACCAGACTCGCGTTGTCCCGCTCGAAGCGGTCCTTTCCCGAAACGATCGAACCTGCAATCGCCCCGACGCTGCGAGTCTTCAGGCATGCGTCACGGTGGTGTTGCTCGTGGCGTTTTACGCTTTCCCGCATGCATGCCGTGGCGGAAGGATGCAGGTTGATCGTCATGTTGCACAGATTGTCGGTGCCACCGGCGTTGTCACCCATCGTTGGCGCGGTCGGGATCCTGCCGCTCGCGACTTGGTTGAGCGCATCTTGAACGTGACCCTGCAGTTTCTGGCGCCGCGCCGGGGTGTACACGATAGGTTCATGCGTCCGTTGCATCTGCTCCACCATTTTCCGCATTTCGTTCGAATAGGCGGAAACGGCTGTATTCGCTTCTGTGATCCGGGCCTTGATATCGCCGACATCGATGCATTGGCACACCTGTGCCTGGACCGGAGCAACTGCCGGCACGAAGAGCGATATCAAGATGGCGACTAAAAATCTATGCACATGCCCCTCCGGCCAAGGTGATAATCGTCTTCGGGAATCTAACATTCATTCCAGCGAAGGAGCCTCATGAATCCGGCGATATATGCAAAAGCCACCCTCCTAGGCGCAGCCCTTGCCGCTACGACGATCGGTGCGGCGCAGGCGAATATGCAGGAGGGCAACTGGGAAGTCACGGTGAAAATGGAGATGGTCGGGATGCCGTTCGCGATGCCGGCGCAGACCTTCAACCAGTGCGTGACCAATAAGGATCTCGTCCCCGATATGTCGCAGCCAGACCAGAGCTGCATCGTGAGGGAACAGAAGGTGGTGGGCGACACGCTCACATGGCGCATCCAGTGCAAGGGTAGGGATGGCACGATGGAGGGCGAAGGCCGGATCAAGTACGCCGGCAAGACCTACACCGGCGAAACCTTAATGCGGATGGCTCAAAAATCCGGCGAGGTGATGAACATGAAGAGCACGATGCAGGGCAAACATACCGGTGCCTGCGGGGCGAACTCGAAGAAAGCCAAGCGGGCCGACGACTATTGATTGGTGCGTACCGGGCGCTCGGTTAAACGGTATCGAGGCCCGCGAACGGAAGTCCGGCGCGGTGCCCCGCGCGCCATCGTAATCGCGAGTATGGCCGCGACGAGTCGCGGCGCATTTCTACGCGATCCATTCATTTGAATCCCTCTGTTCTGAGTATCCGCTCTACACCGCCTGTTCGAGCGTCGGCGCACTGTCCTGCAAAGTCATGCGGCGCATATCGCGTTTGTAGCGCTTGTCGTCATAGGGACGACCGCGATGCATCGTGCACCGGTTGTCCCAGATCACCAGATCGTATTGTCGCCACGTGTGTCGGAAAACGAATTCGCACTGCGTGGCGTGCTCGGTCAAGTCGCGGATCAGCATCATCGCCTCGGGGCGCGGCCAATCGTGGATGCCGCCGATGTGAGCGGAGAGATAGATGCTGCGCCGACCGGAGCCGGCGTGCCGGCGAACGAGGCGCTGCGGCACCGGCGCGAACGCCTGCTGTTCCTCAGGTTTGAACGCATCGAATCCGAGCATCGCCCGCGAAAAAATCAGCGAATGGTCGCAGACGAGCGGCTCGATGATCGACCTCGTTTTGTCCGGCAAGGCATCCCACGCGGCACGCATGTCTGCAAACTCGGTCTCGCCCCCCTCCGGTGGAATTTCGCGCGCATGCAGCATCGAGTGCTTCGCGAACGCAAGGTGCTGGTCGTCGTCGAGGTGCTGATTGGGCAGGACGAGAACCGCGTACTGGTCCATCGCTGCGTCGATATCCGCGATGAGACGAGGATCGAGCGGTTCGCGCAGATCGACGCCGGTGGCTTCCGCGGCAAACAACGGATGCAAGGGTTTGATCGCGAGCGTGGGTTCGAGAAGTGTTCGCGTGGCCATGATGGTCTCTCACAGAGGAATCCGGGCGCACCGGCGTGCGGATTCCTAAGGCATGATCTCCCCGCCATTCGGATGCAGCAGCTGTCCGCAGTAGTAGCGCGCTTCGTCCGAGGCGAGAAATACATAGGCACTCGTCATGTCTTCCGGCGTGCCGAGGCGCTTGAGCGGCAGGCTCGCGGCATGCGCGCGTTTGACTTCTTCAGAGAGAGGATCGAAGCCGGTATCGACGAGTCCGGGTGATACGCCGTTCACCAGAATCCCGTGCGGCGCCAGCTCCTTCGCGAGCGATCGCATGAATACGATGAGTCCCGCTTTGGCCGCCGAGTAAGCGGTGTACCGCTCGCGCCCGATATAGCCAAGCTGTGAGCAGGTAAAGATCATCCAGCCCGCGCGCCGTGGGATCATGTGTCGGGAAGCCTCGCGCCCGCATAGGAACGCGCCGCGCAGATGCACTGCCATCATGCGATCCCAATCATCGACAGTCATGTCGGTAATCGCTTGCGGTCGCTGGATGCCGGCGTTGCTGACCAGGATGTCGAGCTTGCCGAATCCTGCGGCGACATCGCGAAAGAGCGCGACTACGTCTGCCTCGCGAGTGACATCGGCGCGCACCGCGAGGGCGCGACGCCCGATCGATCGAATTTCTTCGACAAGCGACGCGGCCTCCGCTTCGCGATCGATCCATGCCACCGTGACATCGGCGCCCTCTAGCGCGTACGCGAGCGCGATGGCGCGTCCAATGCCCGTATTGCCACCGGTCACCAGCGCTGATCTGCCTTGAAGGCGTTGCACCGTTCAATCTCCCTTGCTAACGAATTCTTATCCCGCCATGTACCGCAATTCCGGCAACAGGAACGGCCGAAACGCCGCGTAGTTCTCCACCATCGGGAAATGCCCCATGCCTTTCATGATGGTTATGCGCGAGCCTGGAATGTCTTGCGCGACCAACTCTGTCATCGCCGGGGTACACGAGTAGTCGTACTCGCCGGTGAGGAGCGACACCTTGCAGCGCCTGGTGTCGATGCGTTTGATGTCTTCGCGCGCGTCCCAGTCGAAGCTGTAGTAGTGCACGTCTCCCGCATACACGCCGGGCCCACCTTGGGCGTAGTACCACCAATTTTCCCGCTTGTTGACTTCGGGGCTGGACGGCGCGTTCAAGCCCATCGTGTAGCTCGCGCAGAGCTCGCCACCATGAATGGCGGGATGATGCAGGAAATCGTTGTAGCGGCCGGGCGCATGGGCCGTGGCTTCGAGGCCGACGATTCCGGTGAGCTCGTTCTGATAATCAGCCGCCACTTTGAGCGAGATCGCGCCGCCCATCGAACAGCCCATCACGACCGGACGTTGCAATTCGAGCGTCTGCCAGACCGCCCGGATCATGCTCAAGTACCCTGCCGTGGTGAGCCTGAATTTCTTCATCCACCAGCCGTCGGGTGGCGTCGAGCGGCCGTGATAGGGAAGATCAAATGCGATCACGCGGAATCGCTTCGTGATCTCGGTATCGTTCAGCACATGTCGCCACTGGCGGCTATCGGCCCCCGCGGTGTGCAAGCAAAGCAGTGGAATGCCATCGCCTGCTTCCTCGAAAAAGACGCGGTACTTCTCGCCGCCATCGATGACTTCGATGTAGCGGCCGGTGATGGGTTCGTATTGGACTGGCATTGTTGGAGCCTCGTCTACAAATGTTGCTACCGAAGATGGAACCGCAGGGGACGCAAAGGAAACGAGAAACGGGAAAAGGGAAACGCCAAGCTCCTTCTTCCCCGGCACTGGAGGAGAAGGTTGGGATGAGGGGGATCACTTTTCCCGTTTCTCATCACCCTTCTCCCCCTCTGCGTCCCCTGCGTCCATTGCGTCCTTTGCGGTAAAGACTTGAATCATTTCAACCTCTCATCAAATTCATCATCCGGTGCAACGCCCGTGCGTTCTGCATCGCCACTAACCCATCGCCTTCCAGCACGAACTCGGGTACGCGCATCAGCATCGCGAAGAAATCGTGATAGAGCGGTGGTGGATTGGCGCTCACGAACCGGTCCCACACGTCCATTGGCGCGCGAAAACCAAATGTGCTCCGTGCGTCGATGCGCGGCGCGGCGTTGAGATTTGTGATCTTGCCCTTCTCGACCGCCATGACGTAGCGCTTCTCACCGAATGTGAACGCGATCGATGTCGTGAACCAATCGGCGATTGCGCGCATTTCCGGATCGCCGTTCACGCGATCACGAAACTGCTCCATCCATTGAATATCCGGAAACGCCGCCATCGAGGTGGCCTCCTAGCGTTGAATTGGGTCCGCATTACGCGGGAATGTCCGTAAATCTAGCATCCCTTTTGGGATCAGGCTCGCGGGCGGCGTGCTGCTAGACTCGACCCTTCACATCCCCCAGAATGGAGTCGACGAATATGGACAAGAATCTTCTTGAGAAGGGCCTGCAGACCCGCAGTGAAGTCCTCGGCAAGGAATACGTGGAGCGCTCGTACAAGGGCTCCGATGATTTCAACCGGCCGTTTCAGGAGCTCGTGAGCGAGTATTGCTGGGGCGCGATCTGGACCAACGAAGATCTGCCCCGCAAGACGCGCAGCATGCTCAATCTGTCGATGCTCACCGCGCTCAATCGCTCGCAGGAATTGAAGCTTCACATCAAAGGCGCAATCACCAACGGCTGCACGCGCGACGAGATTCGCGCGGTGTTGATGCAGGCAGCGATCTACTGTGGGATTCCGGCCGGCGTCGAGGCGTTCCGCTGCGCGCGAGAAGTGTTCGCAGAGCTCGACACTAAAAAATAAGGCACGCCATGGACATGCATGTCGGATTCATCGGGCTCGGCCGGATGGGGAATCCCATGGCGAGCCGGTTGTTAGCGGCCGGATATCAGGTCACCGTGTTCGATTCGAATGCCGACGCCGTCAAAGCGCTCGTGGCAAAGGGCGCAACGGCAGGCGCATCGCCGGTGCGGTGAATGGGACATTGGCGGTTATGGTCGGGAGTGCGGTGAAGCAGATGTGGTTGCACGCCGATCAGCAGCTCGGGTCGGACTGTGATTTCACCGAGGTCGTGAAGCTGCCGGAGCGGTGGGCCGGTGTCGTCGTAAAGAAAAGGGAAGGGTGACGGGAAACGGGAGGCGTGATGAATCAACTACCAACCTACGAAATCTACGCGATCAAATACGGACATCACGTTCGCAAGATGGCTGACAACTTCATCGGCGGTGATCCCCACGATGGGCCGGGTCCGATCGACTACTTCGTGTGGGCGATCAAGGGCGCCAATCGCGTGTGGGTCGTCGACACCGGCTTCGATGCGGCCGAAGGCAAGAAGCGCGGGCGCGTCGTCGATCGCGACTGCGGCGACGCATTGAAGTTGATCGGCATCGATCACAATCAGGTGGAAGAGGTGATCATCACGCACTTTCACTACGATCACTGCGGGAGCCACCATCTGTTTCCGAAAGCACGGTTCCACGTGCAGGAAAAGGAGATGCAATACGCGACGGGCCCGTGCATGTGCATGCCGGCGTTGCGCGGTCCATTCACCGCCAAGGATGTTACGACGATGGTCGAACGGGTATTCGAGGATCGGATCGTCTTCCACAACGGCGATGGCGACATTGCGCCCGGCATTTCGGTTCACCACGTCGGTGGCCACACCATGGGCTTGCAGATCGTGCGCGTCTGGACGAAAGTGGGTTGGGTCGTTCTCGCGGCCGATGCGGCACACATGTATGCGAACATGGAACAAGGGCGCCCGTTTCCCATCGTGTATAACGTGTTCGATATGCTGAAGGGCCACCAGCGCGCCTACGCGCTGGCAAGCTCGCCGAAGTATGTGATTCCGGGGCATGATCCGTTGGTGCTCGAGCGCTTTCCAGCGCCCAAGCCTGAGTTGAAAGGCATCGTCGCCCGGCTCGACGTGGAGCCGGCGCACTGGTAGA
>JANMUI010000852.1:0-13636 GCA_031391405.1 Betaproteobacteria bacterium
GAAATGAACATCACGCCGGGATGATGGGTCGACCTGCCTTCGTGCTTGTTGATGACTTGCGCGAGCGGACCGAATCGCGACGCGAATGCAACTTGCTGGTCCTCGTCGAGCGACTGGTCGCGAAACAGGATGATGCAGTTGGCGTGCCACGCAGCTTCAACCGCACGAAAGGTTTCGTCATCAAGCGGCTGGCGAAGATCCACGCCCTCCACCTCGATACCGATATTGGGCGACAGCGCGCGAAACCGCGGCCGATTGCGTCCAGCCGATGCAGCGGTCAAATCAGCTTGATGAGTTGCCATACTGTTTCCCGTTTCCCGTTTCCTGTTTCCCGTTTCATTTGCCGGCCAGATCGGGCTTGATCCCGACATCGCGGATCAATTTTGCAAAGCGCGCGAACTCCTCGTCGATGATCTTGGCGAACTCTTCCGGCGTGCCACCGCGCGGGACGAGGTTGAGCTTTTCGAATTGCGCTTTGATCGCAGGGTCAGCCAGCGCCTTGTTCACCTCGGCATTCAACTTGAGCACGATCTCGCGTGGTGTCTTGGCGGGGGCAAGCAGGCCGAACCACACGTTGAAATCGAAGTTCGGGACCCCGGCCTCGATGGCGGTCGGGAATTCGGGCGCGAGCGTAGAGCGGGTCAGGCCGGTGGTCGCGAGCCCGCGCATGCGCCCGGCCTTATGGTGCGGAACGATGTGCGAAATCGTCGCAAACAGCACCTCGACGCGTCCGGCCGCCGCGTCGGCAACAGCAGGCGCGCAGCCGCCATACGGAATGTGCTGCATCGCCACGCCGGTGAGCGATTTCATCACCTCGCCGGCCAGATGCTGGGGTGACCCGGTACCGCAAGAGGTGTAGTTGAGCTTGCCGGCGGTGGCCTTGGCGTGCGCGATCAATTCCTTCAGGTTGGTGGCCGGGACGGATGCATGCACGCCGATCATGACCGGCGAATCCACGAGCACGGCGATCGGCGCGAAATCCTTCAACGGATCAAAGCCGGCGCGATCGAGCAAGGACGGATTGATGACGAGATTCTGCGGCACGACCATAAGCGTGTAGCCATCGGGATTGGCCTTCGCGACGGCCTGAATGCCGATGGATCCGCCTGCGCCGGAACGATTCTCGACGAGCAATTGTTGTCCCAACGCTTCGGACAGCTTCGCGCCAAGCAGTCGCGCCGTCACATCGTTGCCGCCGCCGGCCGGAAACGGAACGATGATGTGGACCGGCTTGGTCGGATACGCCTGCGCCATCGCGTGCGCGCCGGCCATCATGATGGCGACGCCAACGAGGGCACCGCCCATGCTTCGATTGATTCTCATCGCACTCCTTCAGCGCAGCGAGGCATGCCGCCTGGACAATCAGACCTTCAATAGAATCGCATCGTTCTCGACCTTCACCGCGTAGATCACCAGATCGATCTTGCATGGCGGGCTCACTGCCTTGCCGGTGGCGATGTTGAACATGCCCTGGTGCAGTGGGCATTCGATCTTGTCGCCGTCGACGATAAAACCATCCGCCAGACTCGCCTGGCCATGGGTACAGACGTCATGGGTCGCGTAGATCGTCCCCTCTAGGTTGTATAGGCAAATCGGTTCACCGTTGTAGCGGATAGGACAGGTGCCGCCATCGGGCACTTCACTCAGCTTTGCGACTTCGACCCAATCATTGGCCATGTTGTGGAATTCCTCGTCCGAAACGGTCGATCTTAACGCAGGCGAACGGTCCGGTGAGACCGGGCCCACCGCCGTGACCGGTTGTTGCCTTCAGCACAAACGATTAGGCTCACGCCATCGAACAGCAGCCAAGGGGTGAACAGTATGCGGATTGCAATCATGGGGACGGGCGCGGTCGGCGCCTATTTCGGCGCCCATCTGGCGCGAGGCGCCCACGACGTGACATTCGTTGCGCGGGGCGAGCACTTACAGGCGATGCGTGAGCGGGGCCTCTCCGTCGTGGGGCCGCGCGGCGATTTCTCCCTGCCGAAGGTGAGCGCAACCGCAAACCCAGCCGAGATCGGCACCGTCGACGTCGTCCTGATGTGTGTGAAGCTCTATGACACCGAAAGTGCTACGCATCAGTTTGCGCCGCTGCTGTCGAATGGCGGCGTTTGCATCAGCATCCAGAACGGGGTCGACGCACAGGAGCGGATTGGCGCCATCGTCGGCAACGATCGCGTGATGGGGGGTCTCGCTTTCGTGTCTGGAGTGATCGAGGCGCCAGGGGTCATTCGCTACGCCTCGGAAATGTCGACGATCCGTTTCGGCGAATCGAATGGCGCGATGTCGGCGCGCGCCGTGGCGTTTCGCGATGCCTGCGAAGCGGCCGGCTTCAAGGCGGAGCTGGTCGCGGACATTCGCGCCGCCCAGTGGCAGAAGATGGTGGGGCTTGCGAGCAACGCCGCGTTGTCGTGCGTCGTGCGGCAACCGGCCGGCGTGGTCTACAACGACCCGGACCTGATCGAGGTTGCGCGGGGTGCCTTCTCGGAAGTCAAAGCGGTGGCCGAGGCGCAAGGCATTCCCATGCCGGCCGATATCGTTGAACGCACGCTTGCGATGCATCAGAAATTCCCGCCTGCGATGTACGCCTCGATGTACTACGACCTCGTGCGTGGCCGCCGACTCGAATTGGATAGCCTTTCGGGCGTGGTCATACGCAAAGGACGCGAGCTTCGTGTGCCAACGCCGGTGCATACCATGGCCTATGCGTGCCTGAAGCCGTACATGCACGGCGAAATCAAATAGCGCGGATCAATCCACCATGCGGACATTCGCATTCATTGCCCAAGACGACGATCCGCAGCAGTGGCGCGAATGGCTCGCGCGGGAGCTGGGATCGATCGAGCTGTTCGTCTATCCCGACATTCCCGATCGCGGGATCGACTATGTGCTCGCGTTTCGTCCACCGGTCGGTTCCATCGCCAAATTGCGCGGCGTGAAAGTGGTCTTCTCCTTGGGTGCCGGAGTCGATGGACTCGCCGACGATGCGACGATCCCCGCCCATCTGCCGATCGTTCGAATGATGGACGATGGACTGATCGAGGGCATGACCGAGTTCGTGCTCCATGGCGTGCTCGCCGCCCATCGTGACGCCGACGACTTCGCGCGGCTGCAACGCGCGCATCGATGGGATCATCGCGACCACAAGTTCGCCCGTGAGCGGCAAGTCGGGGTGCTGGGCCTCGGGAAACTTGGCGGCGCCGCGGCGCGCGCATTGCGGAGTCTGAATTTCCAAGTACTCGGATGGAGCCGCACGCCGCGCCGCATCGAGGGAATCGAGTGCTTTCATGGCGCGGAAGGTCTTGCGGTGATGTTGCGCCGAACCGAAATCCTGGTGTGCGTGTTACCGCTCACACCGGAGACCGAACAGATCTTGAATGCAAAGCTTTTCGCGCAATTGCCGCACGGTGCGTATGTGATCAATGTGGGACGCGGCAAGCAATGTGCCATCGACGATCTGGTGGGCGCGCTCGATTCCGGACAATTGGGCGGCGCGCTGTTGGATGTATTTCCAGAGGAACCGCTGCCCGCCGATTCGCCGCTTTGGGACCATCCGAAGTTACGCATTACCCCGCATATCGCGGCGATGGTGATGCCAAGGTCAGCCACGAAATACGTCGTCGATCAGATCCGCGGGTTCGAGTCTGGCGGTACGTTAATGAATCTGGTCAATCGTGGACTGGCGTACTGAATGGCAGGCTTGGCGCACTTCTACGTCGGCGAAGCGTTGTCGCTCTACGGTTTTCCAGACGGGCATCCGCTTTCCATCGATAGTCAAGGCGCATGCTGGCGCGAGACGCGCAAGCAAGGTCTCGAGAAGAACGTAAGGGCAATTCCACCCCGCATCGCGACACACGACGCGATCGGCGTTTTCCACGACGCCTCGCATATCGGAGCGTGGTTGGCATAAAACGCAATGTCCCGTTGGCACTCGGCGCGGGCGATTACGAGTCCTTGGTCGAATGGTCGAGGTTCGTAGTGCACCCGGCGGTGCATGGGTTCGGCATCAAAAGTCCGTCTCGATCAGCTACGTTCGGTCGGCGGCTGGCGATAGCCGTCAGGATTAGAGCGCTGCCACCGCCAGCCATCCGCACATGCTTGGGCGATGGTCAATTTGGCGCGCCAGTTGAGCAGCCTTATCGCCAGTAACGGATCCGCCCAGCAGGCGGCGATGTCTCCCGAACGCCGGGGCCCAATCGTGTACGGTATGGAAATGCCGGTGGCAGCCCGAAAAGCATCGATCAGCTCGAGTACACTCGTGCCCCGTCCGGTTCCAAGGTTGATCGCAATGAATCCAGTCGCGGTCCGAACATGGGCCAGTGCCCGGACGTGACCAGCTGCCAGGTCCACGACATGCAGGTAGTCCCGCACGCCAGTGCCGTCGACCGTTGGCCAGTCGTCGCCGAACACGGTCAGGCTCGCGCGTTTGCCCGCTGCCGTCTGGATGAGGAACGGAAACAGATTGTTCGGGATGCCGGCCGGGTCCTCACCGATCTCCCCACTGGGATGTGCGCCGATCGGATTGAAATAGCGCAGACTCGCAATCGACCAATCAGGAGCGGCTTGGGCGAGGTCACTCAGGATTTGCTCGATCATCGCCTTCGACGCACCGTATGGGTTGGTCGTGCGAATTGGCGCGTCCTCGTTGATGGGCAAGGTTCCGGGTTCACCGTAGACAGTTGCGGACGAGCTGAAAACGATCTTCCGCACGGTCGATCGCTGCATCGCCCGAAGAAGGCTCAAGGTTCCACCCACGTTGTTGTCGTAGTATTCGACGGGCTTCGCGGTGGATTCCGCGACGGCCTTCAGCGCGGCGAAGTGGATCACGCCGTCGATCGGGTGCTCATCAAACAAAGTGTCAAGCAAGGCGCCATCGCGGACATCGCCTTCGATCGCAATCAATGGCTTGCCGGTTATGGTCTGGACGCGTCTCAGCGCTTCGGGCGCGCCATTGCAGTAGTTGTCCAGAGAAACGACCTGCAGTCCGGCGTTCAGCAGCTCAACGAGCGTATGCGAGCCGATGAACCCGGCTCCACCTGTTACCAGCACAGTGTCCATTCGCATTCCTGATTAACAATGTTCCTCTGCGAGGCTCAAGAGGCGCGCCAGTATCGGTGAGGGACTTCGCATCGATCCCGGTGGTTCGTGGCGAGGAGCAGGATCATGGCGCAAAACGAAATTCAGTTTCAACCCGGGCTGTCGTTGCCAGAGCTCATGAGCAAGTACGGGTACCGAAGCCAAGTGCGTGGCGGCGTTGGAGCAATCGCATTGACCTGAAGGCTTTACCTGCACACGCCGCGCGTCGAGCCATGACAAGGTTTGGGGCCGTGAATCTCAAAAGTATTGGCAGTGTTCGCTCTGCGGATGTTAAACGACTATGGCCGCCGGCACCATTTGACAAGCGACCAAATTGTCGCTGCGCGAGTGGCTCCAGGCGATGCATCAACTGTAACGCATAGACCTTGCCTTGCTCGTTTCGGTCGCTGTTTCGAAGGCTAGCCATATCGAAGCTCACCGGGGCCTGATCGGTCGGCCGGCGAATCGATCCGCGTGGTACATGAATGCCCCGCCTGAGCCGAGTCGCATTCGGCTGCACAATCAGCGGCGTTTCACATGCTCGTCAAATCCCTGGCGCCCCCAAGCTTCCGCCCGACTTTCTCCCATGGACGACCGGATCCTTACCTTCTCGACGATTTCCGTCGCTGTCGTTTGCATGTCAGATGCCCGGCATCTGGCGCGCTGCCTCGATACGCTCTTGTCGCAACGCGATGCGCCTGAGTTCGAGATCGTGGCGGTTTGCGATCCGCGCATCGCGGGGATCGAGTCCGTGCGCCGACGGTTTCCGCAGGCGCGCAACTTGATCAACGAAGGTCAACGCACGCCTTTAGAGCTCGCCTCCCGCGCCTTGCGCGAATGTCGCGCCGAGCTGATCTTGCTCACCAAAGATTACTGCGTGCCAAGCGCGAATTGGGTGCATGCGACGGTGCAGGCGCAACGCGAGGACCGCGCCGCTGTCGGCGGCCGCGTCGAGATCGCGATGGACGCCTCGCCGACCGACTGGGCCTACTACTTCATCGACTTTTCCCGTTACGCAAGCGCCCGCTGCCGCGGGCGCCGCATCTTCGCTCACGGTCTGCAACGTGGCGTACCAGCGGGTACGACTCGAGGCGGTGCGCACACTGTGGGAATCAACGTTCGTTGAATCCCTGATCAACAAAGCGCTTTGCACCCGCGCAGCCAGCCTGTGGATAGAGCCTGCCTCCATCGTGACGATGAGCCGACCCATCGCGCTTCGCGACGCGGTGCATGAGCGCTATGCCTACGGCCGGCTGTTCGGGTACAGCCGCCTCGCGACCTGCAGCACCGGCCGGCGTTTGTTCTATGCGTTGTTTGCACCTGCGCTGCCTCTACTGATGCTCGGCAGAATGGGGCGTGCCGCCTTGCGTTCACGCCGCCACGCCGCCATGTTTGTGCGTTCGATTTTTCCGCTGACAGCCATGGTGCTGGCACGCTCGTGGGGCGAATGGCTTGCTTATCTCACCGGTCGCCCGTCGCGCTCGTTTGATGACGCGGCACACGTGCGCAAGATTCGCGGAACGGCCGACCCAGGTTAGGCGCCTACGGCAGCCGCCAGAGACTGGCGACGTTTCAGCCCTTCCGCGGTGTGTTCGGTTTCAATGGCATATAGCCGGGCAGCTCGTGCTTGTTGAGGTCAGCACTAACGTAGGCGGTCACGGCGGCAACCCGATCGATACCGCGCTTTTCCAGTTCCTTTTCGAGTCACCACAAATCCTGCCAACCATCCAGATCGGCGGAGATCAGGAAACGCTCTGGATGCACGCCCGCGATCGTGCTGAAGTAGGTCGGGTGATTGGGATGAATGATGAAAAGCGAGGCGGCTTGCGCTGCGACCAACACCGCCAGCACCGCATACGCCAACCCAATGGCCAGCGCTGGATACAGGATCAACCGGTGGCACACACCGATGTCGATGCCGCTATAGGCGATCGCGAAGCCGAGAATGGCAACGAAGGAAAGTGCCGGCGCGGCGATCCACCAATTACGATCGCTTACGCTTGCGCGCAGCATCAATCTCATGCCGATGAGCCCGCCAATCAGCAGCGGCGTGCGGACGCCGAGCACAACGAGATAATAGAGTATGTCCATCCATCGCTACGCACCTCGCCGAGCAGGTAGGACAAGCGACTCACCGCGTTGTGGTAGCGAACGTCCTCGATCCCCTGCCGGATTTCGGGAATGAAGATCGGAATCGCCTTGATCTCGACCGAATCGGAAAGGAATTCGCTCAGCGTAGTGCGGCACCCAAAGAATTTTTCGATCGCATGTAGGTTCGGTTCGCCCGGTCGGCAAGCAACGCAAGGAGAGCCATAGAACAGCCAAGACACGAAGAGCACCACCGCCGAGGCGATGAGACTCGACTTGACTTGGGCGCGGCCGGCCACCGGAGCAGGCTGCTTTCACTCGATCCACGCGGGCCAGGCGAAAATCGCGGTAAGCCTCGCGCCGAGAAATGGAATCACCGAGAACTTCGCCGTCATCGCACCGCGGGTGAGGGCACCGAAGGCTACCGCAGTCGACGATTGCGGACGTTCGAGCCGAAGAAAGGCAAACAGGCCGGCGATGCCTGTCCCCGCAACCGGAATAATCGGTCCGCGGTTGATTTCTCGCCCGGCCCGACCGTTGGCCGCCAAGATATGGGCCGAGCGCCATCGCCACTTGTGCCAGCGGTGGGTGCTGATGCTAGTACCAGTAGATGCCGAGATCCAGCAGCTCAGTCCAGTCGCCGGGTACGCGTTTATCCCAGGTGTGGCTGAAGATCGAGCACATTTGGAGGACGATTTTGAAGGCAAGAAGGATGCGCAGTGCAAGTACAATTCCCGGTTGGGCACCCGGCAGGAAAGCGCATCAACAACTTGCCTGATCGTGGAGCTGCTTCTTGCCTAGCGGCGACAGTACATCGCGCCATACGTTGCAACTGGGTAGAAATTGAGCGACAACTTCGCAGGCATCGCGTGACCCGCTTGTGGACATCATGCGCCAGCCACGGCGTTCTTTTCGAATAACGGACCAGCGAGAATGACTGTACTTCCCTCACACGATGCGGCAAGCCGTTCAACCGTGGCAGTGGCGATCGTCTGCATCTGTGGCGCGGAGCACCTTGAACGCTGTTTGGCGGCGCTAATGGCGCAACAAGGCGTCCCACCCTTCCAAATGGTGGTCGCTTGCGATCCACTGATCCCGGGCATCGATGCCGTCGCGCAGCGCCACCCCGAAGCGAGAATCTTCTCGAACGCCGACGAACACACGCCGCTCGAGCTCACATCGGCCGCGCTCCGTGCATGCGACGCCGGCGTGATGCCGCTGACCGAAGACCACTGCGTGCCGCGGAGCGATTGGTTGCGACACATGCTTGCGGCGCGCGCGCCCGGTCGCGCCGTCGCGGGGGGCCGGGTGGAGATTCGGGGCGACGCATCGACCGTGAACTGGGCTGTCTACTTCGTCGATTTGTTCCGCCATGCCGCACCCGTGACCGAGGGGCCGTCGCCGAACCTCACGGTCTGCAATGTCGCCTATGACCGCGAAAAACTCGATGCCGTGCGCGACCTCTGGCGGGTTCGCTTCGAGGAGCCCGCGGTACACGGAGCGCTGCGCGAACGCTCTGGCACGCTGTGGCTGGTACCCGAAAGCGAAGTCGCGATGCGCCGCTCGGTCTCGCTGCGTGCGGCGCGGTATGAGGGCTATGCATTCGGGCGCTCCCGCAATCTGAATGAATCATCGCGATCGTACCAAGCCGCAATTGCTCTCGACAGACCTAAGCGCGGTCCCCGGGTTCCCGCATAAATCCACCGGCAGCAATCGCAGCTACTTTCGTACGACTAGCGATTATCTCGTAGACCAGCGCGGCAACGAAAGGCACGACCAAGTAGGTAAAGCTGTGCTCGAAGAAGTGCGGGAAGATCAGCATCGCCAGATCGGTCGTCTGGCCGTACGAAACTGAGTCGCTGCGCAGCGCGGCCAAACATACATAGCTGCCGATGGTCAGGCCGAGGATACCCGCGATGATCGCGACGATAACGAGTTTCGACGCGGACTTCGGCCACGACAGTGAATGCGCCGGCGCAGCCATTGGCACCTTTGGCAAAAGCAGCAGACACGCGGCCCAACCGACTGGAAAGGTGACCAAGGCATGTGTAAACAGCTCGCGCGCCTGGTGCCCAAGATACAAGGGATCGAGAATGGGGTCCAGCAGCGACCGCCATCCGTTTGTGAACGTGATCGTCAGCAGGAGATAAATGGCGAGCGAGCACGCCGCAACGACGAGTCCGTACCGGCCGTTATGGCCCCGGCCCCCGTCGGCAAAGAGGCGCAGCAAGCCCGCGAATCCGATTGATATCAGAATCAAGGCCATTCGCTCGAGCAAATGGTATCGCCAGTGGGAACCCCACACCAGAGCTGCGCCGGGGCGCGTGTGGTTCTGCAGCAGGTTGTCGAGCACCATCGGGCGTCCGCCCTCCACCGCGGTCCCGGCGATGATGATCACCACGACGATCGCGCTGAGCCAGGCCCACGCGACGATACGTCGTGATCCATTCGGCCGGTCGATCGGCCGTGTAGCGGGCGGCACGGCAAAAATGGCACAGGCCCCGATTGCGACGCCAAGAAGTAGATCGAGCGGCAATTCGCGCACAGCGTGCTCAAAGTAGAGGATCGTGAGCAGCAGCGTTCGCTTTCCATCCTCGTGCACCACGAGATTCCACGGCCAAGAGCTGCCGATCCGCACGCAGATCATCACGTAGGCGACGAACAGAATGGCGCCCGCAACAGCGAACAGGATGACGGCCAGCGTGCGATATAACGAAGCCGCCGTGATCGCGTGCCTCAAATCGCGCTGCATTTGGTCACCACGATGTTCCCGCCGACGACCGTACCGGGGAAAGTCTTGACCGGCGGACAGTACGCAAGGATCGCGTTCATCAGGTTCGGCTCGAGCGTTTCGATGTAGGGTTTGAAGGTGTAGGCAAGCCAAACCGTGTTGGACTGCTGGCGCGTCGATGCGAGCTCGGCGGCGCTCGCGATCCTCTTCCATGCCTTTTCGTAATACTTCTGAAAGGGCAGTGCGACACCGCCGCCGGCGAGCACGACGACATCGTTCGCCGCCGCCTTGCCCTCGAGAAATTTCAGCGCTTGCTCATAATCCTGCTTCGGGTACCGATAGCCGACCGGCAGCGCCAACGCCGACACCACGACCGCACCCGCGATCAACACGACGAGCACTTGTTTTCGAACTCGTTCGCCGGTTGCGCCGCCTAGCAGCCGGCGCGCGATCCAGTCCCCTATAACAACTATTCCGCGTACGACGATCAACAACGCGAAGCCGGCCGCAAAGAAAAAGAAACGCGGAAAAGTGGGGCGCTGCAGAAGGACCGCGACCGCGAAGAGCACAGCGCCAGGAACCAGGAACAACCCGAGCAAAGTTGGACTCTGGCGCAAATAGCTCCAGCATCCGGCGAAAAATAGAAGACCCGCGATCACGATGGCGCCCCCCATCGTGTACCCCAGTTGCAGTCCCCGCAGTGTTTCCAATATCGCCCAACCGGCGCTTGCCACACGCGCCCCTTCCGATTTGACGCCGAAGAATTTCTGTACGTCGAGCAGCATCGGTGCATACAGGAGCAACGTGAGCAATCCCGCGAGCGCAAAACCGAGCGCGGGATTGAGCCAGTCGCGGAATTCGGTGCGCCAGCCGCGGCGCGCCAGCAGATAGCATGCGACCACGAGCGCTTGCCCTACCACGACCAGAACCATGGTCAGATGGGTGTAGGCAGCGAGGGACGAAACCATCGCAAAACCGACCAGCGCCACACGCCGGTTTTCGCGTAAGCCAATCAATAGCAGGTGCGTTCCCAGCAAGGCGCAGAAGAGCAGGATCGTGTAACCGCGCGCATTCTGCGAAAACCAGACGTGATGATAGGAAACGGCCAGCAGCATCGCGGCCGACAGCGCTTCGAATCGGTTGGTGACGCGGATAGCGAACACGTACAACATGGGCATCGCGGCCAAGCCAAAGATGACGGCCGGAAGCCGCAGGCTCCAGGGGTCCTCACCAAAAGCGACGATCGAGATATGCGCCAGCACCGAATACAGCGGGTGGTCGTTGTTGCTGGGAAAGTGGGTGACGATTTGCGCTAACGGGGCCCGCGCTGAATCGACCAAGGTCACGATCTCGTCGAACCAAAGGCCGCTGTCCAGAAAATGGATTCGCAGCGCGGCCCCGACCAATATGACCGCAGCCAGGGCCCACGCGGTCGCCCGATCCGTTGTTGCGGCGCCACCATCGATGGCATTCATTGCCGGACTCCAGTCGGCGCGCGAGAATGCCTCAGGCCGTTGGAAACATCGATTTCCGGCTGCTCGATTGCTGATCTTGACGCCTGCAAGCGAATCCTCGGTATTTGTGATGCGGTGATCGAAGTTATCACTATTTCAGGGTGGAACCGCGCGCATCCAACTCATTCCCTGATTCCCCAGATTCGGATGCGCCAGGCGGATTTCCTTAAGATCCCTTCAGGATGCATGTCGAAAACGAATGGGAGGTGAGACGATCGCGTTCCTCCCGCCGCTACTGGAATGACAAAATGAGTCCAAAGGATCAAGGGCCGGCTGTTCGTCGGTGGGCTGGTTTTGGAATCAACGTCTTGATGCTCTTCGTGAGCTGCATGGTCGCGCTGCTATTGGCCGAGTTCGCGGTTCGCGTCGCAGGCATCGGCAGCGACCAGTTGTTGCGTCCCGATCCTCTACTTGGCGTCCGGCTTATCGCCTCCAAAACAGGTCTTAGCCAAGGGACTTGCTACAAGGCGCACGTTTCCATCAATGGCGATGGGTGGCGGTCCAGCCAAGTGTCAATGGCCAAGCCGGACGGCGTTTATCGCGTCCTGGTGCTCGGGGATTCGTTCATGGCGGGCCTGCAAGTGCAGGATGACGAAATCTTCGCGAGTGCCCTGGAACGCGAGCTAAATCATGCTGCTGCGGGCCGCCGGGTCGAGGTTATCAACTTTGGCGTGCCTTCATGGGGCACCGATCAAGAATACGTGGCGCTGCGTAATTTTGGATTGAGCCTGAAACCCGACCTCGTCTTGCTGGCGTTCTATGCGCAAAACGATGTCGACGAGAACTACTCGGCGCTTAGATCGGCGACCAATGTTTATCCCAAGCCCTACTTTGACGTGAGAGACGGGCAACTTGTCGAGCTGCCTTACTCCGATCCAACGCCGGCGACAGTCCGCATCGCGCGACAAGCCGCTGCACCCTTTCGCCTCTATCCGCTGGTTCGGGATGCGCTTATCGACATTCCTTTTGCACACCGGTTGCTCTACGAGTTGGGAATCGTGGGGGTGGTGCCGGTGGAGAAACGGGGTGTTTCCGCGGCGACGGCCGCGCAGTGGAATTGGCCCGATCGGTGGCGACGGCAGCTCGGTGTGTACCGGCGTGACTATCCGAAAGAACGACAGCACGCTTGGAAAATAACGGAAGGTCTCTTGGGCAAACTTAAAAATGAAGTCACCAAAGGGGGAGCGGACTTTCTGATGATGGGCGTTTCCTCCCCGATCGAGGTGATGCCGCCGTCGCTGAGAAAGGGGCTTGTCGCCGAGGACGAGGCCGATACGATGGACGTCGATAAACCCGCGAGACTGCTCGAGCAGATTGCTCAACGGCACAACATCGATTTGGTTTCGCTTTTGCCCGGCTTCAGGCAACGCATCGGCAGCAGCGAGACCGAATTCGAAAAGTACTACCTCCACTGTGATGGGCACTGGACTGTGGCCGGGCATCGGCTCGCGGCCGAGCTCGTAGCGCCGCAGGTTGCGGCACGCATCGCCGCAAAAGGCCAGTAGCCGTCGAGAGCGTGCGTCGCTGCTGCTTCGGCCTGGTAGAGGTGGGCGCGCACTGCCGCGCAGACTCCTAGTCCAACTCGAAAGCCGACTCGTAATTGAGCTTGAGTGACGGATCCTGGTCTTCCTTCCGCAGGATGAAATTGCCGATCGCGAGAGTCTCGATGTCCGTGCCCATAAAGCAGCGGAACGCGTCCTCGGGCGTACAAACAATCGGTTCGCCACGCACATTGAAGCTCGTGTTCACCAGCACCGGACAACCTGTAAGCTGCTTGAACATCTTTAGTAGGGCGTGATAGCGCGGGCTGGTGTCGGCGTGGACGGTCTGGATGCGCGCGGAGTAGTCGACATGCGTCACCGCCGGTATCGATGAGCGGGGAACGTTGAGCTTGTCGATACCGAAGAGCTTCTTCTGTGCTTCGGTCATGGCGATCCGGTGCCCCGGCTTTACGTCGGCCACCAGCAACATGTATGGGCTGTCCGCATCGAGCTCGAACCAGTCGGCGACATCCTCCCGCAAAATTGAAGGGGCGAATGGCCGGACTGACTCGCGGAACTTGACCTTCAGATTGAGCGTCTTCTGCATCGAAGGTGAGCGAGCGTCGCCGATGATCGAGCGACCACCCAGCGCCCGCGGACCAAATTCCATCCGACCTTGGAACCAACCAAGCGCTCTGCCATCGGCAAGATCCTTCGCACAGCGCTCGATCAAGGTCATATCATCG
>JANMUI010000892.1:0-5747 GCA_031391405.1 Betaproteobacteria bacterium
CTGCCGCTTGCGCGCGGCGCAAGCGGCTGTTCGAGAGCCTCTTCCGATCGATCGCCTATGCGAGCAAGTCGTCGAATTTCAATCGCACTCACGTGCCTGGGCCTGCCGCACCCTTACGCTTCTATTCGGCATTCTTCGGCACGTCACGCCTGCTTGCGTTCTCCAATATGATTTGCCGCATCGCCGTGCGCAACTCCCCGGGCATCACCGGTTTGTGCAATAGCGGATAGCCGCTCGCCTGCGCCTCGCGCAATCGGTCTGGAGCCGTGTCGCCGGTCATGATCAGCGCGGGGATCGGTTTGCCCGCAAGCTCACACAGGCGGCCAATGGCATCAATGCCCGAGGCGTGGCGCCGCAGGCGATAGTCCACGATCAGCAGGTCCGGATGGTCGGGCTCGGCAGCCAGACGCGCTTCGGCTTCCTCAGGCGTGGCTGCGGTGATCACCTCGCAACCCCAGCGCTCGAGGAGGCGCTGGGTAGCCTCTAGTACCGAGACCTCGTCGTCCAGTACAAGCACGCGTCGGCCTTGAACGTCGGCGCCCTGCAGTGCCGGCACCCCGCTGTGCTGCCTGGCTTGTTGCGGTTCTAAAGACAGTGGCAACGTAATCGAAAAGCGCGAGCCGCGCCCGACCACGGATCGCACTTCAAGCTTGTGGCCAAGTAATTCGGCCAGCCGCTTGACTATCGCAAGCCCCAACCCCAGGCCGCGCCGCCGGTCCCGTTCCGGATTGCCGAGCTGATGGAACTCGAGGAAGATCTCGTCCAACGACTCCGGGGGAATGCCGGGACCGGTATCGAACACATCGATCCGGATCGAATCGCCGCGGATCCGCGCGCCGACGAGGACGCGGCCGTTGTGCGTGTAGCGAAGCGCGTTCGAAATCAAATTGCCGAGGATCTGGTGGAGCATCGAAGCGTCGGATCGCGCCACGGCGTTTGCTACACGGATGCGCAGGCGGTTGCCCGACGACTTGGCAATCGGTTGCTGTTCGTTGTTCAGTCGCCGCAATAGCGCCGCAACATCCACTGAAGCGATCTTCGGCGCCACCACGCCGGCGTCGAGCTTCGAGATATCGAGCAGACTGTTCAGCATCGCATCGACCGCCTGGACGGCGTCGTCGATATGCTCCAGCAGCGGCGCAGTCTTCTCGTCGCGGACGCGATCAGCCAACGTCGCGAACAAGAGCCCGAGCGCGTGGATGGGCTGACGCAGATCGTGGCTCGCCGCGGCGAGGAAGCGCGTCTTGGCGGCGTTCGCCTGCTCGGCGGTGCGGCGCGCGGCTTCAAGAGCCATCTCCCGTCGCTTGAGATCGGTGATATCGCTATAGGTGATGACACGTCCGCCATCCGGCATCGCGTTCTGCGTCACTTCAATCACGCCGCCGTCGTGGCGGTGATGTTCAATGCGTTGCGCGTTGCCAAGATCCAACGGCGGGCGCGCGTGGCCAAGCACCGCCTGCATCGGTCTTCCCTCCCGAATCTCCACATCGGCGAGGCCCATGAGCTCGACCAATTGCGGGTTCCACATGCGCAGGCAGCCTTGCGCGTCCGTCATGCTGATGCCTTGGCGCATGTTCCGTAGCGTCGCTTCGAGTAGGCGGGTCTTGTCCTCGGCTTCGCGGCGCAACGCGACGTTCTCGTAGCCCAACCTTAGCGAATCGGTATGCAAGCGCTTCGCATTGCGTGCGGCCACGAAATACGCGATCGAAGTGAACACTGCAAGGAGCGCCAACGTGTTGTTCATGGGGTCACCATGCCACAGCAGCACCGAGATCAGCGTCCCCATCAACGGTCCAACAAGCATCCAGAACGAGAGCAGGTAAAAACTTTGGATCGTCGCCGAACCGGCCGCCAAGGCGAACAGGATGACGGTAATCGTTATCACGGTGAGCGGTTGTGCCGGATCGAAAAACAGAATGCACGCCAACGCCCAGAAGCAGGCGCCCAAGAGTGATCCGGCCGCCGACGCGAAGGCCCAACGCGTCGCGCTCTGTGGGGATGGGGCACGCCAAAAGTAAATGCCGATCAACGCGAATCGAAGCACGCAGACGCTCAAATGCCCGAACAACCACCAGAGCAATGGCGCTCGATCGACGGTGCTCCACAGCGCAAAAGTCAGTAGGAAGCCGGCGGGCAATGATCCCCCCAATATCGCAACCATCGCTTGTCGGTACAAGTGGCGGACGAGCTCGCCCCTTACGACATCCTCGAAGGAACCGCGACCCGGTGCCGCCGATTCGGTACTTGCTAATGTGGACATCAGTCCCTCCACCTGGAGCGCTTCGCCTGCTGCGAAGCCGGTAATACAGTACGCCACCAATGCGGCCCACGCCATAGCACAGGTGTCTCACGCCAACCGTCTGACCTCCACGCAGTACGCTCGCGGGTGCCACGGGCAGGTTCGCGCGGAACGGGTCCGGGCGCGAAGGCCACCGCTGCAATGACGCGGTCGATCGGAATTACAATGTACTGACCGAACCCACTTGGCTCCCGAGTCAGCCGCATGAGAATCCTCATCGTCGACGATCACCCGATCATGCGTGGGGGCGTACGCGTATGCCTGCATGATTTTGACAGCGCGGTCGACACCGTCGAAGCCGCGACGTTGCACGATGCCATCCGCATCGCGAAAGAACCGCCCCTTATCGACGTCGTGCTGCTTGATTTGTTCATGCCGGGATTTGCGGGGATCGAAGCGTTAGAGGCTTTCCGCGACGCAGTCGACCCCTGTCCGCCAATCGTCGTGTTTTCATCGAGCGACGATGCGGCGACGGCCGTCGCAGCGCTGGATGCCGGTGCGATGGGTTACATACCGAAGAGCTCCACACCGGCCGTGCTGCAGAGCGCGCTTCGACTGGTGCTGGCAAATGGGATCTATGTGCCACCGACCGTACTCGGTTTCGGTGCGTCGCCGAGGGCAGTTGGCACCGCTCCGTCGACTCGCTCACTCCGCAAGCTTGCCGAGCTGGGACTCACGCCGCGCCAGCAAGAAGTCTGCGCGCTGATGGTAAAAGGCCAAGCGGTCAAACAGATCGCGCACAAGCTGAACATCGCACCCGCGACCGTCAAGGTGCATCTGCAGCCGATCCTGCGCGCGCTCGACGCGGAAAACCGGACCGAAGCCATCGTCGAGCTGCATCGCCTCGGATTCTCGCTCGATGTCGTGCCCGATTCAGCGGGCTAGCAGATTGTCGAAATGCGCTTGCGGGTGAAAATCTAACATTCCCGCGTAGGCGGGAATCCAGCAAGTCGTTAATTACGTTTGGATGGAAGTTCCTGGGCTCCCGCCTTCGCGGGAGCGACGAGATCGAGCGCGTCGCCAACTGGGCTACGCCAGTTGTAGTACCCCCTTCCGCGCGATCGGGGTGACGGGTGGCGCCCGCACCGGTCATGCGCGATGCACCGCATTTCACTCTGAAAAATCGAGCGCTTGCACTCGCATGCTAGCCAAGCGGGGTACTCGACTTGGTGAATTCCGCACTGCGTGCGAGCCGGGAAATACTTCTCTGCCGGGTCAAGACCGACGCCGGCAAGGAGACAGCCATGACATTCGCATCGATTCGATCCTCACGCCCCTTTCTCGTTTTCGGCTTGGTGACGATTGGCCTCATCGCGGCCACCATCGCCGTTTATGCCGCAATCGGCGTGGATATGCATTGGTCCGGCGTATCCGTTTCCGTTGAGAATACGCCGAGATGGTTGGTCATCTCGCTCATCATCTTCTTTGCCGCGATCGTCTCCAGCATCGTCGGCTTTGCATCCTCTGCCATCTCCGGCGGGTTCATCCTGCATTTCGTTCCGAACGGCGTTGAGGCGGTGCAGATCATGATGATCGCATCGATCGGCATACAAACCTATAGCGTCGCGGGGCTCTGGCGTTCGATCCGGTGGGGCCGATGCGTACCGTTCATTGCCGGTGGCGTGGCCACGCTGCCTATCGGCATCGCTTTGTTGATGGCATTGTCGTCGCGAACCTATCTCCTGGGGATGGGTGCCGGGCTGGTTTGCTATGGTCTATACATGCTGTTCAGGCGCCCGACGCTCGTGATGAGCGGACCCCGCCCGGTGGCCGATGCGGTTGCTGGTGCACTGGGTGGGATCACTGGCCCACTCGCGGCATTCCCAGGCGCCTGCATCACGATCTGGTGCGCCATGCGAGGGTGGAACAAAGTCGAGCAACGCACCATCTATCAGCCTTACATCCTCATCATGCAGCTCATCGGCGTCAGCGCCATATCCCTGCTGCAACCGCAAGGCGCTTTCGAGCCCACCCTGTTGGCTTACGCATTCCCTGCTGCGGCTGGCGCTTTCTTTGGCTTGCGTGTTTTCCACGCGGTCACCGACGTACAGTTTCAGCGAATGATCAACCTCGCGCTGGTCGCCTCCGGCAGCGCGCTTTTGTTCAAGTAGAAGGTCCCACATCAGAACGTGGGGGGTTGCGCCTCACGCAGCCATGGTCGCAACTCGGCATCGGGATCGTCGAGCACGACTGGCGCCGCGGGCATCGTTGGTTCGCGAGTGCCTAGCGTTGCGTCCGGCGCGTGGGCACTCATTCGTCCCACGGCCAGCACACTTCCGCCTGTCACCACCGCGACGAGAAGCAACGTTTTGGCTGTAGTTGCGAATCCGTTTTGCTCGGTTACGTCGTTGCGCAAATGCATTCGATTCATGGTGCCCTCCGATTGGCCGCTGCGAATTCGTTCCGTTCGAGTTCGTTCGGGTTTTCCCGCGTCGCGGGGAATACGGTGCACTCTAGCGATCGATTGCATCAGCGGCGTTGCAGAACGGAGCGATTCTTGTTTCATTTGTTTCACCTCGCGTCGCGTCGCCGGTGCCTTGCAAAGGCAGCGCGAAGCGTATCGGTGATCAAGTCCGCAATCGACGTCTACTGGCGGGCGGTGCGATCGTTGGGAATCAAGATCGACCCATTGTCTGAATTGTTTGTATAGTCCGAGCGTTCCCGCTCAAAGGACATTCCCTCGATGCAGCCCAAATCGGATCCCGCCGACTCATTCGTCCTGCAGGGCGGGCACGTCATCGACCCCGCACAAGAAATCGACGGCATTGCTGATGTGTTCGTCGCGGGCGGCCGCATCGCGGGTGTTGGCCAGATCAATCCGCCAGCCAGCACACGAATCATCGATGTCTCCGGGCAGTACGTCACGCCAGGCTGGATCGACATCCATGTCCACGTCTATGGCACGCTCGGATTCGCCGACCCGGACAGCATCGGCGTCTGTCAAGGCGTCACGACCTATGTCGAGGCGGGTGGCCCGGGCATCGATACGCTCGATGAATTTCTCGCGCTATTGCATGGTCGCACGAAGACTTCGCTGTTCGTGGGGCCGTATCTGCGGCCAATCGGGATCATTGGGCTTAACTTCCTAGAAGGTGATCCACGCAGCATCGGCGATGTACCCGTCGCGCGCTGGATCGACTTCATGGCGGATCATCCCGGCCTCGTGCGCTACATGAAGATTGGCGCGTTCGGGCGCTCGGGCTCGGGCCCCCTCAAGATCGCCAAGGGGCTCGCGCAGACACTTGGCGTGCCGATGTATGTGCATATCGGTGAGCACCAGATGCAGGAGGGCAAGGACTCCTCGTACGACATCCTCCACATCGCCGAAGCCGGTGACATCATCACCCACGCGTATCACAACAACAACACGCGTCTCCTCGATCGTGCCGGCAAGGTGCTGCCCGCGGTGCGCGCGGCGCAGGATCGCGGCGTGCTGTTTGACATCGGC
>JANMUI010000919.1:0-7795 GCA_031391405.1 Betaproteobacteria bacterium
TGCGCCCGAACGCATCAACGTTGGGCCTCCTGCCTGACCAATCGCACGCCCGCGCTAAGGGCTTGCATCTTCCCGCGTGCTGCCGTGCGCGACCGCGGGATCATGCCGCAGTCGGTCGTGGGATACAGGTGCTCCGGTGCAACATATCGCAGCGCCGAGCGGATGCGATCGGCGACTTGCTCTGGCGTCTCGACCGCTTCCTTGCCGACGTCGATCACCCCGACCATGAAGTCCTTGCCCTTCGCTTCGCCCAGCACCGCGGGATCGACGCCGGAAGCCGCGAGCTCCACCGAGATCATGTCGATCGAACTCGTGCGGAGCAACGGGAGCGTGCGCGAATAGGGGCTCCAGTCGCTATTGCTATTCTTCCATTTGAGGACGAGGCTGGTGCCGTAGCCATAGCAGATGTGGACGGCCTTCTTCGCGCGGATGCCGCTCGCTGCATCTTCGAGCGTGCGGATGCCACAAGCTTCGACATCATCGAGATAGATGTTGAAGCACGTTTCGTCGAACTGGACGATGTCGGCGCTGGAATTCTTGCAACGGCTCGGAGGGAAGACAGAGCCCCTCCGCCCCGACCAGCGCGCTGTGCGCCTGTCCACGCCACCATCTGATTTCCGATTCATGGCGTGCTCGCATCCAGCGCTGCGTTGCGCGCATAGATCATTCCTAGCGCGCCCGAGCCTGCCACCAAAGACTCGTGCGATTCATCGCATGCTCAGGGTGCGCCGGTGCGTATGAGTTGATCTTTCCCAAGCGGGATCTTTTACACAGACTGACCACGGCGGGTGAACCCGCTCGACCCTCTGCTCGCATATCAGCGCCGAGGTGCCGAAAATCGCGCATATCCGCTGCGCCACGCGCCCTGCATCAGGGCGTTGCGACGTCCGGCGGCCACACCGGTGGATGCGAACCCGGTGGCATGGACGGCCTACGCCAACAGGCCGGTGTCGCCGAAAAAAGCGCAGCGTGGCGGAGCGCGATCACCTCGCCGAAACCACCAGGGAATGTCTCCAAGAATTTCTCGTGGTTCGGCGCGGGCGGCGCCGGCTCCACGGCCACGCGCCCTAGGCTGCGCAGCCAATGCCCCACACCTGCGAGGCATACCTGCACATGCCAGGATCCACCTTCTTGCGCTTGCCGCAGCAGGGCGGCTTGCGCGCCGAATGCGAGCAGATAGCCCGCGGCGTAGTCGAGGATCTGCATCGGCATCGCGCGCGGCTGCGCGGCGCTGTACGCCTGCGCTTCGCCGTGGTTGAAGCCGGTCGCGGTTTGCACCAGCGAGTCGAAACCACGCCGAGCTGCCCACGGCCCCACCGGTCCGTAGGCAGACAGCGACGCGTAGACGATGCCCGGCCGCAGCCGCGCCACGTCCGTCGGCCCGAACCCGAGCGCTGCCAGTCCGCCGGGGCGATAGCCTTGCATGAAGACGTGCGAGGTCGATATCAACCGGCGAAGGGCCGCGCGGCCCGCGTCGTTTTTCAAATCGACATGCGCCGACAGTTTGCCGCGGCTTGTGTCGGCAATCGATTCGATGTTCGGAAGATCGGGTGAGTTGATCAACATCACGTCCGCGCCGTACGCCGCCAGCGTGCGGCCTGCCACCGGGCCGGCGAGGATGCGCGTCAGGTCGAGAACGCGAATGCCTTGCAGCGGCGAGGCGTCGCGGTTTGCGTCGGGCCAGGCGAGTGGTGGCACACCTGCATCGTCGATGCGCGTGATGCTCACTGTCGGCAATGCCACGAGCGCACGCGCTTGCGGATGCGCATCCCAGACCGCGAAGTCGCGCACCGCCGCCACGACCATTCCGGCTTGCGCCGCAGCGGCCTCGAAGTCTTCGGCGCGCCAGTGGCGCAACGCATCGGCCACCGCAGCGCGCTCGGTCATCGGGCCGGGTGTGCAACCCAGCAGCTTCAACGCACCGTCGCGATGGTGCGCGAAGTTTGCGTGAATGCGCACCCAACCCGGCGCGCCGACCGCGCTGCCGCACGGGTACAGGCCGGACAGCTTGTCCCACACCTCGGGCGTGCTGCCATTCACCGAAAACCACGCGCGGCACTCGAGCGCGGCATGAAGCATCTCCACCGCGATTCGCTGGCGCACGCCATGCCGCACCAAGCCGATCTCCGCCGCGGCCAACGCTGCTGCCGCGAGGCTCACTTGAGCAGCCGTGCCCACCGCGAACGAAGAAGGCAATACCGGCTCGCGCCCTTCCAGGTCCACGCGACCGCGCGCCTGCGGGTCCAACTCAGCCGCGCTCCAAAGCGCGGACAACGCTTGCAGTGCAGGAACCGGCACAACGATGGAGGAAGACATGGCGGCGATACGCAAATAAGCGTGGGCTGTTTCGAATGGCACTTACGTACGCGAATTAGGGGATTTAACGTTCGCCCTGAACCTGTCGAAAGGTGAATGTCAGAGCGTCCGTGAGCGGACGATCGCCCGCCATCGACAAGCCTGCGTTACCCTTCGACGGGCTCAGGGCGAACGGAGGATTGAGTCGCGCACGCTAAGTAAGTGCCATTCTGGTCCGACCCTATTATTGCCGTTTCCGGTCTATCCCGGGAAGTTCGCGGTGGTGGCGGGGGCGGTCCTCACGACGCTTTGCTGCGCGGCGCGGCTCCGGCAGATTCTCGTTGGGGACAATGAGACCTCCTGATCATGCCTGCGTGCTCCGTTGTATCGCCGCGGACTGCGAAAGGAGCGTGGCGCGCAATGGCAACATCACTGTCGAACGATGAGCGGAGCCGTCTAACAAACCGCCGCCGATCGTTCACTCGTTCGATTGCCGAACGGACATTCCGGCGCTCGCAACATGGGAGAATCGCCGGAATCAACTGTGAGAACGCGTATCGTCGTTCTCCATCTCTTACCAGCCGTTGATACCGGCACCGACGAGGAGGCGACGATGACCCAGCTCGACCAGGCAATAAGAGAACTCGTGATCGCCAATCGTATCCTCGCGAACGAGGGTGTCGTCGATGCCTACGGACATGTAAGCGTCCGTTATCCGGACGATCGGCATCGCTACTTGCTGTCGCGATCACGCAGCCCCGAGTTGGTAACGCAGGACGACATCATGACGTTCTCACTCGACAGCAAGGTCGTGGGCGAGGACAAACGACCACCGTATCTGGAGCGCTTCATCCATGGCGCGATCTATTCCGCCCGGCCGGAAATCCATGCCGTCATCCACAGCCACGCGAAGCAAGTACTGCCTTTCACGATCACGTCGACAAAGCTCCGCCCGGTCGTGCACTCGGGCAGTTGCATCGGCGCGCACATCCCCGTGTGGGACATCGCCGAAAAATTCGGCGAGACCGACATGCTCGTGCGCGACAACGAACAAGGCGGCGATCTCGCCCGTTGCATGGGCGGCGCTTGGGTAGCGCTGATGCGCGGTCACGGCTTTGCAGCGGCCGGGCGATCGCTCTTCGAGGTGGTACGGATCGGCGTCTACATGCCGTACAACGCGAGCGTCTATCTGGAAGCCATGCGAATGGGAGAGGTCAAATTTCTCTCGGATGGTGAGATCGCCAAGCGCGCGAACTGGGATCCGCAATCGCCCGAAATGCGCCGCGCGTGGGAGTACTGGGCGCGGCGGGCCGGTTGCGCGGAGCTGTTGGAGCCGACATGACTAAGTGGTTCTGGTCATGAATGACATTTCGCCCTTCGCTAAATGCATTGGCGACTAGGTTAGAGGAAAAAGACAAGACATGACCCCATCGTTGGGCACCGCGTCTCTGCACGCACAGCCCTATCCCATCAAACCAATTCATCTGGCGCATGACTTTCTCTCTCGGAGCGGCGCGCAATCGCACCGATCACCGCAGCCGCGCGCTCACCCCAGCCCGCCGAGCGTGATGTCGAGCCAGCCGTGTACTGTGACGCGCGCAGTGTCGCCGTCGCCGATCAATACGGTGGTGGTCGGCGCCTCGATCACCGCCGGGCCGATCAAGGACTGTCCTGGATAGAGCCGCTCGAAGTCGTAGAGCCGCACGTCGAACCAGCTACCGAGATGCGCGTGCCGCACGCCGATCGGCTTCGGTTCGCTCGTTGATGGCGGCGGCAGATGGTCGGGCAGCTCGGGCAATTTACCGATGGCGGCAACGCGCGCGTTGACCAGCACTACCTCCTGCCCCGGCATGGCGTAGGTGTAGAGCACCTCGTGCCGAGCATGGAAGCGATCGAACACGGCCTGCAGCAGATTCGGGTGGGACCAATCCACGCCGTCGAGCGGCACGTCGACCTCGAAGATCTGTTCGCCATAGCGCATGTCGGCCGAGCGCCGCGCCTCGATCGGGCCGTCGAACCACTCGCCAAGCGTCTCGCGCGCACGCGCCTCCTGCTGCGTGAAAATTCTGCGTAGCCGCTCATCGGTCAGCGGCGCGGTGTCGCCGACGTGGGTTTGCGCCACCTCGTAGCGGAGGTCGGTTGCCAGCATGCCCCAGGCTGATAGCACCGACGCGACGCGCGGCACGATCACGCGCGGGATGCCGAGCTCGCGCGCGACCTCGACCGCGTGCAGCCCCGCCGCGCCGCCGAACGCCAAGAGCGCAAAGCGGCGCGGATCGACGCCGCGCCGCACCGTCATAAGCCGAATACCCTCCACCATGTGCAGGTTGATGATGCGATAGATGCCGGCGGCCGCGGCGACGCGGTCAATGCCGAGCGCGTCCGCCACCGTATCGACCGCGCGCTCCGCCGCCTCGCGATCGAGCTTGCGTGCACCGCCGAGGAAGCGGTCGGGATCGAGATAGCCGAGCACCAGATTGGCGTCGGTCACCGTCGGCGCCGTGCCGCCGGTGCCGTAGCAGGCCGGGCCCGGCACCGCGCCGGCGCTGCGCGGCCCAACATGCAGCCCGCCCCCGGCATCGACCCGGGCGATCGAGCCGCCGCCCGCCCCGATCGAGATGATGTCGAGGCTGCGAAGCGCAATGCGTTGGCCGGCGAGAGCCCGCTCGGCGGACAGCGCCGGTTCGCCGCCGACGATGAGCGAGATGTCGGTACTCGTCCCGCCCATATCGAACGGCACCAGGTCGGCGACGCTGGCCATCGCCGCCACGCGCTTCGCCCCGGCGACACCACCCGCCGGGCCAGACAATACGGTCGCAGCGGCGAAGCGCGCCGCCTCGGCCACCGGCGCGATGCCACCATGGCTCAGCACGATGAACAGCGGGCCGGCATAGCCCGCCTGCTTCAAACGCTGCTCCAGGCTCAGCAGGTAGCGCCGTACGATTGGTCCGACATAGGCGTTGACGACGGTGGTCGAGACTCGCTCATACTCCTTGATCTGCGGCAGCACCTCGCTTGACAGCGCGACGAAGGCATCCGGCATGAGCTTGGCGAGCCGCTTTCCCGTGGCGATCTCGTGCCGCGGATCGCGATAGGCGTGCAGGTAGCACACCGCGACCGCCTCGACGCGGGCCTCCTTCAAAGCGAGGATCGCGCAGTCAAGCGAGGCGGCGTCGAGCTTGATCCGTACCTTGCCGGCAGCGTCCAATCGCTCGCGCACGCCCAGCCGGAGATGACGCGGCACCAGCGGCTCGGGCGCCGCCATGCGCAGGTTGTAGCGGTCGTCCTTCTGGCCCTCGCGCATCTCCAGCACGTCGCGATGGCCCTCGGTGGTGAGCAGACCAACCTTGGCGCCCTTGCGCTCGAGCAGCGCATTGGTCGCCACCGTGGTGCCGTGCACGATGCGGCTCGCGCGCCGGAGCAATGTCGTCAGATCGAGATCGAGCTGCTCGGCGAGCCGCGTCAAACCATCGATCACGCCAACGGACTGGTCGGCCGGCGTCGAGGCGGCCTTGGCCAGCGTCACGTGGCCCCGCGCGTCGATCGCGACCACATCGGTAAACGTACCGCCGACATCGATCCCGACAGTGAAGGCGTTCGCGTCCATCTCAGCGCTTCGCCTTGGCGCGGACGGTCACCAGCCCGTTCAATCGGTCGCGCGCCTTCGCATCGGCCACGCGTTTCGCCGGCGCGCCCCATCCACCGCCGCCACCCGACTTCACGTCGAGCACATCGCCTGTGCGGATCTCGATGCCGGTCTCCTTGGTCTTGAGCACGCGCGGCGGCCGGCCCTTGGAGCGCAGCACGTAGCGGTGCGGCAGTCCGTCCTTGCCGGCGGACAAGCCGCAAGCGCCGTGGCGCACGCCGTCGCCTGCGGTGTTGCCGAGCGCGCGGCCCTTGGCGTTGATCTCGAGCTCGAGCTCGACACCGTTGCCGCCGCGGTATTGGCCTTCGCCGCCGGAATCAGGGCGGAATTCGTGGCGGCGGAAATGCAGCGGGAAGCGCACCTCTGCCACCTCGATCGAGCCGAACTTGATGCCGCCGACGGAATGCCATTCGCCGATCGAGGCGATGCCGTCGCCGGTCGGGAACGCGCCGCCGCCGGGCCTTGCGTGGAACAGGTGCCAGATGAATCCGCGATCGGTGCGCGGGTCGCGGCCCTGGATGGCGATTCGAAAGCGCCGGCCCCAGCCCGCCATCGCGCGGTCCGGGCAGGCATGCGCCAGCGCCTTCACGACAGCCTCGACGATCTCGTTCGCGCAGTGACTGGTCGACAAGGTGACCGGCGCGCCCTCGTTGGCCCAGACCACCGTGCCCGGTTTCATTGTCACGTGGAGGGGCCGCAGGCTGCCGTCGTTCTTCGGAATGTCCGGATCGATCAAATAGGCGAAGGCCATCGCCACGGCGGATTGCGCGTTGGCATGCGAGGAGTTGACGAAGCCGACGGTCTGCGGATCAGAGCCGGTCAGGTCGACTTCGACATCGGACCCTTTCTTGGTGACCTTGGCGCGGATGACGATGTCGCGCGCGTCGTGGCCGTCATCATCGAGTACCGCTTCGCCCCGGTAGACGCCGTCTTTCCATGTCGCGACGATGGCACGGGCTTGGCGCTCCGCGGTCTCCAGCACGGCTTCGATCGCCGCCTCCAGATTGGCGCTGCCCATCTCGGCGATGAGCGCGGCGAGCCGCCGCTCGCCCACCCGCGCCGCGCCGACCATGGCCGCGAGATCACCGCGAAAATCGCGCGGATGCCGCACATTGGCGATCAGCATGTCGAGCAGGTCGCGCCGCAGCTTGCCGGCTTCGTACAGCTTGAGCGGCGGCACGCGCAGGCCTTCCTGCCAGATCTCGGTGGCGTCCGGGTTGTAGCCGCCATGGGTCGCGCCGCCGATATCGCCTTGGTGCGCTCGTACGACGGTCCAGAACAGGTGCCGGTCGCCGTCGAACACTGGCGCATAGGCGGTCAGGTCCGGCAGATGGCTGCCGCCGTGATACGGGTCATTCGCCAGGACCAGGTCCCCCGGCCGCACGTCGTCGCCGAAATAGTCCTGCACCGCCTTGGTGCCCCAAGGCAGGGCGCCGACATGCACCGGCACATGCTCGGCCTGCGCCAGTAGCCGCCCCTCGCGGCCGCACAGTGCGGTGGAGAAATCCCGGCTCGAATTGAGGATCTGCGAATAGGTGGTGCGCAGCATCGCCTCGCCCATCTCCTCGACGATGCCGGTGAGACGGTACTGCAAAACGGAGCGGGTAATCGGGTCGACGTCGTTCGGGCGGTTGGTCATCGCGACTCCCTTCCGTAAACAATAGGGGACAGACCACGTTTTCCACGCCTTCCGATGGAAAACGTGGTCTGTCTCGAATGGCACTTTCTTAACCCGTCCGGCCTGACGCCTCCGTTCGCCCTGAGCCCTTCGACAAGCTCAGGACAGGCCTGTCGAAGGGTAACGCAGGCCTGTCGAAGACGGGCGATGGGCCGCTCACGGATTCTCTGGCATTC
>JANMUI010000935.1:0-2153 GCA_031391405.1 Betaproteobacteria bacterium
GCCGATTTTCGAGGATGCTTCCACTTCTGCGCAAAACGCCTATGCGCAGTGGATGCGCGCGAACGTTGGGTGACGAATCGGCTACTTCCTTGGCGTCTTCGGTTTGTCGCGAATCGGCAACTTGGGCGTGCCTTTCAGCATTTCCGCCATGGCATCGAGCGCGAGAATGTAGCCGTGTGCGCCGAATCCGGCGATGATGCCTTTCGCCACGAGGCTGGTGAACGATCGATGGCGAAACTCGTCGCGTTTGTGCGGATTCGAGAGATGGAGCTCGATCACCGGGAACTCGACCATAAGCAAGGCATCCAGGATCGCGACGGACGTATGGGTGTAGGCAGCCGGATTGATGATGATGCCGGCGCAGGTCGTGCGTGCCTCCTGGATCCAGGTGACGAGCTCTCCTTCCATGTTCGACTGGCGAAGATCGATCGCAAGGTAATGCGTCTTCGCCCGCGCAACCATGCGTTTGCGGATGTCGTCGAGCGTGTCATAGCCGTAGATGTGCGGTTGACGAACACCCAGCAGATTCAGATTGGGTCCGTTGAGGACCATTATTGTTTTCGCCACGTTATTTCCCGAGAATGTCTTTTTCCATGATGGCCCGCAGCTCGAGCGTTACTTCCGGTCGCACGCCGAACCACTTTTCGAAACCACGGCCGGCCTGATAGAGCAGCATATCCAGTCCGTCGGATGTGCGCAGGCCGCGCTGATGGGCTTGTTCGAGGAGCGCCGTCTTAAGGGGTACATAGATCACCTCGACAACCACAGCGTCGTTACGCACCGGACCAAGATCGATGGTCAGGGGCGGGTTCCCCTGCATGCCAAGGTTAGTCGCATTCGCAATGACGCTCGCTTGCTTGAGCAAGGCGGCAAGATCGTCCCAGCCGGCCGGTTTGACGCGCGGTCCGAACGCTGTGCGCAAGGCTTCCGCCTTCTCGATTGTGCGATTCACGACATGAATGCGCTCGAATCCGCGCTCGATCAAACCATAGACGACCGCTCGCGCTGCACCCCCCGCGCCGATGACGACGGCTTGTTCGGGATCGCGATCCCATCCGGATGCAGAGGCATCGAGCGCTCCGACGAATCCTTCCACATCGGTGTTGGTCGAGCGAAGGCGGCCGTCCTCAATCCATAGCGTGTTGGCGACACCGACCGCGCGCGCACGCTCATCCGGCTCGGAGAGTCGAAGGGCAGCCTCTTTGTGGGGTTGCGTGACATTGCCGCCCGCATAGCCGCGATCGGCGAGGCTTGCAATGAAGCGGGGGAAATCCTCCGCGGTCACTGCTTCACGCCGGTAGATGCCGTTGATGCCGTATTTCGCGATCCAGTGGTTGTGCATCAGCGGCGAACGCGAATGCTCGACCGGCCAACCCATGACACACGCGGCACGCAGTGCTTCAGTCAATGCGAGCTCTCCTTGTTGGATGAAGCAAGATCATCCCTTATCGAGGAAATCGGCGATGCGCACCGGCTGCCCGGATGTGGCTGATGCCGAAATGGCCAAGGTCGCCGCCAGGGTGCGCAGACCCTCCTCGCCACTCACAATGGGTGCGGCTTTCCCGGCAATCACCTGCGCAAAGTTCCGCATTTGCGCGATATAGGCGTCTTCGGGAATGTAAGGAAGGCGTTTGCGCGTCAGCGGTTGTCCCCAACCTTGACCGGGCTCATGCCAATACATTTCCAGGGAAGGCACCGTGAGCGCGCCGCGTGTGCCGGTAATGAAGTAGCAGTTCTGTGATTCATGCGGATAGAACGGATTTTCGTATGAACCCCATTCCCAGCTCCACGGCGTCGACACCGTATCCGAGACGATGAATGTGCCAAGCGCGCCGTTCTCGAATCGGATCGCGGCGGCGGCTGTGTCCTCGACCGGAAATTTTCGCGTCCTTTTCTCGGTGAAGGCCTGCACGCTCTCGATTTCCCCACACATCATGCGCAGGCAATCGATGTCATGAATGCCGTTGATGAGGACCGTCCCCGCGCCGGGTTCGCGCCGCCAGGCAATGTCGAAGTAGTCATCGGGCTTATGGCTCAACCACATCGCATTGACAGCAGTGACCTTGCCCACTGCGCCTGAATGAATCGCCTGCGCCGCGGCAGTCATGATCGGATTGTGGCGGCGGTGATGGCCGGTGAGGAGCGGAACGTTC
>JANMUI010000941.1:0-4595 GCA_031391405.1 Betaproteobacteria bacterium
GAGCTTGTCGAAGGGCTCAGGGCGAACGGAGGCTTGAACAGCGCACGTTAAGTAAGTGCCATTCGTCTGGCCTCAATAAATAATGCTACTTCGCCGGCATCGAATGCTGCGGCAGCCACAGCGCGATCTCCGGGAAGGCGAAGAGCAGCGCCACCATTGCGATCATCAGGAGAACGAAGGGTGTGGTCCCCACGGTCACCTCGCGCGCAGTGGCGCCCGGCATCATCCCCTGTATCACGAAGAGGTTGAGGCCAACCGGTGGGGTAATGAAACCGATCTCGAGCCACACGATCATGATGATGCCGAACCACACGGCATCGAATCCAAATGCCACCACCATCGGGAAGAGGATGGGCAGGATGATGATCATCACCGACAACTCTTCCAGCGCGTAGGCGATCGCGAGCAGCACCGCGAACACGAGGACGAAGAACGCCCATTTCGGGAGGTCGAGCGCGATGATGTTCTCGAGCAGGGCCCTTGGCGTGCCGATCAGCGCGATCACATGCGAAAAGATCGCTGCAAATATGATGATGAGCATCACCATCGAAGTGGTGCGCACCGTCTCGTAGAAGGCCTGCTGCAACTTTGCCCACGAGAGCGCACGCATCCACGCGGCGATCATGAGGCTTACCAGACTCCCCAGGGCAGCCGCCTCGGTCGGCGTCACGATGCCGATATACATCGACCCCAGCACCACGACCACCAGCAACGCGACCGGCCCCATCTCGCGCAGACCCGCGATCTTCTCAGCGAGCGTGCCGTGATCTTCGGGGCTGGGCGGCGCGACCTCCGGCCGCAAGGTTGCATACACCACAATGTATGCGACGAACATGAGCGAGAGCAGAATTCCCGGAATGATCCCCGCCATGTAGAGGTGCCCGATCGATGTTTCGGTCATGACCCCGTAGATGATCATCGGGATCGAGGGCGGAATGAGAATGCCAAGCGTGCCACCGGCTGCGAGCGAGCCGATGATGAGCGGGCGTGCATAGCCGCGACGTTCCATTTCGGGAATGGCGATGAGGCCGATCGTCGCCGCCGTGGCAACACTCGACCCCGACACCGCCGCGAAAATCGCGCACGACAGAACGCTTGCGACCGCCATGCCGCCGGGGAGGAAGCCCACCCACTTCGATACCGCGGTGAATAGGCCCTTGCCGATCCCCGAATGCAGCAGGACGGCGCTCATGAAGACGAACAACGGGAGCGCGATGAAATTGAAGCTGGTGGCGTTGCTCCAGGCGATCGACCCGACGACCGACAGTCCGATCGTCCAGCCTTTCAGGTAGACCAACCCGAGCACACCCACCAGCGCGAGTGACAAGGCGATCTCGAGGCCGATCGCGAAGCAGAAGAACAGGAGGCCAAGCAGCAGCGTACCGAGAAGCGCTTCACTCATTATGTTTCTGGCGGTCCTTGATGTTACAACCCGAGCCGCACTTCATCGCGATCGGCGGCCGGCCCGTGCAAGCGACGGATCTGCCGCACGAGCGCAACCAGCATTGCCACACCGAACAGCGCGAGCCCGAGCGGGATGAACGCCATGGGCAGCCAGAGCGAATAGAGCATCACGGCCGACAAACGACCGTAGTCGAATGCCGAGATCGTCGTCTGCAAGGTCACCCACATGACAATGAGCACGAGCGCGCAACCCAACGAAAGTGTCAGCACGCGCAGTCGGGCGCGGCGCACGGGCGCCATGTGGGAAGTCAGCAGATCGACCCGCACATGGCCCCCGGACACGAATGTGTACGCGAGGCCGCCGAACACGATAAGTATCTGGAGATAGCTCGCCAGCTCATCGACGAACAACTGCGGCGCATCGAGAAAGTAGCGCATCAGCACATCAAACGAGATGAGCAAGGTGATGACCAAGGTCACCACGCCACCAAGTAGTGCCGCAGCCTTGGCCACCCGATCGATCATGCGCGGTTCTCCGCTTCTTGCAACGATACCGCGTCAGCGTCCAAGTGCTTTGGAGGCGATATCCATCGCGTTCTTGCCGTTCGCGCCGGTGCGTTTGAGCCAGATGTCCCATGCCACCCGGCTTGCCTGGCGTGCCTTGGCAATCTCTTCGGGTGACGGATCGACGATCGTCATTCCAAGCTCGACCACCCGCTGCCGTGCGCGATCATCGAGTGCCTTGGCGTCGGACCATTCCTTGTCCTCGAAATTGACCGCCTTCAGCGCGCCTTGAACGATGTCCTGCAAATCTTTCGGCAGCGCATTCCAGGCCTTCACATTGGTCGCCAACCACTCGGTCGATCCACCTGAGAGATTCCAGAAATTCATGTATTTCGACACCTCGAAGAATTTCATCGGTTCGGCGTTGGTGGCCGATGTCATCGCGCCGTCCACCACGCCCCGTTGCAACGCGGTATAGACCTCGCCGAACGGGATGCTGACCGGGGCAGCCCCGAGGGCTTTCGCGAGATCGGCGGATTCGGAGCCGTACACGCGGAATTTCTTGCCTTTCCAGTCGGCCAGGGTGCGAATGGCCTGGTTCGCGAAGAGCTGTTGCGTCGGCCATGAATGAACAGTGAGCAGCTTCAATCCGCGCTTGGCCATGATGTCGGTGGTATAGCCGCGGAGTGCCTCGGCCGCCCGCCGATGCTCATCGAGCGTTTGCGTCAAGAACGGGAGCTCAAGCACACCAAGCTCGAGCAGCACATCGGTCAGATACGCCGAGAGCACCGGGGCGATCTCGACGCGGCCATCAAGCAGCGCAGGCAAAATTTCGGGCCCGGGATAAAGGGACGATGCGGCATGCACGCGGATCTCCATCCGCCCTTGCGACATCTCCTTCACCTTGGCGCCGAACGCGTTCATGTTCACCGTATGAAAGTACGAGGGTCCGGTCACATGCGGCAGATTCCAAACGATGGGCTTCGGTTGCGCATGCGCGGTGCCGAAGGCCCCGGCGATGCACACAACGAGGCCGAGGGCGAGCCGATTGCATGATTTCATTGATGTCTCCTGGAGTAATTAGTGCTTTGCCAACAGTCGGCCGAATCCATTCACACGATCGGTAATTCCACCTTGGCGCAGACAATACCAGACGAGCGCCTGGTTGCTGGTAATGACAGGTCGTCCGGTCGCCTGCTCCATCTCGTCGATCACCTCCGCCGAACGGATCGCGGTGCAGCTCACGAGATACGCATCCACCTTGTCGTTCCGATGCTGCCGCACCAATTCGAGCCATCGTTCCGGCGGCGCTTTGCCCATCTCCGCGTTGGTCGCCATCCCCAAGCCGACGTCGACGAGAACCTCGAATCCCGCGGCTTCCAGAAACCGCGCTTCGCGCTCATTGACAGCCTTGATGTAGGGCGTGATGAGACCGATCCGACGCGCATCCAATACTTGCAGAGCAGCCACCAGTGCCTCGGACGTCGCGACGACGGGCCCTTTCGCCACCCCGGCGATCCGGGTCTTGATGCCCAACTCCATTTCCTTGCTGTAGGTGGAGACGGCCGTACAGTTGAACGCAATGAGATCGACGCGTGCGTCTGCGAGCAATTGCGTGCCGTGCTCGACGTCTTCCACCATCGCAAGCAGCTCTTCGCGCGAGCTACCGGTGAGCGGCAGGCGTGTGCTGTAGACCGCAACGCCAGGCGGCAGCATCGCTTTCACCTGCGGCTCGGCCACGATGTTTCCGGAGGGGACGAGCATGCCGATCCGGAAGCGATCGCCATATTCAATGCCCGGACGAGGCGGATGCTCGACGCGTGGGGTCGGCGCAATGCTGGACACGATTTCCTCCTCGAGAGCCCCTTGGCGATCCAAGGGTCATGCGAGTGTAGCCGCAAATTCGCAGACCCCGCCCCGGCGCGCTATGATCGGGCCCGCTTGGCTGCGGTGTCTGCCGCGACGCGCCAACCCGACTTGCCACCCGCTCTTTCAGGAGTATCTCCATGCTCGATCGCTCGCTTCGCCTTACCCTCGCCGCGGCGCTGTTCGCCGTCCCGCTTGCCTCATCGGCACAACAGAAGATCGTCATCAAGATGGGGTGGACCAGCGGTGCGGGTGAAACCGATCCGTACGCGGTCGGTGCGCGCGAATTCAAGAAAGCGCTCGAAGCACGTGTGGGCAACAAGGTCGACGTCCAGCTCTTTCCGAACCGGCAGATCGGCGACGAGAAACCGCTCATCGAAGGCATGCGCCTTGGCACCGTGGACGGTGGGATCATCACCAACGCGGTGATCTCGCAGATCGAACCGGCATTCCAGTTGAATGATCTGCCATTCCTCTTCGAGAACGAGGCGCAGGCGCAGAAGGTGCTCGATGGATCGGTCGGCAAGAAGCTCGCCGACAAGCTCGACGCGAAAGGCGTAAAGGTCCTTGGCTACATGGAGGGCGGCTTTCGCAACATGATCAACAATGTGCGTCCCGTCACCAAGCCGGACGACATCAAGGGCGTCAAGTATCGCGTCATGCAGAACCCGGTCTACATCGGCATGTTCTCCTCGCTCGGTGGCAATGCGGTGCCGATGGCGTGGGGCGAGGTGTTCACGGCGGTGCAGCAGGGCGCCATCGACGGGCTGGAGATCCCGCTTTCCGTCATCGATCAGAACAAGTTCTTCGAGGTGACGAAG
>JANMUI010000953.1:0-6059 GCA_031391405.1 Betaproteobacteria bacterium
GCCATGACTTGGTGCCAGTGCTTCGTCACGCGCGGCACCGAGTGTGCGCACGATCAACGTGTGAGCCAGATGCCGGCGATAGTCGGCGCTTGCATGCAGGTCGGACATCGGATCAAGACGGCGTGCAATCGCGTGGGCGGCTTCGCGGATTGCAGCGCCGTCCAGCCGTGTGCCGATCAGCCGGGTCGCAATGTCCGGGAACGCGACCGGCGAGGGCGCCGCTCCGCCGACGCCGATCGCAGCCCGCGCGCACAATCCGTTTGCTTGCATGGCCACCTGCGCTGCCACCGCAACCAGCGCAAAATCGCCATGGCGGATCGCGACCTCCTCGAACGCGCTGCCGACGCGCGGATCGCGCCAGATTGGAAAACGCACCTCGACGAGACACTCGGCCGGACGCAATGCGGTACTCATCGGGCCGGTGAAAAACGCGATGCTTGGAATCGTGCGATCGCCGCTCGAAGAGCGTGCAGCGAGTCTCGCATCGAGCGTCACCGCAGCGAGCGGCAACTCAGCCGAGGGATCCGCATGTGCGAGCGAGCCGCCCACCGTACCGCGATTGCGCGTCTGCGTATGGCCGATCCACCGAATGGCTTTACGCAGAAGCGGGACGGCACTACCGAGCAGAGCATTGCGCTCGATCACGTTCTGGCGCACGCATGCCCGCACGCAAAGCGTGTCTTGGTCGATACGCCACTCGTGCAGCGCCGCGATGCGATGAATGTCGACAAGCACCGACGGGCGCACGAGTCGCATCGCCATCATCGGCACAAGACTTTGCCCGCCGGCGATCAGCCGTGCATCCACGCCGTGACGCGCAAGCAATGCACAGGCCTCGTCAATCGAGGCGGCGCGCGCATATTCGAACGGGGCTGCTTTCATGGTCTTGGGAAAACAATCAGAACTGCAGATGGCATCGCAAAGCGAGGAGTGAAGTCGTCGAACGTGCGCGCTCATCCTTCGACAAGCCTGTCCTGAGCCTGTCGAAGCGCTCAGGACGAACGTGCGCGTCCATCCTTCGACAAGCTCAGGACGAACGGGCAACTACATCCCGCCCCCACACGAGCTCAGGAGGCACGGGCAACTACGTCCGCCCCCACACTAGCTCAGAACGAACGGGCAACTACGTCCGCCCCACACACAAGCTCGGGACGAACGGGCAACTACGTCCGCCCTCAACAATTGATCCCAATGGCAAGACCACTCGGAATCGCAGGTTGAATGATCGCGAGATCGCTTATACCCCCGCTTTTCCTCTGTGTCCTCCGCGTCCTCCGTGGTGAATTTCTGAGGCTTTAGACGCTTTAGAGGCCTTAGAAGCTTTAGATAACGCCCGACGCCCGCAACCCCCCAATCTCCTCGCGAGTGTACCCAAGCTCTTCTGCAAGCACCGCATCCGTATGTTCACCCAGCGCCGGCGGGGCTGTTCGCAGGGTCGGCGGTGTGTCGGTCAGTCGCACGGCCGGTCCGACGATGCGGTAGTGCCCCATCGCCGGATGCTCGACATCCACGACGAGTCCGCGCGCGACCGTCTGCGGATCGTTCACGGCACCGGCAACCGTCGCGATCGGACCGCATGGCACGCCTGCACTGCGTAGCTGTTCGATCCAATGTTCGGTCGACTGGGTTCGAAATGCCTCGCTGACCGCCGCATCCATTGCCTCGCGATTGGATACGCGATCGCGCACTTTCGCGAAGCGGGGATCGGTGAGCCATTCCGGATGGCCGAGGATCCGCGCGACGCGCTCGAACTGGCCATCGTTGCCGCACGCCAATACGAGGCGTCCATCAGAAGTAGGATAGTCGTCATAGGGGACGACATTCGGATGGCCGTTGCCGAAGCGGCGCGGTTCCTTGCCCGCGGCAAGAAAATTATTGGCGACATTCGCGAGCATGAAAATCGACGTGTCGAACAGCGACGCTTCGATTGCCTGCCCGCGACCGGTGCGGTGCCGTGCGTGCAAGGCCGTAAGAATGGCATTTGCAGCCAGCATGCCAGTCATCATGTCGACCACCGCAACGCCATACTTCATCGGGCGCCCGTCGGGATCGCCTGTGATGCTCATCAAACCCGACTCGGCTTGCAGGATGAAGTCATAGCCCGGCAGCCCAGCCTTCGGCCCGGTGGTGCCGTAGCCGGTGATCGAGCAGCGCACGGCCTGAGGCGCGTTGGCTTCATACCATTCGTTGGTGAAGCCCCATTTCTCCATCGTACCGGTCTTGAAGTTGTCGATGACGACATCGGCTTTTTTCGCCAGTGCACCGAGGACTTCGCGGCCGGCGGGCTTGCCGAGATCGAGGGTGATAGAACGCTTGTTGCGATTGAATCCGAGAAAATAGGCGGCATCGCTGCCAAAAAACGGCGGGCCCCAACCGCGCACGTCATCGCCGCGGTCGGGTGGTTCCACCTTGATGACATCGGCGCCGTAGTCGGCGAGCGTCATGGTGCAAAGAGGCCCGGCCAGCACGCGGGTGAGATCGAGGATGCGAATGCCGGCTAGGGCGGTTACGGCTTCCATACTTCCTTCGAGCAAATGTTCACCGCAATGGACGCAAAGGACGCAAAGGAAAAGCGGTTGGAGGCTTGCCCTTTCGGGACGATATGTCGAGTGAATACCAATTGCATGCGCAACTCATTACCGAAACATCGAACACCTCTGCGTCCCCTGCGTCCTCTGTGGTGAAAGTTGTTCCTAACGCTTCTTCGCCGCTCGCCGCAATGCCGGCGGCTGGTTGAGACCGCGCTCGAACCCGTCCATGTACTTGTCGAGCTCGCGCTTGTTGCGCAGCCGGTATTGATTGAAGTTCGGCTTTCGTCCATCGAGAAACGCCTGCATGCCTTCGAGGCTTTCTTCCGATCCCCAGACGTGTGCGAGCAGCTCCATGCCGTGTTGCCATGATGAGTACAGATCGTCCGACTCGTGGTTGAGCGACTTCTTGGTCGCACGCAGGGTCTGCGAGCTGTGGCCCTTGATGGTCTCGCACCACTTCAACGTTTCGGCGAGCAGATCCTTTTGCGGGACGCATTTGTTGATGAGTCCGACTTCCACCGCTTCTTTCGCACCGAAGCGACGGCCAAGGAAAATCATTTCGCGCGCGAGCCGCTCACCGATGATGCGCGGGATGTACTGCGTGGCACCGACGGTTGGGCACGCCCCCACTTTCGCGCCGGTCTGACCCAGCACCGCGTTCTCCGAGGCGATGACGAGGTCGCACCAGAGCGCAAGCTCATGTCCACCACCCATGCACCAGCCATTCACCATCGCGATGACCGGAATGTTGAGGCCGCGGATGGTCATGGCAAGGCCCAGCATCCGGTCGTTCCACATATGGGCGTTGGCGCGATTGAGCCGCTTCATCGCGTAGAAATCACCGCCCGCCGAGAACGCCTTGTCGCCGGTGCCGGTGACCACCGCGCAGGCGATCGATGGATCTTCACGCGTGGTCTTGAATGCATCGATCATTTCATCGAGCGACTGTTCACGAAACGCGTTGAGTGCGCGCGGACGATTGATGGTGATCCAGGCAACCTGGTTTTCCACCTTGAACAGGATGTCCTGGTACTTCTTACCGGCAGCAACGTTTTCGCGTTTTGGCATGATGAGCTGAGTTTAAGAATGCGTCATGTGTAAAGGGGCGGGCCGCGAGCTCCGGCCCGATTTGTCCGGGCAAAAGCATAGCAGGGAAGCAACGCGCGACGTTCGTCGCGACCGTCGTGTCGTCGTGGTTGATTGAAGCGGTGGTTCTAACGCGTCCCCTCGAGCGCCGCGAACAATGCGTCGAGCGAATCCACCACCGTGCAGCTTGTATCGAAACTTGGCCGGATCAGACCAAGCGTTCGGCCGCGCGCGAAGAATTCCAGGAGCGGATCCCAGAAGCCGAATACATTGAGCAGGTAGACAGGCTTTGCGTGAATGGCAAGCTCGTTCCAAGTGATCATCTCGGCCACTTCGTCGAGTGTGCCGATGCCGCCCGGGATGGCGACGAACGCATCGGATGCTTCAGCCATCAATTGCTTGCGCTCAGACAGCGTCTCAACAATTCTGATCTCACCGACCGAGGAGCCCACGCCCTCGCGCGGAATCAGCAATCGAGGCATCACACCGAAGACGGATGCACCGCCCGCGTGCGCAGCACTGGCTGCGGCGATCATCAACCCGCGCGCGCTGCCGCCATAGACGAGGCGCATGCCATGCTGAGCAATGCGCGTACCAAATGCCTCCGCAAGCTTGATGTATTCGGGCGGCAATCCCTGCGAAGCGGAACAAAAAAGACAGACACTTTTTGGCATCCTGGTCTCAGGTGCGAATGACAGCATCGAGACCGATGTCAACCGCCGGGGCTGATTGCGTAATGCGACCGACCGATACGAAATCGACGCCTGTCTCGGCGATGCCCCGAATGGTTTCCAGCCGCACGCCGCCCGAGGCTTCGAGTGGAACGCGGCCACCTGCCATCCGCACGGCTTCCCGCATCTGGTCGTTGGTCATGTTGTCGAGCAGGATGCAATCGGCACGCGCGTCCAGTGCTTCTTGCACCTGCAGGAGCGTGTCGCATTCGACTTCGATCTTCGTGAGCGTCGGGCAGCCTTTTTGCGCGCGTTCGACCGCGGCCTTGATCGAGCCGCATACCGCGATGTGGTTGTCCTTGATCAGCACGCCGTCATCCAACCGCAACCGATGATTTCGCGCACCACCCATCTGCGCTGCATGCTTTTCGAGGGCGCGCAATCCAGGGGTCGTCTTGCGGGTATCGATCAGCACCGCTTTCGTTCCACGGATCTTGTCGGCATATGTCGCGGTGAGCGTGGCGATGCCCGACAGGTGCTGCAGGAGATTGAGCGCGGTACGTTCGGCGGTGAGCAAGCCTTGCGCATGTCCGGTGACCACCGCAAGGCGGGTGCCGGCCGCAACGCGCGCGCCGTCTTCCACCCGCTTCTCGAATCGGCAATCGGGCACCCGACGACGGAATACCTGTCCGGCGATATCGATGCCGGCGATCACCATTTCATGCCGGGCGTTGAGCGCGAGCTCCGCGGTGGCATCGCGCGGGATCACGAGCTCGCTCGTCAAATCACAGAATCCGATGTCCTCGATAAGCGCGGCGTCGATGATTTTTTCGACGATCAGCGGATCAATCATGGTATGGCCTCCATCTTCAGGGATTTCTCTCCGAGTCTAGTCTAGCCGCTACACCCGATCATGCGCGGGCTACAATGGCGTGACCCCGCAACCCGCGACAATTCGATTCATGAACAAGACATCGCCTCTTGGCATTCTTGGCGGCACATTCGATCCGGTGCACCTCGGGCACCTGCGTTTTGCCGAAGAGATCGCAACGGCACTCAGCTTGTACGAGATCCGGCTGATTCCGGCCGGCCAGCCGCCACATAGAACGTTGCCGCTCGCCGGTTCCGAGCATCGCCTGGCGATGGCCTACCTTGCAACGGCCGGCAATCCGATTCTGCGCGTCGATGCCCGCGAGGTGCGGCGCAACGAACCGAGTTACACCATCAAGACGATCGAAGAGATTCGCGCCGAGATCGGTGAACGCCCGCTTTGCCTGCTCCTTGGTGCCGATGCCTTCTTCGGATTTCCATTCTGGGAGCGCTGGCAGGATTTCTTCAAGCTCACGCATATCGTGGTCGCCAGCCGGCCGGGGTACGAGCTCACCTCGTCGATTCCGTTGCCGCTGCAGGAAATGTGGGGATCATTGTTCACTGCGGACCCCAAGCGCCTGGCGCAGCAGCCATGCGGTCTGGTGTACCACCAGACGATCACGTCACTCGACATCTCGGCCAGCAATATTCGCGCCCTGGTCCGCCGCGGCGATAGCGCCCGCTATCTCCTGCCCGATTCGGTGCTCGAGTACATTCACAAGGCGGAGCTGTACGAAAGCGGGCGATAGCGGCCTCGACTCGACACTCGCGCAATTCCGGTCCGGGTGAGCTACCATTGAATTACTGTCAGGGCGTGGATCGGGACCTTCCGTTCCTGTCCGACCAGCCGATTCGATGCCCTGACTGCAATGCGGCGATCCGCAGCCTGGGCGCCGTTGAC
>JANMUI010000959.1:0-8819 GCA_031391405.1 Betaproteobacteria bacterium
ATAAATCGATCGGGGCCAACGCACCACCATAGGTCGCCGGCGGCGGTCCGAACGACTTTGCGCTCGGCCGGCGCAATCCCCATATTGCGAAGGACGGCTTCGGCGTTCCTGCCCGCGATGCCGATCGCGACATTCGTACCGTTCTGATGTGCGATCTTCACTTTCGAGCGCATGACGAACATCGCGAGGCGCTTGTGGATTGCTTGCGTGATTTGCGTATCGAGCAATAGTGTGAGCCCGGTCGCTTCACGGCAAAGCCAGAAGGTCGCGAGCATTCTGCCCTTGGCTGTGCAGTAGGCGCCAAGGGTCGCCGAACCCGGGGAAAGGGCAACGACATCGGCGGTGACCTGTCCATGCAGGAAAGGGACCGCGTCATCGCCGGTGAAATGCAAGCTCGCAAGATGTTCGAGCGACGCCACGATCGTCTCGCCGCTTGCGGTTGCACGGCGCTCGGCATCCGGATCGCCGAAATCACGCACCTGGGCGTTGTCAACGCGCGCCCCACGTTCCACCAAATAGTCCAACCACGTATCCACGACTTGCATCCGCTTGCCCGTTAGAATATCGACATTGAATTGAGCGACCTATTATAGGGTCTGGGCACTTCGGACCCTTATTCTGGGTGTGCCACGCGGTCTTCAAGTCTTCAAGTGTGATCGACCACGTGCCCCTCGAATCTCCAATAATGCGATCCATCGTGCGTGTGATCCTCTTTCTTTTCGCAATCCTGGTCGCCGCCATCGCGGGCACCGGCGCCTATGCGTATCACTGGGCGCGGACGCCGATCGGTGCACTCAAGAGCGTCACCGAAGTCGAGATTCGGGTTGGAAGCGGTGTTCGTTCTGCTGCGAAGCAACTGCGGAACGGCGGTATCCCGATCTATGAGGATGCCTTCGTGCTCCTTACCCGAGTGCTTCGTGAAAATGCCGTCCTGAAGGCCGGCGTATATGAGATCGGACCCACGGAATCACCGCTTGATATCCTGGACAAGTTGATTCGCGGCGATGCAATCCTGTCGGAAATCCGGTTCGTGGAGGGATGGACGTTTCGACAGTATCGGAAAGCCATCGAAGAGCATCCCGATCTGCTCAAGGAATCCAGCGGGCTGGCAGAGGGTGACCTCCTCGCCAAAATCGGCGCGGCCGAGCGACACGCGGAAGGCCTGTTTTATCCAGATACCTATCGCTTTTCTAAGGGCACCTCGGATATCGCGGTCTTGCGCCGCGCATACAAGAGCATGCAAGCGCATCTGTCGGCAGTTTGGGGTGATCGCCATCCGACGAGTCCGCTCGCATCGCCGCACGACGTGCTGGTGATGGCCTCGATCATCGAAAAAGAGACCGGTCGCGGCGAGGATCGAGAATTGATCGGCGCCGTCTTCTCGAACCGATTGCGCATGGGCATGCGATTGCAGGCGGATCCCACGGTCATCTACGGAATCGGCTCCCACTTCGACGGCAATCTGCGACGCAGGGATTTATTGCACGATACGCCGTACAACACGTATACAAGGACCGGACTTCCCCCCACGCCGATTGCGATGCCGGGGCTCGCGTCGCTCCGGGCAGCGGTCCAACCCGCGCAAAGCGATGTGCTCTACTTCGTTGCGAAGGGCGATGGAACGAGTCAATTCTCAAAGACACTCGATGAGCATAATCAGGCCGTCGCACGCTATCAACGCAGTGGAGGATGAAGTGCAGGCGGTGGCGCGCGGAAAGTTCATTACGCTGGAAGGCATCGACGGTGCCGGGAAAAGCTCGCTCATCCCGGCGATCGAGGCGTTTCTGATGGCGCGTGGCGTTGCGGTCCGATTGACACGAGAGCCGGGCGGAACGCCATTGGGGGAAAGCCTCCGCAAACTTCTATTGGCCGAGCCTATGGCGCTCGACACCGAAACACTCCTCATGTTTGCCGCGCGGGCGGAGCATCTCGACAAGGTGATCCGTCCGGCGTTAGCAAGCGGAAGCTGGGTCGTATCCGACCGCTTCACCGACGCTACGTTTGCCTACCAGGGCGGTGGCCGCGGGCTGCCTTTCAGTCGACTGAAAGCGCTCGAGCAATGGGTCCATGGCGATTTGCAGCCCGACCTCACCTTGTTCTTTGACGTGCCGGTTGCAGTAGGCATGGCGCGGCGCGAAAGTGCGGCACAAAGCCTGGATCGCTTCGAGCGCCAGGATCCCGAATTCTTTCAACGTGTCCGCGAGGCTTATCTCGAACGCGCGAAGCAGGAGCCGGCGCGCTTGAAGATCATCTCCACCGACCGGGCGATCGATGCCGTCCAAGAGAATGTCGAGAGCGTGCTCTTGGCATTCTGTTCAAGATGATCCTGCATTGGCAGTCAGAACCCTGGCAACAGCTCATGGCCCGACGCGTGGCGTTGCCGCATGCACTGCTTTTTCGCGGACCGCGAGGCATCGGCAAGCTGCACCTCGCGAAGCTTTTCGCCAGGTCGTTGCTCTGCGAAGCGCTGCCGTCAAGCGGCTTTCCATGCATGGCGTGCCTCGCCTGCCGCTGGACGGGGCAGGGGACGCATCCCGATCTGCGCCTGCTCGAGCCCGGGAATGAAGCTGAATCCGAGGACGATGGCGAAGCAAAGACCAAGGCCGGCGCCAAGGCCCCGTCGACCCAGCTTCGAATTGCGCAGATCCGCGCGTTGCAAGAGTGGGTCGTCATGAGCTCGCATCGCAACGGACTGCGGATTGCGATTCTCGCGCCGGCCGAAGCAATGAATACGAGCACTGCCAACGCGCTCCTCAAGACGCTCGAAGAACCGCCGCCGCGCACGCTCATCATTCTGGTGTCGCACGATGCCGGCAAGCTCCTGCCGACGATCATCAGCCGCTGCCAGCGCGTGGATCTCGCGAAGCCGACATTGGAGGCCGGCGCGGCGTGGCTCCGGGAGCAGGGCGTCGAAGCGCCCTCGTTCCACCTTGCGCTTGCAAGCGGCGCGCCGCTGGATGCCCTCGAGAACCAGGCGCGACGCGAGGTGGGGGCGGTTCTGGTCGAAGCCCTCGATACCCATTATGCCGAGCCGCTTTCACTTGCCTCGGCCGTAAAGGATTTGCCGGTGCCCCAGGTCGTGGATCTGCTGCAAAAATGGGGGTTTGACCTGATGGCTGCGAGCCTTGGCATCCCGCCGCGCTACTACATTGAACATCACGACAAGCTTGGCGCTGCCGCGCAGAAACTGGATCGGCTCGAATTGCAGCGATGGATCCGGGAGCTCGCGGAAGCGCGTGCGCTTGCCTTGCATCCGCTCAATCCGCGACTCGTCTACGAGCGACTATTCCAGGGTTATCGCGATGCGCTCGTCGTTAGCGCGGCGACGGGCAGCGCCCGATGAATCTGGTCGATTCCCATTGTCATCTGGACTTCGAGGACTTCGCCGGCCGCCACGACGAGGTGTTGGCCGAGATGTCGCGTGAAGGCGTCACCCATGCGCTCTGCGTGTCAGTCACCATGGAGGGATTCCCAGGCGTGCTGGCACTCGCCGAAGGTCACGCCAATCTGTTTGCATCGGTCGGCGTGCATCCTGATTATCCGGATGCGGCACCGATCACGGTCGAATCGCTGGTCGCGCTGTCCGCGCATCCAAAGATCATCGCAATCGGCGAGACGGGGCTCGATTACTTTCGCTTGAAAGGCGATCTCGAGTGGCAGCGAGAGCGGTTCAGAACCCATATCCGCGCCTCGCGGGCCTGCGGCAAACCGTTGATCATCCACACGCGCTCGGCCGCTGAAGACACGATCCGGATCATGAGCGAGGAAGGAGCATGCGAGCGAGCCGGGGTCATGCACTGCTTTACCGAATCTTGGGACGTTGCCAAGGCGGCGCTCGATCAGGGCTTCTACATCTCGTTCTCCGGGATCGTCACATTCAAGAGCGCGGAAAGCCTGCGCGACGTGGCCCGCAAGGTGCCGTTCGACAGACTCCTGGTGGAGACGGATTCGCCTTATCTCGCGCCGGTTCCCAAGCGCGGACGGGTTAATCAACCCGCCTGGGTCAAGTATGTCGCAGCATTCATTGCGGAGTTGAGAAGTGTTTCAATTGAGTCAGTTGCAGAAACAACTTCAGGTAATTTTTCAAGACTTTTCAAGGTCGAGCTCAGTTGATTGATCAACCCGACTACGTCGATTTGGACGATCCAATGCCGCGCACCATCGGATCAAATTGGTCGCACCGATCGCGTTCATGCGTCTTGTCATTGATGGGCATCATCATGGGCGTGCTGCTGGCAGCGCCAGGGTTCGCCAATGTCGGTGAGCTTTTCGAGGCGGTCCGAAAAAATGATCTGAAGACGGTCGAGCGCGGTCTGGCGCGTGGATTCTCGGTCGACTCGACCGATGAAAAGGGTTTGTCGCTGCTCATGGAGGCTGCACGGACTGGACATGCCTCGATCGTGGCGCACCTGGTCAAGAGCAAGGCGCAACTCAACAGGCGCAATGCACAAGGCGAATCGGCGGTCATGTTCGCCGCGTTCCACGGCCATTTGCCGGTCGTGCAGATGCTGCATCAGGCAGGCGCCGAGATTGTTCATCCGGGATGGACAGCGCTTCACTATGCGGCGTATCACGGGCACGCCGACGTCTGTCAGTATTTGCTCGAGAACAGCGCGCCGATCGATGGCCGCTCGCCGAATGGATCGACGCCCTTGATGCTTGCAGCCCGCCAAGGGCATGAGGCGCTCGTCAAGGCGTTGCTGTGGGAGCGGGCCGATCCGAATCTGGTGAATGAAGACGGCCTTTCGGCGCTTGCCATGGCTTCGGAGCGCAAGCATCTGGCGATCGTGGCGCTGTTGAAGCAAGGTGGGGCAAAGAAGTGAAGAAATTGGCAATATCGAGCCCGAGAACACGGAGGAAGAAGCCATGCCAATAGTCATCGGAATCAGCATTTTCATCAGTGTCGTCGTGCTGGGAACCAGCGGGGTCTTGCAGGAAAGGCCGATCACAAAGTCCGATGTGGCGACGGTGGTCGAGGAAGGCGCCCGAATCGGTGGCGCCATGGACGCCTTCAAACGGAAGTGATCGTTGGACGCCGATCCGTCGGCGCGGTCGGTCGCTTGCGGGTGCAGTTCGGAATGGCACTTACTTAGGTGTTTATGCTTAAGCCTCCGTTCGCCCTGAGCCTGTCGAAAGGGTAACGCAAGTACCATTTAACATAATATACATTATGCCGCTGTCGAAAGTGCAGAAGAGAGGGCATCCGCATCGTGATCTGCGCGCCTACGGGCTTTCATACCCCGCATCGATTACCGCCTGCCGAATTGCAGCGCGATTCACCCGGGCCGGATCGAATGTGACGTGCGCCGTTCGATCCTCCAACGAAACGTTCACATCAGCGACGCCAGGCACCTTCGCAATCGCCTTGGTCACGCTGCGAACGCAACCGCCGCATGTCATGCCATCCACTTTGAGCTCTGCGTTTTCCATTGATTGTGTCCTCAGGTTTCAGCGAACTTGCCGATCAGTTCGACGAATCGATCCACGCCCACATTCCCGCCGGACAAGATGGCACCCACCCGTTTGCCGGCGAATCGACCTGGGTTGTCCATCATCGCCGCCACCGGCACCGCGCCACTTGGCTCGACGACCAGTTTCAGCCGCTCGAACAGAAACCGCATCGCCCGCACGATCGACGCATCCGATACGGTCAGGATTTCGGTGACCAGCTTGCGATTCACCGCGAATGTCAGCTCGCCGGGCGCATTCACCTGCAGGCCGTCGGCGATCGTCTGGGGAACCGGAATCGTGATCCGCTCGCTGGTGACGAACGAACGCTGCGTGTCGTTGCCGGCTTCCGGCTCCACACCGAAAATCTTGATCGATGGACGTAACGCGCTCGCCACCGTCGCACATCCGGCCATCAAACCACCGCCGCCCACCGGGGCAAGCAAGACGTCCAAGTCAGGAACGTCCGCGAGCAATTCGAGTGCCGCGGTGCCTTGTCCGGCCATCACGTCGAAGTCGTCGTACGCCGGAATGGGCGCAAGGCCGTCGCGTTTTGCTATTCCCAACGCGATTGCGATGCGGTCTTCCTTGTAGCGGTCGTACAACACGATGTCGGCACCATAGCCGCGCGTGCCATCGAGCTTCGTGATCGGCGCATCGGTTGGCATGACGATGACTGCGCGTACCTTGAACATCCGCGCGGCCAACGCGACAGCCTGCGCATGGTTTCCCGATGACCACGCGACCACGCCGCGCTTGCGAACATCGTCCGGCAGCGCGGAAATCGCATTGAATGCACCGCGAAACTTGAACGCACCAGCGCGCTGCACGCCTTCGTTCTTCAGAAAAACCTGCGCGCCGATACGCTCGTCGAGCGTATGTGAGGTGACCACGGGCGTGCGATGCGCAACGCCTTGCAGGCGCTTCGCTGCAAGTTCGACGCGGGCAAGATCAAGCATGGTCGGATTGCAGCGGAGCGGGCGCGACCGTCTAATGCCAGTCGGTTTGTGGCGGAACAGGAAGCGGCAGCACGGGGATCCCCTCTTCCAGCAGCGCTTCGGTTTCTTCGCGCGAGGCTTGTCCACGAATTGAACGAGCGGGCGCCTCTTCGCGATGGATGCGACGGGCCTCCTCGGCGAACCTGCTGCCGACATTCTCGGAGGTCGAGAGCATGTGGTCGATGAACGCCATCATCTTGGCGCGATCGGGCATGCTTACCGGAACGGTGTTCCCTGACGGCTCTGGTGCCTCGTTGGCCGCGGGAACGAGGGCTTGCGTTTCAGAGCGCCCAATCTTTGCGATCGGCACCTTCGTGATCGCTTTCGTACCGCACGTCGGACACGTCAACAATCCCCGCGCGGTCTGCCCTTGGAAGTCCTCGCCCGAAGCGAACCAACCTTCGAACCGGTGCTTCGCGTCGCAACTCAACTCGAAAACGATCATGATCCCGTCAACATCACTGCGTTGAACGATCATAGCATGTGCCCCTGAACCATCCCGTGCGCATTCGCGCGGGCGCTCCTGCAGATAGGCTCGATTGACGCTTCAAATGCATGCCCACGTTCCATGACCGAATCGACCGTCGATACCGATGTCCTCATTGTTGGCGCGGGGCCGGTTGGCCTCGCCCTGGGCGGAGACCTGGGCTGGCGTGGTAAGCGCTGCATCGTCGTCGAGCGAGGCGACGGATCCATTTATCAGCCGAAAATGGATATGGTCGGGATCCGGACGATGGAATTCTGCCGTCGCTGGGGAATCGTCGGACAGGTCGAAGCCAGTCCGTACGATCGCGATTATCCGCAGGACAACGTCTATTTGACCGCGCTGAACGGCTATGAGCTCGGTCGCCAGCCAATGCCCTCGATGCGGGACGAGCCGACGCCGCCGGAAAGCCCGCAGCATCGCGAGCGTTGCCCGCAGAACATGTTCGATCCGATCCTGCGGAGGTTCGCGGCATCACAAACGACATGCGCCCTCCTCTATCGACATGAGCTCCTTGCATTCGAGCAGGATGACCGCGGGGTGACGGCGCGGATCCGGATGCTCGAGTCGGGCGATCAGCTCACCATCCGCGCGAAGTATCTGGTCGGCTGTGACGGCGGCAAGAGCCGCGTCCGCGAGCAGTTGCGAATTCCGATGCATGGGCGCGGCGTGCTCACCTACACCACCAACGTCATTTTTCGTTGCGCGGGATTCAATGCGCTGCACGACAAGCGGCCGGGCTATCGCTACCTCCTGGTCGGAGCGGCCGGCATATGGGGCACGGTGGTTGCGATCAACGGCAAAGACCAATGGCGGATGTCGATCATCGGCAGCGCCGACGATCAGCGCGCGTACGCTGAATCCGAACTGAAAGGGTTCGCCTACCGCATGCTCGGGCGCCCCTTCGATATGGACATCCTCAGCATCCTGCCCTGGGTGCGCACCGAGCTCGTTGCTGAACGATATGGTGACAGGCGCGTGTTCATCTGCGGCGACGCCTGCCATCTCACCTCGCCCACCGGTGGACTGGGCATGAATACCGGCATCGCCGATTCGATCGACCTCGCCTGGAAGCTCGCGGCCATGCTCGACGGTTGGGGCGGCGCGGCGTTGCTCGATTCGTACGGCATCGAACGAAAGCCGATTGCCGAACGCATCACGCGCTTCTCGACCGGTAACCTGATGACGATGAAGTCCGCGCGAAGTAGCGATGCGTTATTCGAAGAGAGCGAGGCCGGGCGCGCGGTGCGCAGTCAAGTCGGCAATGCGCTGATGGAGGGCATGAAGCGCGAATGGTTCTGCCTCAATATGCATCTTGGGTACCGCTATCTGGACTCGCCGATCTGTGCGTATGGCGAACCGGAATATCGAATGCGTGCGATGGCCGAGCTTGATGAGCCGATTATCTATCGCCCTACTTCGCGTCCCGGTTGTCGCGCGCCTCACGCATGGTTGCGGGATGGGCGTTCTATTCTGGATCTGTTTGGCCGTGGATTTGTCTTGCTGACGTTCGATGCGCGAGAGAGCGAGACCACGCCGTTCATTGACGGTGCGCGGCAGGCTAAGGTGCCGATGCACGTCGCTGCAATCGATGATCCGGCCGTGCGCACCCTGTATGACAAACGCTTTGTCCTCGTGCGCCCGGACGGTCATGTCGCATGGCGCGGAGATGCACCGCCTGCCGACACGCCTCGGCTCATCGACACGATTACCGGGCGCGTTCGACCCGCATGATGCGAAGGAGCCGGCGGGTCTGTCCTTAGCCCGAACGGTCCGCGTCTTTTCATTGACCGATCGCGGCCTGCAGTCACTGATGAAAGTAGATCAGCGCAGGCTCGTTGCGGCCGTACACCACTTCACTTTGCATCCCGCTCATGAAGCCCCGCTGC
>JANMUI010000963.1:0-3906 GCA_031391405.1 Betaproteobacteria bacterium
TATCGAGCAAGGTCACGCCCGCTTCAAGCGCGGCATGCAACGTGGCGGCGCTCTCGACATCGTCTCCCGGACCGTACACGCCGGAGGACATGCCCATGCACCCCAAGCCAAGGATCGAGACCTGCGGGCCGTTGCGACCCAGTGTTGTCGTGATCATCGTTGGGTATCCGGTGAATTGATCGGTGAATTGATTTCCAGATCAGACGACCCGCTCAACCCCGCCGTTCGATCGCCGCGATAATCTGTTCGCAGCGGCCCCGGTCCCGCGCGTCGATCACGCCCGGTTGCGCACACCATTCAAGCAGGATCTGATCCGCCGCACCGCTTGTCCCCGGCTCTGCAACATTGAATCGATTCCGCAATTGCTTGACCTGCATGGCACGCCGCGCTGCCTGCACTTCCGGCGGACTTTCGAGCCTGAGCATCAGCTCCAGCTCGAGCAACGCGTCGCTGCGCACGACCTCACTGTCTTTGATCCGCTTCTGCAGACGGGCGCGTGCATCATGATCCGCCATCGCCTGGATCGCGGCGTCGCGACGTGTAAGGAGCTTTTTCTCCCATGCGGCGGCAAGCGGCGGCAGCGCGGACCACCGCTGTTGTACTTCGCCCGCTTCGGCATTTCCTTCTGCGATCACCAGTGCATCGAGCTCCTCGCACAGGCGCTCCTTGTCGAGGAGCGCGCGCCACACCGCGACTTCTTTCGCGCGGCTGCGACCGCGTAGCATCTCGTCGACCTTGGCGCGGGCGGAACGCCACCGTGTCTCAACGGGCGGTGGCACCGGTCCACTTTCCTTGATCGCCTTGTTCCATTGCTCCTGCGCTTCACGCTGCGTGCGGCGCGCCTGACCTTCGTCCGAGTCGGTCGCGCTTGCCAGTTGCTCGAGCTGCTCGCATAGCGCCTCGAACGCACGACGCTGCGCCTGGATGCGTTCACCCCCTCATCACGCAATTTCTTGCGGGCGTCGAACACCGCGTTGCAGGCGGTGCGAAAGGTCTCCCATAACACGCGCTCGTCGCGTTGCGCGAGCGTCACGGATTTGGAATTCACCTGCCAGCGCGACTGGAGCTCCTTCACTCGCGACGGCGCATCGCGGTCCAAAGCTTTACCCGCGAGCGCTTGCGCCTCGGTGATCAGCGCCTGGCGCTCAACCTTCGCTTGCTCCCGCGCCGACGAAAACGCTTCTCGCAGCGGTGCCAGCGTTGCTTTCAAGCGCGCATCCAGTTTCTTCCACGCACTCTCCTGGACGCTGCCCAAGCTCGAGCCCCGCCAAGTCGTATCGGTTTCCTGCAGCCAACGCTCCACGGCACGCCAGTCGCGAGGCTCGGTGAGCAGCGTAGGCGCATGCACATCGGCCGCGAAAATGAACGCCTCGCGCTGCTTGAGCGATTGCTTGTATCGAGCGGATTCTTCGGCAAAGTGGCGCGCGGCCGGCGCGTAGGCCTTCTCACAGGCGCGGTCGAAACGCTCCCAGAGGGGCTTCGGCACGCCTGGATTCTCATCGTCCAGCTTCTTCCATGCGGCGCGCAACTGCTGCACCTCGCGGGCGAGCGCGGTGGGCGTGAGCGTCTGGGTCAACAGCGCCTCGGCACGCTCGCTCAACTGAACACGCGCCGTCTGTTGGCCGAACTTCTGCCAGCGTTCGAGCTCGCCGATCTGCTGCGCCACCTTGCCCAATCGATGCATCGTCGGTTTCGGCAGCAGGCCTGCCAGGGACCGCAGCGGGCGCAGTTTGTCGGCGGCGGCGCGGGCCTCTTGCAGCTGTCCGGCGGCAATCGCTTGCTCCGCAATGTGCAGCAGAGAATGCAATTGTTGGCGGGCGCTTCCCTGCTGCTGCTCAGCAGCGCGCACGACGGCGAGGCGCCGCTGTTCGATCACGAGCAGAGCCGCTTCGAAGCGACGTGTCAGCGCCGGTGTGCGTGCGGCAAGATCCAGCACCTGCCAGCGCTCCGGCAATTGCGCGTTGTCGATCGGGGTGCCGGCCGCGAGAGACTCGGCCTCGATCACGAGCGCCTCGGCTGCCGCAAGTGCCGGTGCCGCCTGCTCCCATTGCACGAGCTGCGGCTCCGCTTCGGCCAGCTTCTCGAGCGCCGTGATGTTGTTGCTCTCGATCGCGTGTGAGCGCAAGGCAAGCAACTCTTCGCGCAGCCCGGACAGCGCCGCCGCCGCGGGCTCGGCGTGCATCGATTCCAACCAGGCGTTCAATCGCTGCGCGAGCTGCACCTTCGCCCGGTGGGCTTCGGCTTCGCGTTGAAACCGCTGCTGCAGGACGAGACCGATCGCGTCCCAGCGCGCGAAGCGCTCGGCGTCATCGCCCAGATCGAGCGCCTTCCAGCGCCGATCGAGCTCAACCAACGCGCTCGCGATCGGGCCCGGTTGCAGAGCGAGCGCTTCGGCCTGCGAGAGGATCGCGTCAGCGGCGACGGATTGTTCTGCACCATGTTCGATCGCATCGAGCCGCTGGCGCGCGAGGCGCGCCACGCCGCGGTCCTTGTCCCGCGCGCCGTCGGCGAGGCGGCGCAGCGTCGCAGGCGCGACCACGCGCTCGGCCGCCGCGAGCCGCACACGCGCATGCGCTGCGGCAAGCGCAACGTCGACGAGAACATCCTCATCACGAATACCGCCGATCGCGGCGCCGAGACGGTCCTCATCTTGTGTATGCAGCGCGACCGCGGCACGAACCGCGTCAGTGCAGCCGGGCGTGGCGAGGAACGCCCGCGCAGCGGCGCTATCCGGCGTGCTCGCAAGCACATTGCCAAGCGCTGCGCAGATCGCCGCGCGCACTTCCGGCACCGGCTCGGAGGCGAGCGCCGCGCCGAGCGTGCCTAGATCGATGGACCGCGCAGCCGCGGCGGCACGCACTTCCGGCGCTGGATCCAACGCAAGCAGACTCGCCAGCACTGCCGAATTCGCGGGCAACGCCGCGACGCCGAGAACGCGCTGCGCCGGATCGACATCCTCATGCAGGTCGGACCGAAAGAATAATTTGTTGAGCACGGCGTTACTGATAGTGAAGATGGGGGCCGGTCGGATGACTTTTGATTGGCGTTCGGCAATGGTACCCAGTCGCGGGCATACGCGTTTGGGCGTGCTCGATCACATCACAGGGATGGAGGTCATTCGCTGCATTGCCAATCCGCGCTGATTCTAGCGCTTGCGGCAGCCGGGATGCGATACCGCTCGGCGATGCGGTCTTCATCGTCCGAAGGTGTGATCGTCGGTCGCAAGTTGCGGTTGCGGAATTCAAAAGTGGTCAGGTCTGAAGGCACTTACTTAATCGGTCTGTGCTCAAGCCTCCGTTCGCCCTGAGCCTGTCGAAGGGTAACGCAGGCGTTTCGACAGCGCGCGATGGTCCGCTTTTGGGTTCTCCGGTCTTCACCCTTCGACAGGCCGGCCCTGAGCCCTTCGACGAGCTCAGGGCGAACGGTCAATCGTTCAGACCCAAGCCGTTCAAACCCAAGCGAACATCGGATGCTCACGTCACACGATTAGTGCCCTGAGTTTTCGGATTGCAGTGTCGGGTGTGGTCAGGAGCGGAATCTTGATGTGCGCTTCTGCCAATGCGCGGGCAGGGGCCATCGAGAACTGGGCGAACGCGATGGCGTCATGGTTCGCGAACGATCGAGCAGCCTCTGCGATCAAGCGGTTGTGTTCATCGGGGCGATTGTTCTGCAATGCGCTCAATGCGCCTTCGACCAGATGCGTGTCCACGCGAAGCGAAGCACTCTTGGTTCCGGAATACGCCGCGATCTCTGCCATCATCGACGGAATTGTCGGCGCGAATGTCGCGAGCAGCGCGATGCGGCCTCCATTATTGAGGAGCTCTTCATATAAGGCCTCGTTCGGCTTGAGGACCGGAATGCGCTGGTCACGCTTGACGGCATCGATCGCGGGCCCGAAAGCCGAAC
>JANMUI010000964.1:0-5598 GCA_031391405.1 Betaproteobacteria bacterium
CGTCGCGCCGCCAGCACGCGACTGTCCTGGAACAGCGTGCTGCCAAACAGGACACGCATCGTTCGATAGGCCAGGAAACTCGGGCCGTGATCGTGGGGCGGGATCGCGTACCGGTGCGCCAAGCGCTTTAGGGCGATTCGCTGCCAATGCTTCGTGCATTTGCAGCCAGTGCGAACGACGCACTGCTGGACGCCTTACGCTGCCACGCGGAAAACGTTCACCAGAATAGTGTCTACCGACGGCGGCCTCGTTACCGGCGATGCACGTCGCATCAACGGATGACGGCGCCCTCACCGTGGCCGAAACACCCGCTGTCCAAGCGACTCCGGTGTCACCAGCGCGATGCCGTGCTCCGACACATGGAAGCGCTTGCGATCCTGCGCGGGATCGACGCCGACTTGAAAGCCCTCCGGAATCACGCAGCGCCGATCGACGATCGCCCGCTTCAGCACTGCGTGACGGCCGATGCGAACGTTGGGGAGAATGACGGCGTCCTCGAGAATCGAGTAGTCGGCGACATGCACATCCGAGAACAATACCGAGCGCCGGACGGTCGCACCGCTCACGACGCATCCACCTGAAACCATTGAATCCACCGCGATGCCGCGGCGGGCGTCGTCGTCAAAGACGAATTTGGCCGGCGGCAGCTGCGGCTGCTCCGTCCAGATCGGCCAGCGCTGATCGTAGAGGTCGAGATCGGGCACGACCTTGGTGAGCTCCATGTTCGCTTCCCAATACGCATCGATCGTTCCGACATCGCGCCAATACGGGACACACCCCGGCACGGTCCCCACGCAACTGTCGGCGAAGCTGTGCGCGAACACGCGATAGCGGGGCACGACATGTGGAATCACATCCTTGCCGAAGTCGTGCGATGTCTTGGGTTCCATCGAGTTGCGCACGAGCTGCTCATACAGGAACTCGGCGTTGAACACATAGACGCCCATGCTGGCCAGCGCCAAATCCGGTTTGCCGGGGATCGACTCCGGTTGGGCCGGCTTCTCGTTGAATTGCCGAATTCGCGCGGTTTCGTCCACAGCCATCACGCCGAACGCACGCGCGTCCGCAACCGGAACTTCAATGCATGCCGCCGTGATATCCGCCTGCTTGGTCACATGGTCGGCAAGCAGCTTGCCGTAATCCATCTTGTAGATGTGATCGCCGGACAACACCAGCACATAGCGAGGATCGTTCTGTCGGATCACGCCCAGGTTCTGGAACACGGCATCGGCGGTGCCCTGGTACCACGTGGTTTCATCGATCTGCTGTTGCGCGGGCAGGAGCTCGATCGATTCGCCGAAGCGCCCGTCGAGAAAACTCCAACCGCGTTGCAGGTGGCGGATCAGGCTCTGCGCCTTGTATTGGGTCGCCACGCCGATTCGGCGCACACCAGCGTTCACGCAGTTCGACAACGTGAAGTCGATGATCCGGAATTTTCCGCCGAACGGCACCGCGGGCTTTGCGCGCCAGTCGGTGAGCCCATGAAGACGTGTGCCTCGACCACCGGCAAGGACCAGTGCGAACGTGTCACGCACGAGCTGACTGACGAAACGGGGGTCCTCGGCGCGCGGCTCGCCGGCGCTACGTTTGGTGGTTGGGACTGCTGCCTCATGTGCCACGTGCAGGTCCTCCATTCGTTCGAGCGATGATTGCTCAAGCAGCCTTTGACTGTACTCGCGGAGCCATGATCGCTGCAACCGATTCCGCGCGATCCGGACCGGCGGTACCCGTGATCAATCGCGTACTGCTGCTAAATGTCAGATAGGCCCAGAACCAGTCGAGGATGACCGAAACCTTGTTGCGCACGCCAACCAGAAAGCCGACATGCACCAGACCCCACAGCCACCAGGCCAGTGCCCCGGTCAGTCGAACGAAACCGAAGCCGGCGACCGCCGCTTTGCGTCCGATGGTGGCGAGGCTGCCCAAGTGCTGGTACCGGAACGGGTGCGGGGTTCGGCGGCCGAGCACGCGTGCCCGATGACGCTGGCGACATATAGCCCCCCCTGCTTCGCGGCCGGTGCAAGGCCGGGAACGGGCTTCCCTTGCCACGCGTTGGACAGCGCGGTGTCGCCGATAGCGAACACATTGGGATGATACGCGATGGACAGATCCGCCTCGACTCTTAGTCGTCCGGCCTTGTCCGCTTCGGTGCGAAGCCATTGCGCCGCAGGAGAAGCCACCACCCCGGCCGCCCAGAGAACCGTTCGCGCCGCGATGCGCCGGCCGTTCACCAACACACCCAACGCGTCGATCGCTTCGGCTTTCTCGAAGGCAATGAGAATCCGCCGGCGCACCTCGGTCGCATCCTCGACGCGCTTGAGTCCGGGTGCAAAGGGCGCCCAATCATCGCGGCCGAAGTAGCTATGGCTCGCGCCGGTTGCCAACACCAGATAGTCGTACGGGATGCGCTGCCCGCCCTCCAGACTAACGAACTGATCAGCACGGTCGACACCGTTCACGGTACCCAGCAACACGCGCACATTGGCTGCATCGCGAAACACGCTTCGCACGGACGCCGCGATATCGCCTGGAGCCAGCGCCGCGGTGGCCACCTGGTAGAGCAGTGGCTGGAACAGGTGGTATTTGTGACGATCGACAAGTGTTACCTGTACCGGCGCATTCGCGAGCCTGGCCGCACAAGCCAGTCCACCATAGCCGGCGCCGACAATCACCACGCGTGGCAGGTGATCGAGCGCATAGGCGGGTTTGCCTTCCAGCTCCGGGTAGCGCGCGGCCAACAACCTCTTCACGAGGTGATCGAAGGAAAGCTCGCCCGCACCGTGCAGAGCGACGAGTGCGAGCGCGCCGGCCCAGTACCACGCGATAGCGGAATTGACGTCGGTCGAACCGGACAAGACGACCACGAGCAGCTACAACGCGGCGGCGATACGCGCACCGAAACCGATCGCGCAGAGGAGCGCGCAGGCGAGCACCAGCGCGCCGGCGAATGGATCGGCCGAACGAATCGGCACGAGAAGCGTGGACAGGCTCCCAAAGCCTGCTGCAACCCAGATGGCGAGCGCCAGCCACACGCGCAGCGACAATAGATAGATCGGCTGCGCGCGCACGGTGAAGGTCGCAAGCGCCTGCACGATTGGCGTGGCGAACGGTAACGCGCTCGCGGCCAGGCCTCGCGCAAGGCTCGCATCGAGTGAGATGGGTCCCGCACCGCGCACCATGTACCAGCCGAGCAGCATCGCCCAGAACAAATGCGTATCGAGCGCAATGTAGTTGAACTGGATCACCAGCGCGAGCGCCCCAAGCGCCAGCGCCGCACCACGGGTGGCCAGTCCGGCGGCAAGCAGCACCGCGCCAAGCAGCTCGATCAAGACGCCGATAACGGCGGCGGTGACCGGGTCCATCCACGACACCGGATATTCGTCGCGCGAGAGCGCAAGCGCGTTATCCCAATCGGACAGCTTGATGATGGCCGAGACGAAGAAGCCTTTGGCAATGAGTACGCGAATGATCAAATCGACGAGCGGGGCAATCGAACGATCGCCAAGGTTCGTGATTTTGCCGACCCATCGCAAGGTCTTCGCGAACGTCCCACGGTCTTCGACTGTAACGGGATGCCGTGTTATACGACCTCCTTGCCGCGACAGCGCAAAGCCTGCGCGAGCAGAGCTGGAACGTAGCCGCAGTGAATGCATCGTTGTGTTGGCGGGTGATCGAGCTTTGCGCAGCCGATACGCGATGATGTCCTCAGAGCCCGATAGGCGAACGCGCCCAAGAGCATGCCCGCCGGCGGCGCAATGAAGTAGATCCAGAGGTGGTCCCAAAGCGAGCCCGGCAACGCCGAGGCCAGGCTCCGCGCCGGATTCATGCTCATGCCGGAGATGGGCGCTTCGATTGCAATGTACATGGCGACGAGAATGCCGGCGGTTAGCCCCGTCAGTCGCGCGACCCGCTTCGTATTCGATACCCACAACACGGTGAACACGAGCACCGCGGAAATCGCGAATTCAGCCATGAATGCGCGCGTTGGCCCCGCGTCACCAGGGACCGTCACGGCGAATAGCACCGGTGGTGCGGCGAAGCGATCGCCGAGCAAGCCGATCACCACGAGCACGCCAAGTACGCCGCCAACGAACTGCGCCGCCATGTAGCAAAGCGCGTCTTGCGCCTTCACCTTGCCGAGCGACCAGAATGTCAAGGTCATCGCCGGATTCATGTGCGCACCGGAGCGCTGGCCCCACGGCGAGTAGATGATGCCGATCGCCGTGATGCCCATCGCGATGCCGATCAGAATGCGGCGAATGGTCGGATCCGGAATCGCCTGATGCACGGGCGACCCCGGATACTCGAACAGCGTGGCGAACAGTCCGGCCGAGATCATGAAGAGTCCTAACGCGGCCCCTTCGATCAAATACTCCGGCCAGTGGTCGGCGAGGACCGCGCGCAGTCCTCGCCAGCCGCTCGTCGACAGTGGATAGCCTGCGTCCATCGCGCTAAGCTGCCGTGCGCGATTTGCGTTTTTTCGCCTTGGACGGCGCGACCTTTACGCGCTCCTTCCAGAACATCGGAATGTCGTCTCGGTAACCGCGGAAGACGAGATTGGCAATGAGACCCGTCCAGCCGGTTTGATGCGCTGCCCCGAGGCCCTGCCCTGTTTCCGCATGGAAGTACTCGTTGAAGAGCAGGAGGTCTTTCCAATGCGGATCTTCTTGATAGGGGCTGTCGGCGGGAAACGCCGCAACCCTGCCATCCCGCCCGCGCCGCACGAGATTGACGAGTCGATCAGACAGCAGATTCGCGACCTCCCGCAGACTCCGCTTCTCGTAGCCAAGGCAAGGCACCGGGACGGTGAAGCGTTCGCCGTAGTAGCGGTGAAATTTTTCGATCGCCTGCACGAGCATGAAGTTGGTGGGCATCCAGATCGGTCCGCGCCAGTTGGAGTTGCCACCGAACAGACCCGAGTTGGATTCGCCCGGCACGTACTCGATGAGGGCACGACCAATGCCGGGCAAGGTGCCCAGATCGCTTCGCTCGGCGTGGATGCGCGAGACGCTGCGCACGCCGTATTGCGAGAGGAATTCATCCTCCGAGAGTACGCGCTTCAGCACCGCCTTCAAGCGGCGCGGACCCAAGAGCGACAGCAGATGCTCGCCCCGCTCGTTCGTTTGCACCGGACAGTGCGTCACCTTGTGGCCGTCGACGGCGCCCTGGTAATGCGACATGAGCGTCGCACGGAATCGCGGTGCCCCGGACAGCAGGCGCTCGTCGATCACTTCGGTCGCGAAGAGCGGAATGAGACCGACCCATGAGAATACGTTGACATGGTGGCGCTGGCCGTCCGGTGTGACGACCAGATCCTTGAAGAACTCGTCCTTGTCGTCCCACAGCGAATGCTCACCCGTGTTCCCGCCGATGCTGTTGGCGATCGCCATGAATTGCGTGTAGCACTGGATCGCCACATCCTCATAGTCGTGGTTCTCGGCCGCGAGCTCCAGCGCCATGACCGTCATGTTCAACGCGAACATCGCCATCCAGCCGGTGGCGTCCGCCTGTTTTAGCGAATAGCCTGCCGGTAAGGGTTGCGAGCGGTCGTACACCGAAATGTTGTCCAAACCGAGAAAGCCGCCCTCGAACACGTTG
>JANMUI010001021.1:0-32633 GCA_031391405.1 Betaproteobacteria bacterium
CCGACACATTGGTCCATTTGAAGTTCGTAACGAGTCCGTAATTGCCGACGATGCCATTCGCAATGAAGACCTGCTTGTAGCGATCCTCCAATGCCTTCTTCAGCGCCGGGGTGGACTGGTAGACATCCCATACCGCCTTTGCCGCAATGCGTGGGTCGGAGGTGCCGAAGGGCGCGAAGAATGTGAAGTTATTCGCGAGAAGCTTGGCGGGCTCGGTCGGTGCGTGCACGTCGGCGATGTCGAGCAGTCCCGCTTCGACCGCTTCGAGGCATTCGCCCAATTTGCATACGGAGCCGCCCCAAGCCTCGGTCCACTCGACCTTGTGCCCGGCCGCGGCCGCGCGCTCGGTCACGCGCGCCATGTAGACATCTTTGATCGTCGACACCCACAACCCGACCGGCGGGTGGCCGGCACCGATCTTCAGTTTGAAGTCGGCGGCGTTGGCGCCGGGAAGGCCGGCCGTCAAGCTCGCCGCGAGCAAAGCGATGCCGAGAGGAAGTTTGAGGCTGCGCATTTCCGATTCTCCTTTGAGGTGATGGATTGAGTGCCTACACGGGCTCCAGCGCGATGCGCGTGGGCGGTGCATTGCAAGATGCCCTCAGCGCGACATCGTATCAGCGTCGACCGAAGGGCGTTCATCGAAGCCGCTATATCAGGAGCTCGAACCGCTGCTCGTCGACCTCGCGCCCCCACTGCCTGCCACGCTGCTGGTGCACGAGCCGAAAGCCGAATTTCTCATAGAGGTGCCGCGCCGCCGCAAGCCCGTCGAAGGTCCACAGATACACGCGCTCATAGCGTTGCGATCGGCAGAATTGCATCGCGGCGGAAAGCAGCGTGGTGCCGACGCCGGTGCCGCGCGCGGCGTTCGAGGTGATGAACCAGCGAAGGTGCGCGCCGTCCTGGTGCGCATGCAATCCATCGATCGCAATAGAACCTTCGATGACATCGTTACCGAGCGTGAGCCACAGTCCGTCGCGACGGCTATCGTAGTGCTCGCAGAATTCCGCAAGCTCGCGCGCCACCTTGGCTTCGAAGGCAACACCGAAACCGGCGAGCTGATGATAGTAGCGAGCGTGCAGCTCGGCGACGCGGCCGATGCAACCGGGGAGATAGCCTTTCTGGATGGCGAGGTTCATTTGATCGGTGCCACGCCTTTGACTACGAACGCTTCTTCGCATTGCCCTTGGATTGGACATTGCGCGCTTCAGTCCACACTCGGAATTCCGACGGCCGCAACCCGAAGCGCGCAATGTTACCTTCGTGCAGTCGCTCGAGCTCGCCCAACGCCAGCTTCGTAAATGGAGCGAGATCCACAGCTGGTACGGACTTCCTTGATTCCTTGCCGACTTGATGCGCGGTGGGCGCCCTTAGGCCTGTCACGATCGCGCGGACGACGTCGCTCAGCGCGGCGCGGTACTTGAGGCGAAACGGATCAGGCTGAGGCAATGAATCGCGCACCGTGGCGTACCGCTGGCATGATCGTTCGTACGCCCACACGAAGACGTCACGAATAAGCTCGATGCGGTTGCGCTCGTAGACGCCGATCAACCCTTCCGTGTAGGCGTTGGACGGTACGTCGATGAAAGACAATGGCACGAGATTGCACTTGATCAGCGGAATGTTCGCCGCCAGCCGCGAGGTGCGCTTGTTGACGTCGACGAAAGGCTGCAGGTATGGCATCTGCACCATGAGGAAAAATGCTTGCTCGAACGGATTGCGAATGGCGCGCGCTTTCACCAGCACCAGTTCGAACATCTCTTCGATCAATTGCGGGATTGCTGTGGGCAAATAGGTTGTGCCCGCGACGGCAACCGGTTGATGGCGCAGTCGCCCTCCTTCGTCAGGATCATCGAGCAAGTTCTCGGCAAGCATTGCATGAAGATTGCAGACCGTGTATCGATTGACGCCGATCTCTTCCGCGTCGTTCACGAGGAGCTCAATCGCAGACTTGTGATTCAGGATCATCTGCGTTTCTTTAGCGTCCTTGCCGGCGGCAGCGTCCCCTGCGCGAATCAACCGCTCCGTCTCGAGGAGCGAATAGGTATTGCCTTCAAGGCGACTCGATGCCCACGACAGATCGATCAAGAGGCGATCGAGGATCGTTCGCGCGAATGTGCCTGCTGGCCGCTCGCCGTCCTGCGCTCGACCGATCGCAAGCAAGTGGCTCGCAACCGGCTTTGGTAAATAGGCGGTCGCGTTGGGCTTGTACCGGTCGACAAATCCGCGACGATAGCCAACGGGCGGGCGATCGACGATCGGTTGGCGGACGCGTCCGAGAACTTCACGGCCGGCGCTTGAAAGCGGCACGTAGGGTTCCTGCACGCCAGATTGTACAAAACCGCCGCTTCGCTGCTCGACTCGTTGGATTGGATTCGGCCAGTCCAATTGCGCGAATGGCGGGTGTACAAAGCTATCGCCTTGATGCCCGACATCTTGCGGTGCGGCCGTCACGAATCGGCCCGCGGGTATCGCCAAGAAATATCGTCGAGCTTTCCCTATGCCCTCTGCCCGCACTTCACCCTTTTGCGCCCACTCCGCGAGGCGCCGCTGCAGCGATCGTCGACTCAGATGAGAGCCTAGTCGCTCCGCGAGGTCGTCGATCTGGGCGCCCTGTGGGAAGTCGGTGAGCTGATCGCAAACCAGCGCCAGCAGGTTCGCCGGTAACGCTTTGGGCATGAATTAATTGGCGCGTATTGTCCACGTATGCGCCAATAGACTACCGTTTTTGGCGCGCAAATGCAATGCGCGCCAATGGACTACTGCACCGTGATGCCAGCCGCCTTGATGATCGGACCATTGCGATCGAGGTCGCGCCTGATCTGGTCCCGGAAATGGTTCGCCGACCCAGGCGTAACGCGAACACCGAGTGCTGCAACCTTGGTAGCGAGCTCGGCCGTTGCAAGCGATGCGTTAAGTTCGTTATTAAGCCGTTCGACAATTGCTGCAGGCATCTTGCCGGGGCCGACTAGCCCGATCCAGGACATCACGACCACGTCGGGCACGCCGCTTTCGACAATGGTCGGGAGATCCGGCAGCGCGGACCAGCGCTCCGCACTCGACACCGCGATCCCTTTCAGCTTGCCCGCTTTCAGGAGCGGGGCACCGCCCGCGACGGATGACATCCCGATCGGTATATGCCCTGCCATTGCATCGGCCATTGCAGGTCCACCGCCTTTGTACGGTACGTGAACCAGGTTGGCACCCGCGCGTTGCACCAACAACGTACCGATCAGGTGCTCGTTGCTCCCGGTCCCGGACGTACCGTAATCGAGCCCCGCTGCCTTGGACTTCGATAGCGCGATCAGTTCCTGAAGCGTCTTCACGTCCACCGCAGGATTGACGGTGATGACGGTTGGATAGTCACCGATCATGCCAATCGGGGTGAGATCCTTCACCGTATCGAAGGGCATCTTGCTGAACACGAACGGATTGATCGTGACCAGCCCGTTGTACGCCAACAGGATCGTGTAGCCGTCCGGCTCGGCTTGCGCGACGTACTGACCCGCGATATTTCCCGTTGCACCGGGACGGTTCTCCACGACCACCTGCCCTATGCGTTTCGTCAACTGGTCGGCGACCAGCCGCGCGGCGGCGTCCGACACGCCTCCCGGCGGAAATGGGACCACCATGCGAATAGTTGCGTTCGGGTACGCAGCTTGCGCGTGCGCAGTCGACTGCCACAGGGGCGCGATGCAAAGCGCCAGCACGAACACGACATGTTGGCGTACGCGATGCAGGTCAAGATTGCTCATCATGATCGTCTTGAGAGGGATGTGAATGCGCTTCGCTTCAAGCGGCCTGTTGGAGGGTGGGTGCCGAATCCATCGTTGTCGTTCGCCTGATGTCGCGCGGTTGGTCCGCCGGGTAGCGCCGGCCGCGATGCATCACGACCCGGTTGTCCCACATGATCATGTCGTGCAGTTTCCATTTGTGGACAAAGACCCGCTCGCGCTGCGTGGCGTGTTCCGTCAATTCGCGGAGAAGCGTGCGCGCCTCGGGCAAAGGCCAGCCGACGATCGCGCCGCCGTGGGAGGACAGGTATAACGACAGCCTCCCGGTCACCGGATGCCGGCGCACCAGCCGCTGCGGATTGGCCGCGAATTTGGTCTCCTCGTCTGCGGTGAACCTGAATCCGAGCTCGCCGCGCGAATACAAGCGACTGTGTTCGCAGACCATGTCGCGGACGAGCGCCTGGGTTTCCGAGTCGAGCGTTTCCCATGCCGCGCGCAGGTCGGCGAATTCCGTGTCACCACCCCAGGTGGGAATCGCATGCGCCGACAGGATCGAGTACTTGGCTGGAGTCGGCTTGTACGAGCTGTCGGAATGCCATAAGAGATTGCCGAGTTGGAACAGCCGATGACGATCATCGCGCGGCAGCACCTTGTTGTCCCGATCGAGGTTCGAGACATCGTTGATCTCGCTCGGCATGCGACCGGCCTGGACGTTGTCGCCGGGCACCCCGTAGGCGTCCTCCAACCGGCCGAAGCACCGCGTAAAGTCGACCTGCTGCCGGTTGTTGATAGGTGGTCCGCGGAATACGAGCACCGCAAACCGATCCATGCCCGCTTCGATTCGGGCAACTTCTTCCGGTCGGAGCGGATTGCGCAGATCGATGGCGGTGACCAGTCCGGCAAAATCACTTCGCCCTGCATGGACGGCTTCGATATTCATGCTTCGGTAATCTCCGTTGTGCGCGAGCTTCGATTTCACGGCACCTGGGCAGGTCCGCGAGAACTCGAATCCAACGGAAGTTTGCCACGAGGCGGGGCAGGATTGTTCCACGACTCGGGCAAGACACGATTGCCATGTTGAGCGTCGATCGTTCGCAATGTCCGCTGAATTGTTTTCGAGGAACCGTGCAGCGACAAATTACGCGACAGGTTCGCCCACCCGAATCGCATATTAGGGGTCGATGGTGAGTGGCACTTACTTGGCTCGTCCGGGCTCGGAATTCCGTTCGCCCTGAGCCCTGTCGAAGGGCAACGCAGGCGTGTCGGCGTTTGGCGATCGCCCGCTCATGGATTCTCCGAGATTCACCCTTCGACAGGCCTGTCCTGAGCTTGTCGAAGGGCTCAGGGCGAACGGTCAATCGTTAATTTGGCCTCCACATCGATGCCTTGCGGCAAGTTAGCGGCCCGATAGGGATGTCACCGCTTCGCCGCAAGATTGATCTCCATCGCCGTCCGCCCGCCGATCACGACGTCAGTCAGACTCGCTGGCACTTCCACTCGCGCTGGGTCGATCGGAATGCGTCCGCCCATGATCTCCGCCTTCAACTGCGGATAACGTGGTGATCGTTCCGGCTCGGCGTATCCATCCGGAAAGCGCGGGAGGTTGTTCGACAAGTCGTACTTGTCCGTTGCGCCGAGCGTGTGCAATAACTCGTGGGCGATGACGACGTTGTTCGAGCCCTTGTCTTCATTCGCGGCAAACGCGTGGACCACACCGAGCATCCCCTTTTCGAGTCCAAGCGAATGCGGGACGCGTTGTGTGCGCGCCGGATCGTGATAGAGGACGTACAGTCGGATGTGCGCCTTCGGCCCGCGATAGTCGTCGTGCCGCCATGCCCAGTAGCGCAGCCGCAAACTCCAGAACGCGATGTCCAGAATGTTGCCGCCATGCGGCGGTATCGGGGGATGGGCGCGCACTTCGGGCCCGAGCGCGACCGACACCGGCCGCGTCAATTCGCGCCCATGCCGGTTTGCTTCGCGGTCGATAAAGTCCTCGATATCGCGATAGCTCTCGCTGTTCTGCGCATTGATGAATGCGGTCGTGACCGGGGATTGATCGGCGTTGATCGGGTAGACCACGATCCGTAACGTACCGGCCCACGAGGCCGCGCGCGTCTTGGCATACCAAGCGCCGTTGGCCACAGCGGCGAGCACGGCCAGCAGGATAATGATGCGAACGTTGCGCCACATGCGGCCAAGTGTGCGACGCGGCGATGGACAATATTGCTGCGCTTCACGGCGAGGGAGGAAATTGTTGGGTGTCTTGATGCGTTTCGTTCCACGTGACCGGCACGGGATTTCAAAGGGGATGCCGGCGCGATCACAGGGCTGAGCAAACCACTGAGCAAACCAAATGGACGAGGAAGCTGATCGCCGATCCACCGGGTGCGAACGGCCGCCCGCAACAACGGGTAGCATGTGTTTGATGATTCGATTCGCTGAGGAGACAGCATGACGACGCTCAGGTTTCTCGTCTCGATGGCCGTCGTAATGGCCAGCCTTGTTCCTGCGATGGTGCTCGGGCAGAACTTCCCGGTACGTCCGGTCACGATCATCGTGCCCTATCCTCCGGGTGGACTGACCGATCGCAATCACGAGCCTTACTCGCACGCATGTGTTTCCGGACGTGCCGACCCTGGACGAGTCGGGCCTCAAGGGCTTCGAGGTCTCTTCCTGGTTCGGCCTGAATGCACCGGCGGCCACGCCCAAGGAAGTCGTCGCGCGCCTCCATCTCGCCTTGACCCGCACGACGTCGCAACCGGATGTCCGCGAACAGCTCGTGTCGCGCGGTGCCGAAGTAATTCAGGGTACGCCGGACGAATACATGAATTACGTCAAGAGCGAGATCGAACGATGGGGTCCGGTGGTCAAGCGGGCGGGCATCGTGCTTGATTGAGGTGGGTAGGTTGCAAGGCAACAACGTCAGACCCGAATGGCGCTTACTTAAGCGAATTAGAGGATTTACCGTTCGCCCTGAGCCTGTCGAAGGGTGAATGCCGGAGTGTCCGTGAGCGGACGGTCGCTCGCCTTCGACAAGCCTGCGTTACCCTTCGGCGGGCTCAGGGCGAACGGAGGCTTGAGCAGCGCACGTCAATCCCCCCAAGTAAGTGCCATTCGGTTCAGATCCCTTCTAACGAACGAACAAATTCACCATGCTTACCAGGATCCTTGCCGCGTTATTGACGTTCGCCGCTGCCGCCGATGCAATCGGTCAAGCCGACTTTCCCAACCGGCCGGTGCGGATCGTCGTGCCCTTCCCCGCCGGTGGCAGCGCCGATGCGATGCCACGATTGATCAGCGCGCGGTTGTCGGAGAAATGGGGCCAGCCGGTGATCGTGGAGAACAAGAGCGGTGCGGCGGGCAATGTGGGCGCCGATTTTGTCGCGAAGGCCGAACCGGATGGCCACACGCTGCTTGCGTCCGCTCCCGGACCGATCGCCATCCATCAGGCGCTCTACAAGAAGCTCTCGTTCGACCCCGATGCGTTCGTGCCGGTCACGATTCTCTCGCTCGTGCCCAATGTCCTTGTCGTGCATCCGAAGGTGAGCGCGAACACCGTAGCGGAACTGATTGCCTTCGCCAAGGCCAATCCCGACAAGCTCAATTACGCCTCGCAAGGCAGCGGCGGTACCGCACATCTGTCGGCAGAGCTGTTCAAATCGCTCGCCGGCATAAAGATGGTGCACGTTCCCTACAAGGGCGCCGCGCCCGCGGTCGCGGACCTGCTTGGCGGTCAGGTCGATCTCATGTTCGAGAATATCGCGAGCGCGCTTCCCCATGTAAGAGCAGGAAAGCTGCGAATGCTCGGCGTTGGAACACAAAAACGCATGGACGAGCTCCGCGATGTTCCGGCGATCAGCGAAACCTTGCCGGGCTATGTGGCGGTCACGTGGTTCGGCGTCGTGGCGCCTCCGAAGACGCCGGCGGCGCTCGCGGCCAGAATTCAAGCGGACATGCGTGATGCGCTCAAGGATCCCGATGTCATCAAGCGAATGGCCGATCGCTCCGCCACGCCGGTCGGTGGCACCCCAGAGGAGACGGCACAATTTATCCGCGCCGAGACGCTGCGCTGGAGCAAGCTCATTCGAGACGCCGGCGCGCAGGTGGATTGATCAACAACCGGGTGCTCGAATGGCGCTCACTTAGCCCAATCGTCTTCAAGCCTCCGTTCGCCCTGAGCCCGTCGAAGGGTAACGCAGGCGTGTAGCGACTTGATTCGGAAGTGACTACGACGCTACGAATTTCTCCGCGTGAATCCGCGTCACCCCGCGTTGTGCGAGCCAGGTTTGCGCGGCCTCGACCATCGGCGGCGGGCCGCATAGATACGCATCCACCTCACCGCCGTACAACAACTCGTCGCGCAATAGCGTGGTCACATGCCCGGTTTGACCTGACCATCCCTCGCCCGACACCGGGATCCGATCGACGCGCAATGACAGGGGTCCGCGTGACAGGCGATCCAGTTGATCGGCGCCGAAGAATTCGGACGCAATGTTGACGCCGTAGAGAAGATGAATGGGTGGGACGCTCGAGGCGATGCGGTTCATCTCTTCGAGAATCGCCAACATGGGCGCAAGCCCGGTTCCGCCTGCGACCATGACGATCGGCCGAATGGGTGGGCGCAAGTAGAAATGTCCGAACGGACCGAGGACACCGATCGCATCTCCGGGCCGCGCGCGTGCGCTCACGTATTCACTCATCGCACCGGCGGCGAGCACCTTGACATAGAAGCGGAGCAACCCGCTTTCGTCGCGAGGGTTCGCCATCGAGTAGCTGCGCATCACGGCTGTCCCAGGAATACGCAGATGCACATACTGGCCTGGGAGGTACTCGAACGGCAGGTCGGTGGATCGTTCGATAGCGAGCTGAATCACGTCCACGGCAACCCGCTCAATACGAGCGACGGTCCCCGGCTGTTCGGCCGGCGCAATGCGCGCCAATGAACGGCTGGATGCGTAGGGAAATTCGACCACACAATCGGTGATCGGCCGCATCTGGCAAGCGAGCGTGAATCCCTGTGCGCGTTCGGCAGCCGAGAGCGCATCTTCGACATACTCGCCCAACTCGAACGTCCCTTGCGTGCACAAGCCCTTGCATGTCGCGCACGCGCCTTCGAGGCAATCCGATTCGAGCCGTACCTTTTGGCGCAATGCGGCGGCATACACGGTTTCGTCGGGGCGTGCGTCGATCCGGACAACGCGGTCGTCTTCAAACACGAGCGTCAGGCGAGGCATCTCCGGATGATTACCGGGCCCAACGGGCCGAGTGAATGTCGGCGTGCAGGCAATCGGCGAACTCCGCCTGCAGGCGCGAATTGTCACTCGTCCGGACGCTCTCGATCTTGAACAGCGATGCGCTTTCGCACGCGGAGACGGCTTGCTGCGTGCGGGCGAGATACGGCAGCCCATTCTTCTGATGGCACTGCGCCCAGCGGGTGCGATCCTGCATGGCCTGAATCTGCGAGCGCAGGTTTTCACTCGCGGCAGGCGGACTCGCGGCATAGGCCACGGCATGCACCGTCAACGCGAATTGGGCACGAGACCATGATGCAAGGTCGTTTGCCAGCTCTTCTCGCACTGCCGCTTCACCGTCGCGGACGAAACGATCGACATCGCGCCGCGTCGCGAGCAGGTCGGTTCGCGGGTCGATGCCGCCCTTGCCTGCGCAACTCGCTACGCGAGAGTGAGCCGCCGCATAGGCGGCCGCTTCGTTGCGGATCGACGCCGGCTTGCTCGACTCGCCACCGGCAGGTGAAGTCATCGTTCGCGGCTCGGGATTCGGCGCAATGCCGCCCTCCTCCTGAAACGCTCCTCCGATCAGACGCTGCAATCGGCGCTCGCCCTTGGCCGTCTCGACGATCCGTTCGGTCGGTTCCCGTGCATCGCCAACGAAGCGTGCTTCGAGTTTGCGACCATCGGGATACTCCCATCGCCATGGTCCAATGCGAAAACCGTCAGCGTAGCGCCCGGTCGCTGCGACGAGCAACAAGCGGCCGTTGTAGAGCTTGAAATCGCCGGCACCGTCCCGGATACCCGCGTTGCAAACGCCCGTCCAAACGATGGCAGGGGCGCGACTGCTCCACTCAGCCGCGGGTTCGCGAACACGTTCAACGCAACCGCGTGCGTCTTGATAGCCGAAATGGACACCAGGACGTTGGGGATCGGGCGCATGGGTGATCGTGACCGGGGCCGTCTGTCCTGGCGCGTTCGGTGTGGCCAGCCCGACTCCGATACCCGCGATCAACACCAGCAAGTGTTTTTGATGCGTCATGGTGCCTATGTTATGGGGGCTTGATGGCACCGCAAATCTCGGCGCACCGAGAGTGCAGCATTAGTCGACGGGCAGTATGCGCCGAGCGACCTCCTCGCAATCGCGAAGATGATTGAGCCCGACATAACGCATCGCGGTGAAGCTGAGCCCGGCCGCAAGCGCCTGTCCCGCCACCGGGACATAGCGCGCAGCCTGCACAGCCGTCAGGCGTACCCCAACCGAAAGGAGCGCCTTCATCACCATGTTCTGGGTAACGAGCCGCCCGACCATCGTACCTCCGATCACCACGATCGCGCGGTACACCAGGATCCGCCGGCGCGGTGCGAGCGCCTCGATGCGTGCATGCGAGAGGCCGAACGCCTCGTTGATCTCATCGACGAGCCGTGCGAGCAACGCAATGTCCGCCGCGATATCGAGGCCGGGAACGGGTACGAGCACAACGCCTGCCGACATCAGCGCGCGCCGGGTTACGAGCCGGCGACAGTGGGCGACCGTCTCGTCGATCGCACGCGCGTTGCCGGGCAAGGTCCGCGGGGGACGACTCGATGCAGCGCCCTGACGGAACGCCCCGAGAGCAATCATCACAACCTCCATGGGTGATTGCCATAGTAGCACCCGGCCCCCCGTTCGATCCGGTTTCCCGGCAATCCAGCGGGCAGGGGTTGCTAATCCAAGGTGCTCGCGGCTTGTCCCTCGGCCGCCCGCGCCAAGGTGCGGAACTCGTTTGTATAGTAGGTGATCCGCTCGATAAGGTGCGTGCGCTGCTGCGGCGAAAGGGAACGTTCAATGTCGAGCATCAGCATGCCAAGGCGTGCCTGCCAATCCTCTGCAATCGCCGAGTAGGTCTGCGTCCGGTGCTGCTCATAGGTGACGAGCAGGCTATCGAGGCGCTTGGCCCGATCGCTTACCGGCACGTCGGATCGCAAAGCCATCATGACCCCCTGATGGCGCCGTCTGCGCTCGTCCAATAGACCGCTGAAAATCGGCGCCGACGCTTCCGCATAGCTCGACAGGCGCGCTTCCTGCGCCGGCGTGATCTCGCCCAGCCAGTCGCGCGCCCGCTTGGTCAATGTGCGAAGACGATCCGCGCGCCGCCGCTCGGCGTCTTTTTGCATATTGTCCCGCTCGAATTTTTCATTCGATTCCGCGAGCTTGCGTTCGAGATACGCGAGATTGTCGGGCGTCAGCCGATCGAGCAACGGTGTCACGCCGTGAATGGCCTGCCGGATCATGGCGCGGTAACGCGTCTGGATGATGCCGGTTACCCAGGCAATATCCGCAGGCTCGAGGCCGCGTTGCACGCGCGCCGACAGATCGTCGAGCGCCTCGATGTACTGCGGGAGCTCGTGACGTCGATGCCAACGGTGATAGCGATCGATCCGCTCGCGCAGGAGATCCTTCTGCGCGCCTTCGAGATCGAGATAGTCGTTCGCCATCATGCGCACGCCGAAATCGGCGTTGTTGTACGCCAGGCGAACGAAGCTTCCGCATCCGGTCACGGTCGACAAGATGAGGATGGCAACGCAGAGCGCTCGCAGCCATGTCACGTCGGTTCGGCTCCCTCGAACAACCGGCACCCGCTGAATATCCGGGCTCGGCTATTCAGTGGCACGTTACAGGATCTTACCGCCGATCCACCATGCGATTGCGGCGATAAATGCCGATGCGGGAATCGTGAGGACCCATGCCCAGACGATGTTTTGCGCCACACCCCAGCGGACGGCCGAGAACCGCCGTACCGACCCGACACCAACGATCGCACTCGTAATCTTGTGCGTCGTCGACACCGGAATACCGAAGATCGCGGCGATGATCAAAGTGATGCCGCCACCGGTCTCGGCACAGAAGCCGCCGACCGGCCGCAACTTCGTGATCTTTTGTCCCATCGTCTTGACGATGCGCCAGCCGCCAAACAGCGTGCCAAGGCCCATCGCGACTTGCGCGGCCAGCACGACCCAGAACGGCAGGGGATCCGTCGGACCGATGATGTGGGCGCCAATGAGCAGCATCCAGATGATGCCCATGGTCTTCTGCGCATCGTTCGAACCGTGGGCAAGGCTGTAGAGGGATGCCGATACGATCTGGCCACGCCGGAACCACCTGTCAACCCGGCGGGGCGACGTCCGATTGAATACCCAGGACACCAGGATCATCAACAGGACGCCCAATGCGAATCCCATCAGCGGCGCGACGAAAATGAATGTAACGACCTTGAGGAGCCCGCCCGCGATAAGAGATCCCACGCCTGCTTTCGCGACACCGGCACCGACGATACCGCCGATCAGGGCGTGCGACGACGACGACGGAATGCCGTAGTACCAGGTAATGATGTTCCAGGAGATCGCACCGACGAGCGCACCGAACACTACCGATTGATCAATGATATCGAGATTGACGATGCCCTTGCCGATCGTCGCGGCGACCGCGAGGCCGAAGACGAGGAACGCGATGAAATTGAAGAAGGCGGCCCAGATTACCGCCCACTGCGGACGCAACACGCCGGTGGACACGACCGTCGCAATCGAGTTCGCGGCATCATGAAACCCGTTCATGAAATCAAACGCGAGCGCGAGCACGATCAACAGCACGAGGACTTCGAAGCTCATGAATTCTCGAGCACGATGCCTTCGATGATGTTCGCCACGTCTTCGCAGCGATCGGTCACGGTCTCGAGCAACTCGTAGATGGTCCGGAGCTTGATCAGTTGCCGGACATCGGGCTCATCACGGAAAAGCTTCGCCATTGCCGCACGCATGACGTGATCGGCCTCCGATTCGAGCTTGTCGATTTCCTCGCAGACCTGAAGAATGCGAGGTCCGTTATCCATATTGGACAGCATGCTGACCGCAGCACGCACCTGTTCGATGCAGCCCACGCAGATCTCGGCAAGCTTCTTCGTCTCCGGTGTCACGAAGCGGACGTCATAGAGAAAGATCGACTGCGCGCAATCCTCGATCAGATCGAGAATGTCGTCCATGCGGGTGATGAGCGAGTGGATGTCATCGCGATCGAGCGGCGTGATGAACGTCGTGTGCAACAACGCAATCGTCTGCTGCGTGATCTTGTCACCGCGCTTCTCGTGGGTCTCGATCGCGAACGCGCGCCGCTCGATATTGTCGACCGATCCCATCAACTCGGCGAGCTCACGACTTGCCGCGAGCGTCGCATCGGCATGCTCGACGAAAAGATCGAAGAATCGCCCTTCCTTGGGCAGGAGACGACCAAACATGGGCGATCAACCTTTTATAATTTGGAGATTCATGCGGAGTCCCGGCTTCCAGTCGCAGCGACGCGGCACGCGGGCCGCCCCGCGCGGCCATGTCGCCGCAGGCAAAGCACGATAGCTGACCTTGGTGGAAACCGGGCCAAATCGCAAAAGCCCCGCATTCTAGGGGCAAACCGAATAGTGGCAAACCGAATGCGCGGATGCCCGCTCGCTAGGTCGCCGCCGGTCGGAGAGATAGCGACGCTCGACAGCAATCGAAGTCAGCGAAACACATCGCCGCTGGCTGCCTTGTCGCGCACGATCGCCGGCGGAGCGAATCGCGGACCGTGCTTTTTCGCGAGCGATTCGGCCCGCTCGACGAATCGACGCAGGCCGACATGATTGATGAATTGGAGCGCACCGCCCGTCCAGGCAGGAAACCCGATGCCGAAGATCGAGCCGATGTTGGCATCATGAACCGCCGTGAGCACGCCCTCTTCCAGACAACGTGCCGTCTCGATCGCCTGCCGGTACAACAGCCGGTCTTTCAGTTCTTCGATGTCGACATCAATCGCACGCGCGCCAAACATCTTCGCAAGCTCGGGCCATAGGTATTTCTTGCCGTCCTTGGGGTATTCATAGAACCCGCCACCGCCAGCGCGACCCGGACGTTTGAATTCGCGCACCATCCGTTCGAACACCTCCTCGCCGGGCTGCGCGGCGTACGGCTTTCCTTCCGCCGCGAGATCCGCTTTGGTTTGTTCGAGCACATGAAGCGATAGCGACATCGATGTTTCATCGATCACCGCAAGCGGACCGACCGGCATGCCTGCGTACTTCCCCGCGTTCTCGATTATTGCGGCGGGAATTCCCTCGGTCAGCATCGCGGCACCTTCACGGACGAAGGTTCCGAACACGCGGCTGGTAAAGAACCCGCGTGCGTCATTGACGACGATCGGCGTCTTTCCGATCGCAACCACATAGTCGAACGCTTTCGCAAGGGTCGCGGGCGAGGTCTGCTCACCCTTGATGATCTCGACCAGTCGCATCTTGTCGACCGGAGAGAAAAAATGCAGCCCGATGAAACGCGTGGGATTCGCGCTGGCGCGCGCAAGGCCGCTGATCGGCAGGGTGGAGGTGTTCGAGGCGAAGATGCCATCCTCGGAGAGCATCGGCTCGGCCCGCTTCGTTACGTCGGCCTTGAGCGCACGCTGCTCGAATACCGCCTCGATGATGAGGTCGCAACCGGCGAGATTCGCGACCTCCGCAGAGGGCTCGATCATTGCGAGCATCAGCTCGGCCTCGCGATCGGTGACGCGGCCGTCCTTGACGCGGCGGGCCAAGAGTTTCGCGGAATACGACTTGCCCGCTTCAGCCTTCTCGAGCGAGACATCGTTCAATACACATGGGATCCGCCGCGACGCATTGGCCCATGCGATGCCGCTTCCCATCATCCCGGCCCCGAGGATGCCGACTTTGGTTGCTTGCCATCGCGGCTCACTCTTCGGTCTTGAAGCACCCGAACGAATCGCCGTCATGTTGAAGAAGAACGTGTTGATCATGTTCTTCGCGTTCTGGCCACATGCAAGCTTGGTCACATAGCGGGTCTCGATTCGCATGGCGGTGTCGAAGTCGACCTGCGCGCCTTCTACCGCCGCGGCCATGATGGCTTCCGGCGCCGGATACAGTCCACGCGTTTTCTCGGAGAGCATGGCCGGCGCCATCGCCAACACCTGCGCGAGCCTTGGCGTGGACGGCAAGCCCCCTGGCATGCGGTAGGTCTCTTCGTCCCACGGCTGCTTTGCTTCCGGGTGCTCGCCGATCCACTGGCGGGCCTGCTCCAGCATATCGGCCTGGGAAGTCGCCAGCGCGTGAACAAGGCCAAGTTGAGCGGCCTCGCGCGGCCCGAACAGTTTGCCTTCCACGAGATAGGGAAATGATTTCTCCAGGCCGAGCAGGCGAACCATTTTCGTCACGCCACCCGTTCCCGGCAGCAGACCCAGCGTGACTTCCGGCAATCCAAGTTGAATCGAAGAATCATCCAGGCAGATTCGATAGTGCGAACAGAGCGCGACTTCCCATCCCCCGCCGAGTGCGGCGCCATTGATGCAGGCGACCACTGGTTTGCCGATTCGTTCGAGCGCACGAAACTGCTTTTTGATGCCCTCGATTTCTTCGAAGAAGCGGGGACCGTCTCGCTCTTCGAGCTTGATGATCTCGTTCAGCTCGGCGCCCGCAAAGAACGTCTTCTTGGCCGAAGCGAGAACGACACCCGCGATCGTCGCCCGTTCCGCCTGCAACCGCCCGACCGCTTCGGCCAGCGCCTCACGCCATGCGGTGGACATCGTGTTGACCGGCGAACCCGGTGAATCGAAGGTCACCGTGATGATATTCGCGACATCGCGCTCGTAGCGAATCGGGGACATATGCCGGCCCTACAGGCGCTCGATGATGGTGGCAATGCCCATGCCGCCGCCTACGCATAACGTCACCAGGCCATAGCGCAGCTTGCGGCGTTCGAGCTCGTCGATCAAGGTGCCGAGGATCATCGCGCCGGTCGCACCGAGCGGATGGCCCATCGCGATCGACCCGCCATTCACATTGACCTTTTCTTCCGGCACACCGAGCTCCAACATGTACTTGAGCGGGACGGCGGCAAATGCCTCGTTGATCTCGAAGAGATCGATCTGATCGATCGTCATCTTCGCCTTGGCGAGCACCTTGCGCGTCGCGGGCATCGGGCCGGTCAACATGATCGTTGGATCGGAACCGGTGAGCGCGGTCGCCACCACGCGCGCGCGCGGCGTGAGGCCAAGCGCCCGGCCTTTCTCTTCGCTACCGACCAGCACCGCCGCCGCGCCATCGACGATGCCGGATGAATTGCCGGCGGTGTGGACATGGCGGATGCGCTCGACCATCGGATAGCGTCGAATCGCGACCGCATCGAACCCCATCTCGCCCATCTGCTCGAACGAGGCCCTAAGCGAACCTAGCGCTTCCATGGTCGTGCGTGGCTTGATGAATTCGTCGCGCTCGAGAATCACATCGCCGACGCGATCCTTGACGGTCACTATCGATCGGTCGAAGCGACCCGCCGTCTGCGCAGCCGCGGCGCGTTGCTGAGAGCGGAGCGCATAGGCGTCGACGTCCTCGCGCGAGAAGTTGTCAAGGGTCGCGATAAGATCCGCGCCGATGCCCTGCGGAACGAACGCGGTATCAAAGCTGGTCTGCGGATCGAGCATCCATGCGCCCCCATCGAAGCCCATCGGTACGCGCGACATCGACTCGACGCCGCCCGCCACGATCAGATCTTCCCATCCCGACTTCACTTTCTGTGCGGCGAGATTCACGGCCTCGAGCCCCGAGGCGCAAAAGCGATTGAGCTGCACGCCGGCCACGCGCCAGTCCCAACCTGCCGCAAGCGATGCGGTCTTGGCGATGCATCCGCCTTGATCGCCGACCGGGGTGACGCACCCGATCACGACATCTTCCACCTCAGCGGTATCGAAATCGTTCCGCGCCTGCAGCTCGCGCAGGATGCCCGAGAGCAACGTGATCGGCTTCACTTCATGCAGCGAGCCGTCACGCTTGCCTCGACCGCGAGGGGTGCGAATGGCATCGAATATCATGGCTTCGGTCATGTCGGGTCTCCGAGACGGATGGGGTACGGCAGCGTTGGGGGCGAGGAAATCGCGTTGACGAATCATAGCGCGACAGGGGACACTTGGCCGCAAGACACTTGGCCGCAATCATGTACGCATCCATCTTCCGCCCCGGTCTATTCGCCGGGCAGGTCATCATCGTCACTGGAGGAGGCAGTGGCCTTGGTCGCTGCACCGCGCATGAGCTCGCGGCGCTCGGCGCGCGCGTTGCACTGGTTGGACGCAAACCCGAGAAGCTCGCGACGGTTGCCGATGAAATCGAGGCAGCCGGGGGCGTCGCGCGGCGATACGTTTGCGACATCCGGGAAGAGGAGACCGTGCGCGCAACGGTCGCCGCCATCATCGGCGATCTGGGCCGCATCGACGGACTGGTGAACAACGCGGGCGGCCAATTCGGTGCGCCGCTGGAAAAAATCTCGGCCAAAGGTTGGGACACCGTCGTGCGCACCAACCTTACCGGCGGCTTCCTCATGGCGCGCGAGTGCTACACACAATGGATGAAGGCGAATAGCGGCGCCATCGTCAACATCATCGCCGACATGTGGATGGGGATGCCCGGCATGGGCCACTCGGGCGCGGCGCGCGCGGGCATGCTGAATCTCACCGAGACCGCCGCCGTCGAATGGGCACCGGTGCGGGTCAATGCCGTCGCACCGGGCTGGATTGCATCAAGCGGACTTGACCACTATCCACCCGACATGTCGGACCATATTCGCAAGCTTCATGAGCGCGTTCCCGTCGGCCGGTTGGGCACGGAATCGGAGGTGGCAGCCGCAATCACCTTTCTTTTGTCGGATGCCGCCGGATTCGTATCGGGTGCGTGCCTGCGGATCGACGGCGCGGTGCCGAATGCGAAAAGCGTCTGGGGACGGTCCGATCGTCGAGGGAAGACGCGCGAGTTCAACGGGTTTCATCTGGCGCGAAGGCCGAAGGTGCTGGGGGACGAGACGTAGGGCCCGCTATTGCTACGCAGAATTCACCACAGAGGACGCGGGGGACACAGGAAAACGGAGAAGCGGGAAACGAGAAACGCCAATTCCCTTCACCCTTCCCTCTTCACCCGTTTCTCTTTTCCCGTTTCCCCGCTGTTCTGCGTCCTCTGTGTCCCCTGTGGTGAAGATTCTGAGTGGTACGCCCTAGACCGCTGACGTCTGCAGCGCACGACTGTACGTCGCCCGATATTCGGTGCGCGGAAATTCAAGCAACAGCACTTCGACACCGCTCGCACCCGCCACGACTTCGAATGCGGGATCACTGCTCGCAACCCACAAGCAGCCCCATTTTCGGTATTCGGCACCATTCGCGAGCAAGCTTCCGCTGGTAGCGAGCAGATACTGCCCGCCTCCCCGCTCGGGATCGGTCGCCGTGAGCCGCTGCCGCGGTGGCACTCGCAACACCTCGACCGTCGGCCCTTGCGGATCCGCGTGGAGCGTCTGAATTTCCGGCTGCGCAAGGTTCGCGAGCCCGCTTTCCGGCATCGGACCGAGCGCCGCGGAGTGATAGTGCTTCTTCGGGCCGGATTTCATCTTGTCGCGTGACTCATGCACGAACAGTGCGCCGTTGTCCATCATCGGACGCAAGGTGATGTACCAAAGTCCGTCATCGCCCGACGTAATCGGACCGTAGCCGGTATAGCCGCCCGCGTAATGCACGGTGATCGGCGCGACCACGCTGCGCCCGAGTGTGCCGCCGCCATTCACGATGACCTGAAATTGATTCTGCTCATGGAAGTGCGGGAGGATCACCTGGTTCGGGTCCTGCTCGACCAGGAACGCCTGCGGTGCGGGTACCTCGTTTCGCGACGAGATGATGTAATCGCTCTTCCAATAGCCGGTGCCGTTGGGAAGCACGTAGTGCTTGCGCGTGGCAAGGCTCTGCTCGTAGGTTGCGGCTGCCATCATGACGGGATGCCTCCATTGCGATTGATCATCGCGTGCCGACAAGATGTTCGAGCACGAAGCAGCGCCAATGTTACCGCATCACGTTTCCCGCTCACGCATCCCCGATCGGCGCCCGCACCGCACGCTCCGGCAGCAAACCTTCCGGGCGCAAGTGCAGCAGCGCGATCAGTCCCGCACCAATCACGAATTCACGCAGGCTCGCGATCTGGACCGCGGAGAGTCCCGGAACGAATTCGCCGATGAATCGCGTGCCTTCGAGAATCGCCATGACCACCACGGCGCCCAACAGTGGGCCGATCGGGCGGCCGGTGCCGCCGATGGCGACTGTCAGGAACACATAGATTGTCAGGAGCGGTACGAAGAGATCGGGCGAAATGAACGAGGTGAAATGCCCGTAGAGTGCGCCGGCGAGTCCGCCGATGGCGCACGAAACACAGAACACTTCCAATCGCATGCGCGGGACGGGCTTACCGGCCACCGCAGCGGCGATCGGATCGTCGCGCAGCGCACGCAACGCGCGCCCATAGGGCGAAGCAAAAAGCCGCGCAAGGAGCCACGCGACGAACGCCACGATGATCCATGTGATCGCCGCGTAGAAGAAGTTGAATCCGGTGGGGCCCAACATACTCTTGAGCGGCGCGGGGATTCCGGAGATTCCATCCGACCCGCGGGTTAGCCAGGTTTCGTTGGTGGCGACCAGACGCACCACTTCGGCGAATCCAAGCGTGACGATCGCAAGATAGTCCCCGCGCATTCTGCGTGTGAGCCCGGCCAGCACAAAGCCTGCGACCGCTGCGATCACCATCCCGGTGAGCCATCCGGCGGCGACCGGCCAACCCGCCTTGACAGTGACCAGCGCGCTTGCATAGGCACCGCAGGCGAACACGCCCACGACGCCCATACTGATCATGCCCGACATGCCCCAGAGCAGGTTCAACGACAGACCGAGCAGCGCGTAGACGCCGGCCACAGCCGTAAGATAGACGAGATAGTCGATCAATCGCTAGTCCTTCTCGCCCAGAATGCCGTGGGGGCGCACGAGAAGCACCAACAGGATTACGACGAATCCGACGGCGCTACGGTATGTCGGCGATAGCACGATCAGCGCGAATTCCTCGGCGAAGCCGATGATCATCGCGCCCAGCACGGCACCGGGCAGGCTGGTAATGCCACCCACCACGCATGCGGCGAACACCGACAAAAGGAGCCGCTCACCCGTAAGCGGATCGATGCTCGTATCGAGCCCGACCAGGGCCCCGCCGACTCCTGCGAGTCCTGCACCGAGTAGCACCGCGATCCGCCCAACCCTTCGGGGATCAATCCCCTTCAAGCGCGCGAGTTCCGGATTGTCCGCGGCCGCCCGCATCGCTTTGCCGATCCGGGTGAAGCGAAAGAACGCCCAGACGGCCGCAAGCGTTACGACCGCGGCAAGGCAGTTCTTCGCTTGCTGCGGAGAAATGCGAAAGTCCATCATCCTGGCGTCGCGCTCGAGCGGCAGATCGAAGCTGCGCAAATCGTTGCCGAAGACGAACCGCGTAATGGCCTGCAGCGCGATCATCAGCGCGATGCTTGCGATCGCCGTGCCGAGCAATGCCTGCGGCGTATGCGTGCGCCGCAATCGCTCGAGGGTTGCCGCGTCGACGACCACCCCGATAAGGCCTGCCACGATGAACGCGACCACCAAAGACGGCATCATGGAAAGCTTGCCGGTCGTGTTGGCGATCCATGCTGCATACGCACCCATCGTGATGATGGCGGCCACTGCGAAATTGAAGAACCGCTGGACCTGAAAAATCACAGCGAGTCCGAGCGCGGGCAGCGCGAGCTGGGTGCCGGCGGCTAGGCCGTTAAGGAGGGCTTGAAGCATGGCCTGTTCTTAGAGCTGGAGCCAAGAAATTCCCAACGAACGCGGTGGAGGAAATAGAGGGGTCAGAGCTGGCCTCTGATTGGATTTTGGGTCAAGCAATCTTGAGTAGCGCGATCTTGCCGTCTTTCACCTGCTCGTACCGGAACGGACCATCGACGATATCGCCGATGTCGGTGAACCGGCAGGGTCCGCTCGCACCATCGTATTGAATCGCCTGTCCGGCGGCGATCGCCTTCATGCCATCGATGGCGTTGTCGACCTTCTGGCCCTCTTTGCTTTGCGATACGACGCGAATGCCATCCTTGATCGCCGCGCCGGTCGACTGCTTCGTCTGTGCGATGGCAAGCAAAAGTAGGTTCATTTGATCGTAGATCTGCGCGGCAAAAGGATCGACGGACTCCTGCGCGAGCTTCCCGGCCAGACGCTTGTACGCGGTGCCATCGACCGCGGCGGATCCGGACACGCCATACGCGCCTTCGATTGACCCTGCGGGCAGCGCATCGATCAGTTTTTGGTTGACCGTATAGCCGAAGCCGATCAACCGGCCCTTGTAGCCCGCGCGAAAAATATCGCGCGCAATCACCGTGGTGTCGTCGAGGAAACCGCCCATGATCAGCGTGTCCGGATTGCTTGCGAGCGCCTTGTCGAGCTCGGTGCGATAGCCTGGCTTCTTCGGTTCATAGATCACCGTCTCCACCGTGCCGCCAACGGCTTTCAGCGATGCCGTGACCCCTTCGACGGTGAACGGCGTAAAGGGCGTCTGCAGCCCGAGATAAGCCACCCTCCGACCGCCCAACTCGGCGATGTAGCGGCCGATCTTCACGCCCTGGAAGCCAGAAGTCGGCTGGGTACGAATGATGTAGCCCTGATGCGGGAGGCGTGTAATCGAATCCGCACCGGCGCAGGTCGCAAGAAACGTCTTCGATTCCCAGCAGAGGGGCGCCACCGCTGACGCCACCGATGACGCCCAAGCACCGGCGATCGCACCCACTCTGTTCACGTCGATGAGCTTGCGCGCCGCGCGCGTTCCGGCTTCGGGGTTCGTCTGATCGTCTTCGATGATCAGCTCGAGCTTGCGCCCGAGCAATCCGCCCGCTGCGTTGACCTCGTCCGCGACGCTCTGCGCGACCTTCGCCATCGTGGGTCCGTACTGTCCACCGCCGCCGGTAAGCGGCAGCAATGCGCCGATTCGTACCGGCTCGCGGGTCTGTGCATGGAGCGCGCCAGGCACCGCGATGTACGCCACGGCAGCGCCGGCGGCCAAGAGAAAATCACGACGATCCGTCATTTTTTTGTTCCCCGTATTCACTATCCGCCCAAAAACATTTTCCGCACGTCAGGGTGCGCGGCGATCGCCTGCGCCGGCGCGTTGGCGCGTACCTTGCCACGCACGAGAACGATGCCCCGAGTGGCGACCGCAAGCGCCGCCAGCGCATTCTGCTCGACCATGACAATGGTAATCCCAGATGCATGCAGGCCGCGCACGACGCTGAACATATCGGCCGCTGCTTGCGGTGACAACCCGGCCGAAGGTTCATCCAGCAATAGCATCGAGGGCTCTACCATCAACGCCATCGCCAGTGCCAAGGTTTGCCGCTGTCCGCCCGAAAGCGCTTTCGCCTGGGCAGAACGCCGACCCGCCAGCACTGGAAATCGATCGAGCACGTTCGCGATGCGCGCGCGAACCGCCCCTCGCAGTGCATACCCGCCGATCTCCAGATTTTCGCGCACCGTGAGCGATGGAAAGACGTTGCCCTCTTGCGGAATATATGCGAGCTTCGGGTGCAATCGCGAATCGGAAGGGGTGGCGATCAGATCACCCGCGATCGCAATGCTGCCGTGACGGATCGGCAGTTGGCCCGCGATCACCTTCAATGCCGTGGACTTGCCGGCACCGTTGGGACCAATGATCACTGCAAGGTCACGCGGCTCCACCGACAGCGTGAGGCCACGCAAGATCTCATCGGCCGCGCCGTAGCCCGCCTTGACATCGCGAACGTCAATGAGCCCCATGGCTCACACCGAGGTAGGCATCCTGTACCGCCGGATTGGCCGCAATCTCCGCGAACGTGCCCCCCGCCAGCAACCGCCCGCGCGCCATGACGCAGACGTGATCGCATACGGACTCGACAAGTAACATGTCATGCTCGATCAATACCAGCGTGACCCCTTCGTCCCGCAGCGTGCGCAGGTGCTTCGCGATTTCATTGCGCAAGGTGGGATTCACGCCTGCCATCGGCTCATCGAGCAGGATCAGTTTCGGATCGCTCATGAGTGCGCGCCCGATCTCGAGAAGCTTCTTCTGCCCCCCGGATAGCGCGGTGACCGGTGCGTCGAGCAGATGGCCAAGGCTCAAGCGCCTCGCGGTTACGCGCGCCTGCGCATCGAGTTCTTCCTCCCTACGCCGAGCGGCCTTCGATCCGATGAATCCGACGATCAAGCGCTCACCCGGGTGCTGCCGACCGTGCACCATCAGATGTTCGTAGACCGACATCCGCGCAAATCCGCGAGCGAGCTGGAAAGTGCGGGCAATCCCGAGTGCCGCTATACGTTCCGGTGGGAAGTGGGTCACGTCAATGTCATCGAACAATACTCGACCACGGTCCGGTCGAACCAATCCGGAGACACAATTGAAGAATGTGGTCTTACCCGCCCCATTCGGGCCGATCAGTCCGGTAATGCGCTGTGGCGCAACGGCCAACGACATTCGCTCCAGTGCGTGCAATCCGCCAAATGCGAGCGAGAGCCGATCGACTTCGAGACGGGCAGTCATGTAGATGTGCGCGTCACACGCCGCGGGCCCGGATGGCCTTGATGGTTTCGAGCGTCCGCTCCGCGCGGTACACGATCGGATAGTCGACGAATACGCCATCGACCTGAATGGCGGCAAGCCCCGCAGCTTCGGCACCGTTGAAGGCGGCGACGATCCGTTCGGCCTTCGCGACCTCGGTGGCGGACGGCGTAAACAATTCGTTGGTGATCGCTACCTGATCCGGATGAATACAGAGACGCCCTTGGAAGCCCGTTCGAATGCTACGTTCCACCGAGCGACGAAACCATTCCGCCTCCTGGAGATAAATCCACACCGTATCGATCGGTGCTTCGAGCCCTGCAGCACGCGAGGCGATGATCAGGCGGGCACGCATGTCGCCCAGTTCCGTTTCATCGAGGGTCCAGGTCATGCCGACATCGTTGGTGAAATCTCCCGCGCCAAACGAGATGCGCCGTACCCGCCAGGGTTCACGATAGTCCTTGAGATGGCGCGCTTCGAGGATCGCATCGAGGCGCGAGAATCCAAGCGCGGTCTCGATGATCGGCATGAGATCGATACGACCGATCGGCAGCCCTCGCTCGCGTTCGAGATTCGTGATCGCCCAGTCGATCGCGCGCAGATCCGCGAGATGTTCAAGTTTGGGAAGGACGATGCCATCGAGCCCCGGTCCGATGACAGACATCAGATCACCCAGACACCATTGCGTGCCGATCGCATTGATGCGCACGTAACCAAGACAATTGCGAGGACGCGACAATGCCTCGACCACGAGCTGGCGCGTGGCAATCTTCTCGGCGTTGGCCACGGCATCTTCGAGATCAAGAATGACCGCATCGGCGCCGAGCGTGAACGCCTTCTCGACGCGTCGCGCATGGTTGCCCGGTGTGAAAAGGAAGGTGCGGTGGGGGGTCATCGAAAGTCAGGCCTGATTCCTACTCAAAAATTGACCACGGAGGAAGGGAGGGAAAATAGGAGGCGAAGGAGTATGGGTGCGCTAGGGTTGCAACTTCATGGGAATTGCACTTTCATCCCTCTCATCCCTCTTCGCTATTCCTCCGTTTCCTCCGTGGTGAATTTTTGAGAGAACTGGAATGGGTAATGCCACCATCTGCGGCGCCTCCGGCACCGTACACCCCGTGACACAGCAACGCCCCGGCTGCCGATTGCGGGTGATCTTACGCGTCTCGTCGGTGAGAATGCCGCGATCGAGCAATCGCTCGACCAGATCGACCTTGTTGCCGACCGGATAGTGGCGCCATATTTCCATCTTCATCGCCTCGGGCGATCCGCCGCCATGCAGGCTGATCACCGAGTACCAGCCCGCCTGGTAGCTCGCGGTCAGGTCTTCGACGAAACGCGCGATCTCGATGCGCTTTTCGTAGGGTACATCGGATCGCGCGCTCAGCAAATCGGACAAACGGCCTGCTGTGGCGGGGTTGTGATCCTCATCGGGCCCGGGCAAGGTCACGATCAGGCCGCCCGATACATGATGCGCGAGTCGGTGCATGTCGTAGATTTGCGTGGCGAGCAACAGCTTGCCGATATTCGCGAACACCGGCTCAGGAATTGCAACCGGCACATGCTCGTCGTGCGTGCAATACACCGAAGCCGCCACGCCGCACGCGAAGAATCCTTCGACGATCTTGATCAGATCGACCATCGGCTCGCGCAGATTGTCAGCGGCATCAAGGTCGATGCCATTGGCCTCGGTCATCAATGCACCGGCGCCGATCAACAGATCTCCGAACCCTGCGCGCGCGCCGATACAGGTGTGGCGGTGATGCGCGGTGTAGCTGTACACGAGGTTGGCTGCATACTCATGCTCACCTGCGAGGAACACGCGATCCCACGGCACGAACACCTGATCGAAGATGGCAACGCCGGTCGACTGGCCGTACTTTGCGCTGAACTTCGCGGCCTTCTCGCCGGGCCGCCCTGCCGGGCGCGCAACGATCGTGAGTCCCTTCACATCGACCGGCACGGCGCAACACACCGCAAAGTCCTGATCCGCCTCGTGCATATTGCGACAGGGCATCACGAGCAACTCGTGCATATACGGCGCGCCGGTGATGATCGCCTTGACGCCAGAAATTACGACGCCATCCGACCGGCGCTCGATGATATGCACATACGCATCGGCGTTCGATTGCTGGTGCGGCCGTAAGGTGCGATCCCCTTTGCCGTCGGTCATCGCGATGCCGAGGGTCAGGTCTTCAGCGTACACGCGCTCGATGTATGCACCGACGCGTTCGACGTAATGGGTGCCGCGTTCCGCATCGAGCCGGTGGGCGTTCTGCCAGATTGCGGAGAGACCGTCGCCGCCAAGATACCGCTCCGCACAACCGGTTTCCTGGCAGACCAGGCGCACCGCCTCGAGCTTGTTGAGCAGATCCTGACTGGTGGAGGGAATCGCCATCATGCGATTCACCGAGCGGCCGGAAGCAAATCCCGCTACATCGGCGCGCATCACCGCCTGAAATTGTTCACGCAACGCATAGTCGTATGTGAGCCCAACGGCGTTGATGCCAGGTGCAAACAGCGGCTCGTCCGCCACCGACAGGCTCGCCTGTCCGTTGACATAGACATTCGGCTTGAACCGGCGCAGGGATTCACGATAGTCACTTGCGGACATCAACATGGCGCGTCCTTTTTCGAATGATGCGTCAAATCGCCCCCGCCGCACGCAGCTTCGCGATCTTTGCGGCGCTCATCGCCAGCCAGTCTTTCAGCACGGCCTCGGTGTGTGCGCCGAGGGCCGGGCCGAGCCACTCCACCGAACCGGGTGTATCGGTCAAGCGCGGCACGACATTCGGCACGGCAAATTCGGTCGCACCCGGCACGCGCGATTCCTTCACTATTTTGATGTTTTCGCGGGCCACGTATTGCGGGTCGTCGAAAATTTCGTCGATCGCATAGACCGGGCCGCAGGGCACTTGTCCCACATCGCATTTGCCGATGAGCGCGCCGCGCGTAAGTTGCTTCGTCCAATCGGTGACGAATGCATCGACTGCGGCGCGATCCGCCTCACGCTGCCGGATCGTTCCCCACTTGCCCTCACCGGCAACATCGGCGCGACCCATGATTGCGGCCAGCCGCGCGAATATCTTGTCGTTGGTGCAGGCGATCGCCACCCAGCGTCCATCCTGCGTCGGATAGTGGCTGTGCGGGACGACATTGACCGTACCCGGCCCCATGCGCTGCCGGACGTAACCCTTGTAGTGGTATGCGGGCGCCAGCTCATCGAGAATGCGAAAGATCGATTCATACAAGCCGATATCGACAACCTGTCCTTTGCCGGTCCGCTCGAGCGCCTGCAATGCGACGAACGCGCCGATCGCCCCGTATAGCCCGGACATATAGTCAGCCAAGGTTGCCGATCCAGGGGTCACCGGCGGACGATCAGGGAAGCCCGCGAGATACGAGATTCCACCGAATGCGTTGGCGATGCGTCCGAATCCTGGACGCGGCGATAACGGGCCCGTCTGCCCGTACGCCGAAATGCGTACCATCACCAGGCGCGGATTGATGCGTTTGAGGGTCTTCCATCCGAGCCCCCACGCTTCCAGTGTGCCCGGCTGAAAATTTTCCACCAGCACATCGGCATGCCGGACGAGCTCTTTCAGTGTCTGCGCACCCGCCTTGTTCTTGAGATTGAGCGTGAGCGATTTTTTGTTCCGCGCCTCGGACAACCATATGAGCGTGTCACCCACCGGCGTCTGGGTGCCGAGCTTGCGTGCAAGATCGCCGACCCCAGGCATTTCGATCTTGATGACGTCCGCGCCGAACTCGGCCAGGATCGTGGCGCAGTAGGGACCCGCGATATATGTTGCGCAGTCAAGCACGCGCATCCCGGACAGCGCTTTCGTCTTCGCGCCTTTCGCCCGGTTGGGCGCCCGCGCGGGAGCACGCGCATTCTTGGCCGTCGATCGGGCCGCGACTTTCGCGTTCGGCTTTGCCTTCGATACCGATCGAACTTTCTTTTTCGTCGCCATGATTACTCGAGGATACTTTTGAGAAATCGCCCGGAAAGTTATTCCTCCCCTCCCTCCGCGTCCTCCGTGGTGAATTTTTGACGAATCGCCCTAGGTAGGAACCGCCCGCTCCGCATCCGGCAGAATCGTCGTCCGCTTCATCAGCCGCTGCTCGTTGCTGTCGAACGGCTCGCGACGATGCATCGTGCACGCGTTGTCCCACAAGAGCGCATCGCCAATCCGCCAAGAGTGCGTATAGACGAACTCCGGCCGCACACACCATTCGAAGATCTCAGCCAATGTCGCGTCCGATTCGGCCTTCGGCAACCCGACAATCTGCGTTGTCATTCCCGGGCACAGGTATAGCGCCCTGCGTCCGGTGTACGGATGCGTGCGCACGATCGGATGCTCGAGATCGGGCGTCTTTTTCTTTTGCTCCGCACTGGTGGGAACGCTGTAGACGCGATTGAAGGCCTCGTACGATTGAACCGCTTTGCGTCCTGAAATCTTGTCTTTCAGCCGCACGGGCAGCATCTCGTAGGCCGCGCTCATGTCCGCAAAAGAGGTTTGGCCACCATCGCGCGGAATGATCACCGAATAGAGCATCGATCCGACTGCCGGACGTGGCAGATAGATTTGATCGTAGTGCCAGCCCACTTCGGTATCGGACAGGATGCCGATCGGGCGCCCATCCCGCTTGATGTTCGACACGTACAACAGCTCGGGATTGTCGGGCGACAGATACTCCCGCCGAAGGTGGATCTCGAGGGCCCCGAAATGCCGCGAGAAAGCGACCTGCTGCGGCTCAGTCATAGGCTGTTCGCGAAAGAGCAGCAGTCCGTGCCGATGCCAGAGCCGCCGCAATTCTTCGATCGCATGCGGTTCAACATTGTTCACGTCGATGCCCAGCACCTCCGCGCCGAAGGTTGGCGTGAGCGCCCGCACTGTCAATGCCATCGATGATCCTCCTTCCACTTCAATCAATTCTTAGCTCCAAATGAACCACCAACGCATTTCTAAGCGATCCGCACCGCACTGATCAATGCATCCAGGTTAGGCGCCTTATCGAGCGACAGCACCGCATCGACGATCCGTTGCGCGCGACTCGCCGAAATAACGCGCTCCGCGTTCCCGCGATACTTCGCGATGATTTCCTCGGCGCTGAGCGGGCGGGCGTCCGACCCCCGGTTCTGCGACTCGCGATGGCGAAGCTCACGTCCGTCTTTCAGCTTGATGATCACTTCGCCCGAGTAGTAGCGCGGATAGGCCGAATCCGGATCGATCGCGTAGGTGGTTTTTTGCATCAGCGCGGCCGACCGGGGATCATTCAATGCGTCATCGTCAAGCTCGGCCAAGGTGTAACGACCGCGAACGAGCGAGGTGGCGATCGTGTAATGGGTCGAGAACTGAGCGTCGTAGGAATTCTGGGGCTTCCTCTTGTTCGCTTCGGGTTCGCAGACGACCTTGTCGGGCCCATCGCCGATGAGTGCCTTGATCGACTCGATATCGGCGAGCTCGAACCGGTGTTTCTTGCGGATCTCGAGGGCCGCATCGGCGAAGGCATGATTGAAGTGGCATGCGGCGTACGGCTTCAACGCGACATTGAGCATTTCCCAGATGCTGCCAAGGCCCTGCGTGCAGATCGACAAGTCCGCCTGCTGCCCGGCGGGCAGATGGCTTGCGAACAGTCCGTAGCGACCCTCATAGGTTTTCTTCGGGCCAACGAAGCCGGTGCGTGCCAGCGTGCAGGCAAGAATCGCGTTCGAGCCGGCAAAACCCGGATGCATCCGCTTGGTCCAGGCGCCATCCTGCAGGAACTCGAGGCTGCCGGCTGCCGTTGACAAGGTGATGCCCTGTGCATGTTCCATTTGCGCTGGCGTGAGCCCTGCAATCCGCGCGGCGGCAAGCGTCGCACCGAATGCTCCGACCAATCCGGTCGGGTGGAATCCGACGCGATGGAATCCACCATTCGCCGCCATGCCGATCCGGCTCGATGTCTCGATGCCGATCAGATAAGCCATCAACATGTCGCTGCCCGATGCGCGCTCGCGTTGTCCAAGCGCCATGACAGTCGGCAACGCGGACGCCGATGCATGGATGACGCCACCCGAATGCGTGTCGTCGAAATCAAGGCCATGGATCAATGTCCCGTTCACCAGCACCGCGTCGCGAATCGGCAGTCCGAGCGCAGTGCCGATGACCGGATAATCGCCGTGCCCGGCAAGACCCGACACGGCATTGATCGTGCGTTGCCCGAAGTCGAAGCCGGACGACGCAAGACCAATGCCGATGCAATCGAGAATATGCAGCTTGGCGCGCTCGACTACTTTTGCCGGCACGTCGGTGAATTGGACGCTGGTCGCAAAAGCGGCGAGCGTTGCGGAAATCGTGCCGCCGGCGACACCAACCTCGGCGGGCTTCGTGGGTGCGTTCATGGCAATGCCTCCGGAAGTAATTGGGTGCTTAAGGATACCTGCGCTTTGCGTCCGTGCGCGGCGCACACACGCCGCGGCTGTCTACTCCGGCTGAATCCCCGCCTCGCGAACCAGCTTCGTCCACTTGTTGACCTCCGCCTGGACCCAACTGCCGAATTCCGCCGCGGGCATCGGCAGCGCCTCCGCGCCGATCTCCCCCAGACGGGCACGCACATCCGGCTCGCGGAGAATTCTGCTTACTTCGGCATGGAGCCGGTCGATGATCGGCGCGGGCGTGCCGGTCGGTGCGAACAATCCGATCCAGCCGGAAAGATCGTAGTCCGGCACCCCGCTTTCTTCGACCGTGGGGACATTGGGCATCAGGCTGCTGCGCGCGCGCGAAGTGATCGCGACCGGACGCAAGGCGCCGGCATTGATCTGCCCAAGGCTGGAGGCGATGTCGCTGAACATCATCGATACGCGACCGGCGACCAGATCCTGCATCGCCTGCGGATTGCTCTTGTACGGGACACGCAACACCTTCCAGCCGACCGCGCGGGCAAGCGTCTCGCCCATCACCACGCCGGACGCATTACCGGTCGCAAGGGTCAGCTCGTTTTCCTTGCCGTAGGCAATGAGCTGCTGCAACGTCGTGACCGGTACCTTCGGATTCACCACGATGATGCTGCTAAATACCGCAATGCGCGTGATCGGCGCGAAATTGCGGATCGGGTCGTACGTCATCTCTTTCTGCAACGCGGGATTGGCACCATGCGTGGAGTTCGTACCGATGAACAGCGTGTGGCCATCGGGCCGCGCATTCGCGACATGCGTGGCCGCAATTGACCCATTCGCGCCGGGTTTGTTTTCGATCGGCACCGGACGACCGAGCGCATCGCCAAGCCGTTGGGCAAGAAAGCGGCCCGCCAGGTCAGTGCCGCTGCCCGGGCCGAACGGCAGAACGATTGTGACGGGCCGATTGGGATACGCCTGGGGTGTCGCCTGTTGCGCCAAGACGGGTGAAGCGAGGGCACACGCAAGCACCCCTCCGATGAAGTGATTCTTCCTTGTGCGTTTCATTTCGCGGCCCTCGCGAGCATCCGTTCTCGAATCTGTTCGGCCGAAAGCTTGTTGGCCATGACGTCCCGCGTCTGGTAGGCATACAGGTCGTGGGGATCGGTGTCGAGCGCATCGAGCATGATCCGTCCCCCGAGCACATCCTGCTTCCACGCCTCGTGCTCCGGATGACGATCGCGGAACTCGGGCATCACCTCATCGGCAAACAATTTCAGGCTGTCGCATATATCGGCGTGCGTGGTCTTGCCTGCCTGATTGAGCAGGATCACTTGATCGACATGCGCCGCTTCATACTGCCGCAGGCGTTTGCGAATCGTCTCCGGTGAACCGATCAGTCCGGTGGCGAGCGCCTCGCGGGCTTTTTCGGTGTGACGCCATTCCTGGTAGGCCTCCCACAGGTTGCCGGTCCCAGGCGCATCGATCCCTTTGCGACCGTAGTACGAGAGCGCGAAGATGAAGAACGTCCAACCCGCCGCCTTCTCGAACGCCTCTTCGTCGGTGCGGGCGCACATGAACCCGGTGGTGATCGCGATGTTGGGGTTTGCCTGGTAATCGGTCAGTGGTGCGGGCCGCGTGCGAAAGGTGTTGTAGTACTTGTTGACCCATGCCTGCGCGGCGGTCGCATCGACGAAGCTAAAGCCGAGCGCACCCATTCCCCATTCGGCGGCCTGCGCGATCGTCTTCACGTTGGTACACGCAACCCAGAGCGGTGGATGGGGTTTTTGGATCGGCTTCGGCAGCACGTTGCGTGCGGGGAAGTCGTAGAACTCACCATGAAATTCCCACGCCGTTTTCGAGAACATCGGGATGATCGCCTTCACTGCCTCGATCCAGCGATCGCGTTTGCTTCGCACCTGCACGCCAAAGGGATGCAATTCGGCCGGCCCGCCACCCTCGCCCATCCCAAGCTCCACCCGCCCCCTCGAGAGCAGATCGAGGGTCGCGACCTTTTCGGCGACGCGATGCGGCTGGTTGGTCGTGAGTTGCATGATGCCGTGCCCGAGGCGAATACGCTTGGTGCGCTGACTCACCGCGCCGAGAAACACCTCGGGTGCGGAGGAGTGCGAGTACTCCTCCAGAAAGTGATGTTCGACTTCCCAGCAGTAGTCGTAGCCGAGCTGGTCGGCCAACTCCACCTGATCGAGAGACTCTTGCAGCAGATCGAGCTCGCTGGTGTCGGTCCACGGCCGTGGCAGTTGATGTTCGTAGAAGACCCCGAATTTCAAATCCAACTCCCTGAGAGAAATACGCAAGGCGAGGTGCCGAGGATAGCAGAGCGGAGAATGGCGCCGGCGGCGCAAGAATCCGTCTCCGTATGGGGCTACTTGCAGTGCCCGCGATGAGGAATTTGCGCCGGCCGTTGCGCAAATTCCTGGATGCTTGACAATGGCGGGATTCCTTCGTTTCCGAATCCATGAGGATCTCCCCATGTCGGCCGTTCCCAAACCCGCCCTCTCGATAGACGCCGAATACCGTGCGCGCACCAAAGGCTCGGCCAAGCTGTACGCCGAAGCCTGCAAAGTGATACCGGCGGGACTTACCCATGATTCGCGTAGCACGTTGCCCTATCCGATCTACGCCTCACGCGGCGCCGGCCCCCGCAAATGGGATGTCGATGGCAACGAGTATGTCGATTACTTCGGTGGCCACGGTGCGCTGATCCTGGGCCACGGCCATCCTGCGGTGATCGAAGCGCTGCAAAAGCAGGTCGCGCTCGGCACGCACTGGGGCTCGTCACATGAGATGGAAGTGCGATGGGCGG
>JANMUI010000004.1:0-3116 GCA_031391405.1 Betaproteobacteria bacterium
GATCGAGAATAACGTCCCTCTTCCTTCCACCGATCGCACGTCGATGCGGGCATTGAGCAGATCGACCAGCCGCTTCACGATGGCCAGTCCGAGTCCGAGCCCCCTCGCCTGCTCGTCCACGACGCCATGCGCCTGATAAAACTCTTCAAAAATGTGGGGCAGCGCATCGCGGGGAATGCCGATGCCGGTATCGCGAATTTCAATGCGCGCGACGCCTTCGCGGCGGCGGCACGCGATCATCACGCCACCTTCTCGCGTGTAGCGCAGAGCGTTGGCGGCGAGATTCAAGAGCACGCGTTCGAGCAATAGCGGATCGCCAACGATGCGAAGCGCCGAGGGCCGGATGCGCAACCGCAGTCCCTTTTCTTGCGCGGCAAGCGCGAATGTCTGTTCAAGACGATTGAAGAGGGTTTGCACCGGCAGCTCGATCGGCTGGGGAACGACTTTTCCTGCATCGAGCTTGGAGATATCGAAGAGTGCCTCCAGAAGCTCAGTGACCGACCGGCTCGACGCCTCGATGCGCCCCAGCAACCGTTCGCGCTCTTCATTCGAGGACGCATCGCGCACCTGGGCGAGGAAAAGGCCCAGCGCATGCACCGGCTGTCGCAGGTCGTGGCTGGCGGCTGCGAGGAAGCGCGACTTCGCCTCATTCGCCGCAGCGAGCTGGCGCGTGCGCTCATCGATCTTCGCTTCCAGACTTTCGTACGATTCGTTGAGACGCGCGGCCATGCGGTTGAACTGATCACCGAGCGCCTCCAGCTCATCGCCGGAGTCGACGTGCACGCGCTCGTCGAGATGACCGTCACCGAGTCGGGCGGCGCCGCGCTCGAGCGCGAGAATCGGCGCCGACATTCGTCGGGCCAGTAACAGCGCGCCGAAAATTGCGAGCCCAACGCCCAAGGCGATCACGACGCCAAGACGCAGGGCCGCGTCATAGAGCGGCCGAAAAGCGTCCGCCAGAGGCAATTCGACGAAGGCGTGCCAACCCAGGGCGGGAATCGGTGCCCAGGCTGTCAGCACGGCGCCCGCCTTGCCGTCGGCGCCGGTGCTCGCGACCATGATGTCTTGTGTCCGTTCGGCCGGCGTTGTCAGGGCGGCGCGCACCTGTTCATGTGACGAGAGATCGGTCATGCGCAACACCAGACTGATGTCGGGATGGGAAATCAAGCGTCCCTGTCCATCGACCACATGCACATTGCCTGTGGCGCCAACCTTGATTGCAGACACGATTTCCCATACCAGTTTGAGATTCACTTCGGCGACCAGGACCGACCCGGGTCCGGAACCACGACGATCGACACTGCTCTGGCTATTCACCGCGAAGGTCGCAAAGGGCTCGCTGCCGCTGCGAAAATAGACGGGGCTCGCGAAGAGCCTGCCCGTTCGGGCAGCAATCACCGCGGGATGATCCGTATGATCCTCGGCCGGCCCGATCCGGTCCCGTACCGTTCGCGACACCTTGATCTGCTGGATACCAAGAGCGTCGACCCACGTCGCATCACTCACTGCCGGGGCCTGGCGCAACAGACGAATCAGTTCGACGTGACGTTCATCCGCGCTTTGCTCGATACCGGCCTGCTCGACCAGCAACGCCGCACGGAGCTGCCCCTCGATCACACGCGCGAAATGTTCGATGCGGACCGCGGCGCTACGGACCTTCTCGCGCTGCGCCTCATCGAGGAGGCTCCTCTGCTCCTGGTAGCTGAAGTAAAGGCCGATGACGCCACTCGCAAGCAAAGCGATGCTGACCAGCCCCGCGCAATAGAGCGCGTACTTGCGGAACAGGGTGCCGCGCGAGCGAGCTCGACGCGAGGCTTTCGCTTTCGGCTCGATCATGTCATCGTCTCGATCCATCGCCCATCCACGAATACTTATCATCATGAACGATCCGCAGCCGTCCTACCATCTTTCTCCAAGCAGTCCGAAAGTTCAACTTCCACCCGGTGCGTGCGACGCCCACTTTCATATTTTCGGTCCACATAGCATCTATCCGCTGGCGCCGGACCGAGCGTATACACCTGCGGACGCGCCCAGGGAAACGCTCTTTGCCCTGCACGCGATGCTCGGCATCGAACGGGGCGTAATCGTCCAGTCCAGTTCGCACGGGTACGACAACACGGTGGTGGCCGATGCGATCGCAGAGAAGCCCGACGCCTACACCGGTGTCGCGCTTGCACCGACATCGATCAGCGATGCGACGTTGCGACGCCTCGATGCGCAAGGCCTCTGCGGTGTGCGCTTCAACTACATGAAGCATCTCGGTGGGGGCGCCCCACTCGACGACGTGATCGCTTTGAGCAAGCGTCTTGCGCCGATCGGCTGGCACTTGCAGATCCACATGGATAGCGCGTTGATCGCCGAGATGTCGCCAAAGCTCAAGCAATCTGCGGTTCCGGTCGTCATCGATCATATGGGCCGGATCAACGCATCGCTTGGGCTCGATCAGGCGCCCTTCCGGCATCTGCGCGAGCTCTTGCAGGACGATCGCTTCTGGGTGAAAGTGAGCTGTTGTGAGCGCGCGTCACGCAAAGGCGCGCCTTACGCCGACGCGGTGCCGTTTGCCCGTGCACTCGTCAGCGAGTTCGGTGATCGAGCGCTATGGGGTACGGATTGGCCGCATCCGAATGTGATCGGTGGCATTCCCGATGACGGTATGCTGGTCGACTTGCTCGCGCAGATCGCGCCGTCAGAGGCCGAGCGGCTAGCGCTCCTGGTCGACAATCCCGCGCGGTTTTATCACTTTCCGCGGAAGCCTCGTCGATGAGCAAACGGCTGCAAGACAAGGTCGCGATCATCGCGGGCGCCGGTTCGGTCGGACCGGGCTGGGGCAATGGGCGTGCCACCGCCGTGCGCTTTGCCGAAGAGGGTGCGCGCGTGTTCGCAGTCGATCGCAACGCGGAATCGCTTGTTGAAACGGTGGAGCGCGTCAAGGCGGTCGGTGGCTCGATCGTCACGCATCATTGCGATGTCACGCAAAGCGCATCGATCGCCGCGATGGTGCAAGCCTGCATGAGCGCATTCGGTCGCATCGATGTGCTCGTCAACAACGTCGGCGGGTCGGCCTCGGGTGGGCCGGTCGAGATGTCAGAAGACGTGTGGGACGCGCAGGTCGATCA
>JANMUI010000025.1:0-9627 GCA_031391405.1 Betaproteobacteria bacterium
GTCGTCGATTCTTACGATCGCCGACGAAGTCATTGGTATTGAAGAGCTGGTACGGACATTGAAGCTCACCGGGCGCTTCGCGGAGTTGATCGATCAACTCGTCCGGGACAAACTCACGGTGCGCGCGGCGAAGAAGCAGCGCATCCCCGTGTCGGTCGAAGAGATACAGCAACGGGCTGATCAGTTTCGAAGCGACCACGGATTGCACCGTGCCGCCGACACGAACCGCTATCTCGATGCACACGGCGTGAGCCTGGATGAGTTCGAGGCGTTCATCACCGACTGCGTGTATCAAGAGAAGATGATGAAGCAGGTCTGCGGCGACGAGGCGGTCGAAAAATACTTCAAGCTCAACGCGTCGAAGTTCAATGGTCTCGAGGTGAGCCATATGGTCCTCGATTCCGAAGGCAAGGCGAAAGAGATGATTTCCCTCTTGCGGGACGATCCGGACTGCTTCGCCGAGATGGCGCTGGAACACTCCATCGCCGACACCCGGGAACGCGGAGGGCTGATCGGCAAGGTGCTGCGCGGGACGCTCAAGCCGGAAATCGAGGCCAAGGTATTCAACGCCGCCGTGGGCGATCTGCTCGGACCGTTTGCCTCACCCGATCGATCTTCCTTCGAAATATTTCGCGTGAACGCAAAGCGTCCAGGGACGCTCGACGAGGAAACCGCGACCGAAGTACGCCGTCTGATTCGTGAAGCATGGCTTGCCGCACGCGCGCAGGAACACGTCATCCGGGCGAATTGAGGAACCTCGAACCTCAGGGACACACGTATGGATGCACGAGAACCAAAATCCCTCGCCGATTTTCTATCCTCGGTGGAAATACTATCCGCGTTCACGCGAGAGGAGCTCGAGCGGCTGGCCGAGCAGGCCCAATCCCGGTTCTTCGCATTCGGCGACGCCGTATGCAATGCGGGCGAGCCGGCTGACGGCCTGTTCGTGGTCAAGTCCGGCTCGGTTCGTGTGTTTGCAGAAGAAGAAGGCAAGGAAATCAGCATGGGCGTGCGCAAGGTGCGTGACGTCTTTGCTGAAATGGCGATGTTGCGCGACCACCGCCACGAAGCGTCGGTCCGCGCCTCCGCGAAAACCGAGCTGTTGTTCATACCGCGCACGATTCTCGCCTCGATCATTGCCCGCAATCCGTCGGTACATGCGTTCGTCGGCGGTTTCGTCGCGATCGGCGCGGCGGGTGGATTCGTCACCCGGCTGTTCGATCTGCGGGGCAAGGTCGACAGGAAAGAGCTCGAAGAATTCGTTCGCAGCGTCGGCGTGAAGCGGATCAGTGCCGGGAACGAGATTCTGAAGCAGGATTCCCGGGAAGACCGGAGGTTGTATGTGGTGCGCCACGGCGAAGTGCGCATCGTGCGCAATGAAGACGGCACCGAGTATCCGCTTGCGACGCTCAGGCAGGGCGAAATTTTCGGCGAGAAAGCCTGCCTCATGCGCCAGGAACAAATGGCTTCGGCGTTAGCGAAGACCGATGCGACGCTGCTGGTCATCCCGGAGAAGACCGTTCAATTCATCCTGGAACGCAATCCGAAGTTGCGCGAGATCCTCGAGGAGCGCATCCGGGTGGTCGATCAGGAGCTGCAGCGTCAGAAGAAGCTGTCGGAGAGGCGCTGGATGCCGGCGGTGCTCGATCTCGAGTCGAAGCCGGAATTGGGTGAGAAGCTCATCAGGCGATTCGCGTGGATCGAGCAGGCCGAAGAGATGGACTGCGGCGCGGCGTGTCTGGCGATGATCTGCAAGCATTACGGCATCCCGATGACCCTTGGCAAGCTGCGCGAGCTGGCCAACGTCACCACCCAGGGGGCGACCCTGGCCAGTCTGGCGCGCGCAGGCGAGTCGCTCGGCTTTACCGCCCGTGGCGTGCAGTGCACGTTTGAACCCTTGCTCGGCTTCGAGCTGCCCTTCATCGTGCATTGGGAGGGCTATCACTACGTTGTGGTGTATGGGGTTTCGAAGCGGCAGGTGTGGGTGTCCGACCCGGCGACGGGATTCCGCAAGATGAGCATCGAGGAGTTCGAGCGCGGCTGGAGCGGCACCTGCCTCGTCTTCACCCCCGGGCGGAACATGCAGCAGTTGGCGGCGTCACGCTCGCCCTGGGTGCGCTTCGCGGGGTACCTGAAGCCCTACAAGAAGATCCTCGCCTACCTGTGCCTGGCGACCTTCGTCATCCAGCTGCTGGGGATCGTTCCGCCGGTGATCATTCAAAACATCCTGGATGGCGTCATCGTTCACGAGAACGTGAACCTGCTGAACCTGCTCATCGGCGGTCTGATCATCTCCAATGTGTTCACCCAGATCATGGCGACGGTCAGGGCCTACCTCGCCAACTTCATGGTCCGCAGCTTGGACTTCTCGATGATGTCGCAGTTCTTCAAGCACACGATGTCACTGCCGTATGGATTCTTCGCGACGCGCAAGACCGGCGATGTGTTTGCGCGCTTCCAGGAAAACCAGACGATCCGCGCTTTCCTCACCGAGTCGACCGTCACCACGGTGCTCAATCTGCTGATGGTCTTCATCTACTTCACGATCATGTTCTTGTACAACGTGAAGTTGACCTTGCTGCTGATCGCGTTCGTCATCCCGATCGTAGCCCTTACGGTGCTCGTGACCCCGAAGATCAAGAACTTTGCGCGCGAGGTCTTCACCGCATCGACCGACGCGAAGTCGTTGCTGATGGAAACGCTGGGTGGGGTAGAGACCGTCAAGGGCATGGCCATCGAGCGTCAGCTTCGTCTGAAATGGGAGAAGAAGTACGCCAAGGCGCTCGACATACAGTATCGGGCGCAGCGATTCAACATCGCCGTGGGGCTGGGCGGTCAGCTGCTCAACGCCGCGACTACCATCGGGATCCTTTGGGTCGGGGCCACCCTGGTGCTTGCCCATGAGCTCTCCATTGGCCAATTGATTGCATTCACTGCGCTGATGGGATGCGTGCTGGCGCCGTTGATGGGATTGGTCGGACTTTGGAGTCTCTTGAACGACGCCGGCGTGGCGATGGAGCGCCTCGGTGACGTGCTGGAGGTCGCGCCGGAACAAAAGCCCGAGGAGCTCGCCTCGCGGGTGGTGCTCCCCGATCTGCAGGGCGCGATCCGCCTGGACGGCGCCTACTTTCGCTACGGCGGAAGTGAAACGCCTTACGTCCTCGAGAACATCAACCTGGAAATCAAGCCCGGTGAATTGGTGGCGATCGTGGGCCAAAGCGGCTCGGGCAAGACGACCTTGGCCAAGCTGCTGGTGGGCCTCTACGCGCCCACGGAGGGGCGGATATCGGTGGACGGCTACGACATGAGCGTCATCGACATGGCGTACTACCGTGCCCAGGTCGGCTACGTGATGCAATCCAATCTCCTGTTCTCGGGCACCATTGCCGAGAACATCGCGAGCGGTGATGAGCATCCGGACCGCCGCAAGATCGAGGAAGTGTCGAGGACGGCCGACGCGCACGCATTTATCAGCAAGATGCCGCTTGGCTACGAACAAGTGGTGGGCGAGCGCGGCATGGGCTTGTCAGGCGGGCAGATTCAGCGCCTGTGCATCGCCCGCGCGTTGTATCGCGATCCGCGATTGCTGATTTTCGACGAGGCGACTTCCGCGCTGGATACGCAGTCCGAGAGCCACATCGTCGGCAACATGCACGAAATGCTGAAGGGACGCACCGCGGTCATCGTCGCGCACCGGCTCAGCACGATCATGGGGGCCGACAAGATTCTGGTGCTTCACCAGGGCGCCATTGTGGAACAGGGGCGGCACGACGAGCTGGTGGATCGCAAAGATGGCATGTACTACCAACTGGTGCAGAAACAGTTGAGCGTGGCATGAACAACTAGCTTGATCAGCGTTTCCCTAACGCAATTGGGAACGCCGTTGCGAGAACGGCCCGCCGTCATCTCGAATTCTCTTGCGGGCCTACAGTGCCGGATTCGTCCCGGTCCGGTCGTCGCTCTGCAGATCTTCGGCGCGCACCACGACAACCGAAATGTTGTCGCGCCCGCCGCGCTTCAGCGCCATTTCAAGCAGCGCCGCAGTCGCTTGCCGGCAGCTGCCCGGCAGTAGCGCATGGCGGATTTCGACGTCATAGACTTCATTGCTCAGCCCGTCCGTGCACAGCAGGAAGATGTCGCCGTCGATGACATCGATGCGGCCTTCTTCAAGGTCCACCGTGTCTGCGATCCCCACCGCACGGGTGATCAGGTTGGATGGCGGACGAAACGCGGTGTCATCGGCGCTCGCATCGCTCAGCGACCTGACTTCTTGAACGTGACTGTGATCACTTGTGAGCTGCCGCAGACGGCCGTCGCGGCACAAATAAATTCGACTGTCGCCAGCCCAAAGGTAGGCGCAGGAGCGGCCCGACGCAAGCAAGACCGCGACCGTGGTGCCGATGGTCTGTACCGCGCGCGTGAACGCCTCGTTGCGGATCCGGCGATTTGCGCTTTGCAACCGGTCGCGCGTATGGTCGATGAAGTGCGCGAGGTCATGCCCCGCAGGCACGGTCATCAGGCTTTCGACAACGAGGCGGCTCGCAAGCTCGCCCATGGAATGTCCGCCCATGCCGTCTGCGACGGCCCACAGGCCTCGCTCCGGTTGGTCGAGACACGCATCCTCGTTCGCCTTGCGGACCCGGCCTCGATGCGTCCGAGAGTCCGAGCTCCAGCGAAAAGCGCCGTAACCCTGGCGAAGCTGATCGGCATCGGCGCGCGCGCCCTTCATTTCGTCGCGGTTTTCGTCCATGGCCTGGAATCCAGGCCTTAGGCGATGAGGGAGCTCACCAATACTGCATTGATGTTCGAGTTGTTGCCGGTATTGTTGATTTCGACGGTCTGGTACTGGTTGATCAACTTGTCTGCGTGGACGCTGTTGTCGATCTGATAGTAGTTGTTCACGGTCGGGGATGCGCTGGCGCTTTCGCCAAGAAAGGACCTGAACGCCCCGAAAATCCAGGGAGCGCCTGCGCCTTTGATCAACGCCATCTCATTGCGGTCGAGCTCGCTGCTGCTGGAAAGGTCTTTAACGGTAATGACGGACATGATGCTTCTCCGGGGATTCGTTTAACACTGCCGCGGCACTTTGCACGCTGTGCCGCGGCAGTAGCGGCTATTACGCCAGTTTCGCTTGGCCAATCGCGGTGTTCATCGAGGCGATGACCGAGGCGATGTCGACCGACGTGTCGGTCTGCGTCACGATTTGCGGCGCCACTTGGATGTTCGGGCTGGCAAAGTTGAACCCGCCGCCGTTTTGCGCGTTTTGGACCGGGCCGACCAGAAGGGCCAGGTTCGAGCCACCGCGTACTGCGGCGAGGTCTTCATTGCTCAGCGCTTTGTTCATTTCGAGGTCTTTGATGAGAAGGGATGTCATGGTGATTCTCCAGTAGGTAAGGAAAGTAAATGGAACGACAGTTGAACGTCAAGAGGGAAGGTGATTACAGGACCTTGGACTGGGCCAGCGCGGTATTCATCGATGCGATGACAGAGGCGATGTTGACCGTCGTGTCGGACTGCGTCACGGTCTGCGGCGCCACTTGGACGTTCGGGCTGCCAAAGTTGAAACCGCCGCCGTTTTGTGCAACTTGGGTTGGGCCGACCAGAAACGCGACGTTCGAGCCACCGCGTACCGCGGCGAGGTCGTCATTGCTCAGGGCTTTGCTGATTGCGATGTCTTTGATATGAAGGGATGTCATGGTAATTCTCCGAGAAGAGTAAGCGGGTGGGAACAACAGTTGAATGCCGGGGGCGGCGATTAGAGAACCTTGCTTTGGGCGATAAGGGTGTTCATCGATCCGAAGACAGAGGCGATGTCGACGGACGTGTCGGACTGGGTCACGGTTTGCGGCGCCACTTGGACGTTCGGGCTGGCAAAGTTGAAGCCGCCGCCGTTTTGCGCAAATTGGGTTGCGCCCGACAGGATGGCAACGTTCGAGCCGCCACGAACCGCGGCGAGGTCTTCGCTGGTCAGGGCTTTGGCGGTGTTCAGGTCTTTGATTTTGAGCGATTTCATGGGGAATCTCCTATTGATCAGTGGGGGGTTGAATTGAGCATTAATGGGCTCACGAATAGGTTGCTGTATTGCGACTTCTCGGTTCAATGTTTGTGGAATGAGAAAGCACGCAGCGGAGAATCAGTGCTAATCACGTTCGGATTTGGGCCGAAACTGGAAGTCTTCCTGGGCGAATGATCCGCCGGCCACGTTGACGAATACCCTGCGCAACTGCTCCAGTGTCGTCACGGGCAGTGCAACGAAGTCGCCTTTTCCGATGCTTGCTGGGAGCGCCTGCAGCACGTCGTGCTCGGTTGACATGCACGACACGGTCTCTATCATGCCGACGCGGTTCATGGAGATTTCGAAGCGCATCGCCCCCGGCAGTTGCAGTCCCTCTGCGGACTGCACACGCGAGTCCGGCCTGAATCGATTGGGAAAGAACCGGGTGATCTTGCGGTTTTCGTCCTGCAAGAAGCAGTACACGTGCGCGTCGCGATTGGGCCTGATCGTAAGCTGTATGACCTCGCCGGGCGCGAACCGGCTCGCACCATTGACCGATGCGATCCGCAGGGTGAGCGGCGTCCCATCCGATGGCTTGAGCGCGATTGCGATCACGGGTGCCGCGCCCAGTTTCGCCTCGACTTGGTGGTGGTTGGCACCCAGATAAGCCTTGAAGAAATCAAGTGATAGCTTCGCTTCGCGCGAAAGGCCGAGCGCCTCGCGATAGCGTGCAACCGTCTCCTCTAGCTGCGGGTTGAACGCCCCGTCGATGGGACCGTCGTACAGGCGCCGCGTACGCATCTGCATTTGGAAGAACGTGATGATCGCCGCGGGGTTGGCGTTCATTGCGTCGTACCAACCTTGCAACGCGTTTGCGACCTCCTCGTGCATGTCGGTGGCACCGAGGCAGGTCCAGTAGGGTACCTTCGCGAGTCGGCCGAATGCTTCAATCGACGCCAGTTCCAGCAGCGCCCGCATGACTTGACCCGCGCCTTCGTTGGAGCCGGTCGACAGACCGAATGTCACGCCGAACTTGCGGATCTGAGCCTTGCCATCGCTCAGCGGGACGGCCGAATTGCGGGTGGCGATACCAGGCGCGCCGCCTAGGTCACGCCGGGCAAGGATGGCGATATCGATAGTCAAGATCGATGGGTGATCTGATTCCACGGCGCCAGGCTTTGGATGCGTCTGGGCGCCGGCGACAGCAACCCGGCTGATTGATCCGCGGAGCACGTATTGCGGTTCCGCGTCGGACGGATCGCGTTTCGGTACCTGGGACAGATTTTCTGGAGTGTTGCGCCCGTCCTTGTCGGCAGCCACGATGCGGATTGCCCGACTGCCTTGCGTCATCGCCGATACGATCGAAATCAGCAAATCTTTGGTGCTTGGTTCGACCCGCGGCGCCGGTTCGGCAAAGTCCTCGACAATCACCTCCAGGTCGCGCGTGCCGTAGTCGACAAGCAGCGTATCCATGCAGCGCAATTCCGCCGAGAAATCGTCGATCGTTCGCGACAGCGGGGCCGCGATGCCCACCTTCACCTCCGCGGGTTTGTCCGCGGCAATCGGCGCTGGTTGCGTCGGCACACAGCCTGCCAGCGCTGCGACGGTCGCGACGATCAGCGTTAGTCCAATGCGGGGGGAAAGGCAAATGAGAGACGTCGTCATGATCGTCCTTTCTTGAGCCTTGGGGAATCTTCGGACGTCTCTTCGGACGCCCATTGCATTGCAAGACCAGCGCACAGGCCCGAGGCTGATGGTATGCGAATTCCGGCTGGCGCTCGCCTTGATGATCAGTCCGGCCAGGTGCGGCACCCCACCGGCCGAACCCGCGGTAACGGCGTCCCCTGCTACGATTGCCGGCCCCCTTACCCAATCAAAGGAGCTCGCGATCATGGCAATCACCGGAAAATGGGTCTTCACCGCCGCGATGGATGTCGATGCCGACAAAGAGGCAATCTTCAATGAGGTCTACGACACCGAGCATATTCCGCTCATTCTCAAGGTCCCCGGTGTCGTCTCCTGCACGCGAATGAAACTGGATACGCTGCGCATCACCATGGGCGGCGAGACCAAAGAGATCGATTCTCAAGGGGCACCGCGTTATGCGGCAGTCTATGAGCTCGACAGTCCAGACGTCCTGACGAGTCCTGCGTTTGCGAAGGCCGTGGACCACGGACGCTGGCCGACCCATGTGCGCCCATTCACCAAGAATCGCAAGCACACGATCTACAAGGTGATTTGAGGCGAAGCAGTAAGCGGGAAACGGAGAAGGGCAGCCTGACGGGCAAGGTGCTTCCCTATAATGCGTGCACCTTGCCGCTGCCCGGAGCCCCTGATGCTGCAGATTTTCGTCGTCGTTGGATCGCTGATCGCGTGCATCGCGACCGCGAGTGCCCAGTATCCCAGCCGGGCGGTTCGCATCATCGTGCCGTTTCCCGCCGGATCGGCCACCGATGCCATTGCGCGAGTGGTCGCGCTTCCAGTGTCGCAGGCCCTTGGCCAGCCGGTGGTCGTGGAGAACAAAGCCGGCGCTGACGGTGCGATTGCCGCCGCCGATGTGGCGCGTGCGGCGCCGGACGGCCACACGCTACTGCTTGCCACCAACAGCCCAATGGCGGCGATTCCCACAATGAGGAAGAAGCCGCCCTACGATGCGGTGGCCGATTTCGCGCCGATCTCGCTCGCCGGCTACTACTCGTTTTATCTGATGGTCCATCCAAGCGTGCCCGCGAAAACGCTCAAGGATCTCCTCGAGCACGCCAAGGCCAATCCGGGCAAGCTCAACTACGCGACCGGCAACACCACAGGCATCATGTCCAATCTCCAGCTTCGCGGCGATGAGCTGGGCGACTTGCCCGACCCGTGTGGTCGATTCCTTGTGCACGACATAGTTCGGATGCTTGAAGATCCGCAGTAACTGATCCCAGTGCATGTCGGATTTCACCCGCGGCGGGTTGTTGTAGATCCCGAGCGGCAGCTCGACGGCGTCGGCGACTTCGATGAAGAAATCAACGAGATCTTCTTCGGGCGCGCAGATGTATGCAGGCGCCGCGAGGATCGCTCCATCGGCGCCGTTGTCCTTGGCGAATCTTAGATTCGCGATCGTACTGTCCGTGTTGTTGCCGGTGCAGCCGTAGAAGAAATGCATGCCGGCGGGTTTCATCTTCGCCGTCTGGACGATCAGCGCTTTCTTTTCTTCCGGTGCGAGCATCGACGATTCGCCGGTCGAGCCCATGAACAGGATGGCCCGCGTGCGGTTTTCGCGCTGGAACCTGATGAGCGCGCGAAACGCCTCGAAATCGATCGAGCCGTCGCGATTGAACGGCGTGATGAGCGCGACAAACGAGCCTTCGAGTCGAAGCTTGGCCATGGAGAGTCCCTCGGTAATTGGGTGCGGCAGCGCCGTTACGCTGAAAATTCTACCCGATCAATGGCCCGCGAACGTCATCAGCGCATGAACGCCAAGGCCCATCTGCTCCAACCGTGCCCGGCCACCAAGATCCGGCAACTCGATCACGAACGCGCACTCGATAATCCGCCCGCCGGCATCGCCGATGAGTTGGGCCGCGGCGGTGGCGGTGCCGCCGGTGGCGATCAGGTCATCGACGAGCAGGACCGGCTCACCCGGCTCG
>JANMUI010000076.1:0-1565 GCA_031391405.1 Betaproteobacteria bacterium
TTGGAACGGTACCGTTATTGGAACGGTACCGTTATTGGAACGGTACCGTATGCCCGAGAAACTCCTGCGGAATATCGGGTCCCCACTGGTTCTGGAAGGCTTCCTCGGGGGTGAGGAGCTTCGAGCCGGCTGATTCGTTCAACACGTCGCTGTCGGCCCAGTGCTCATGCACGCGATTCCAAGGGTCGTACCAGTAATCGAATACTTGGCTCCCCAGCACATGGCGGCCGATCACCCATGAGTGCCGATAACCCTTGGCCTTCATCACGTTGTGCCCGATGAAGATCGAATCGATGTCGCGCGATTCGTAGGACACGTGATTGAGCCCGCTCTTCGCCGCCTGCAGCGCGAAGAAAACATGGTGATCGACATACTCCGGTCCGTTGTTCAACCGGTTGAACGACGCAATGACGTTCTCTTTCTTCTCGACATAGATGTCATCGGAAGAGATGAAACCGAGCGTATCGCGATACCAGTCGAGGGTCTTCTTGAGGTCCGTGGTGGTGATCACCCCATGACCCGCGCACTTCACCATCGCCGGTCCTTTGGGTAATCGCATCAGCTCGGTGCGTCGATATTTGTCTTCGGCCCAATTCACCTTGTATTCGGGCATAGGCAGGGGCTTGGCCTTGGCTTGGCCATGCAAGATCTCGATGCAGAACCCGTTCGGATCGGTGAGGCGAACGCGTTTGCCGCCGCCCGGTTCGTCGACGTTTTCAATGCCGGAGGCACCGGACACCTTCGCAAGCGCCTTGAGATCTTCTTCACTGCGTGCGAAATATCCAAACGCGAGGGGCTTCGGATCACCGAGCTCGGTTGCGTGAAGGAACTGCTCCGGGTCGGTGCCGCGCATGAAGAGCTTGGTGGCGGTCCGTTCAGCGCGAACCATGCCGAAACTCGTCAGAAACTCTTCAGCCTGATCCAGATTCGGCGACTGGAGTCTGGCATAGACGAATTTATTGACTTTGATACCAGCCATGGTGAATGTCCTCCTGTTCGAGGGTTGCGGAAAGAGCGTGTGATCGACGCCCGGATTGTGGCACGCCGGGCGAATTGGCGCCAAATTCAGTCTTGTCCAACGAGGTTTGATCCTGAACGTGAAGGCGTGATTCCAACGAGGTTTGATCCTGAACGGCGCTGGCTAAGTCGGCACAGGCAAGGAGCGGGGAGTCGATCATCGAAGGATGGTGATCGACATGAACGAGTCCAAGATCCGTACGCTGGATCAAGTACGCCAGTTTCTAGACGGTACGCGCGATGTGCAGTTCGCAGTCGCTAGCGATGACGAGAGTCGCTACGCGCACATCGCCGAGGTGGTGGGCCGCTTTGGTTACCGGCGGCTAGGCCGCGCCGACAAGGGGCTGGTGCTGCGCTACCTGCAACGGACCTCCGGATACCGCGAGGCGCAAGTGAAACGCCTGGTGAAGCGTGTGCGGGCCGACCAGGGGCTGCGCAAGCGCTATCAGGCCCCAGCGCATCGCTTCGCGCGACGCTATACCCACGCCGATGTGCTGTTGCTGGCTGAGCTGGATCGCGCGTTTGCCACCATGTCCGGCCCGGCCACG
>JANMUI010000086.1:0-1516 GCA_031391405.1 Betaproteobacteria bacterium
AGGCCGAAACACTGATATGAAACAACTTGCCTCGGCAAGAGATTCATCCATCGAACCACTTCACTAGACTATAGAAATCTGCGCGGCACGCCATGCAGATTTCTAGGAGCACATAATGGGCGCAATCGAAAAGCTACCGAAATCGAGCACCGAAGATCCCGCGAACGAGCTGCCGCGCTGGCTGATCGAAGATGCCGATCGGCCCGAGCATCGTTATCTCGGATCGCGTCTCTTGAAAATTCTCACCAGCGGTGCGCTCCCGAAGGAGGCACTCAAAGACTATGCAGTCCTGCGATGGGCGTTTCAGGCCCACGCGAACCCCGCGATGATGCTGTCGCATGCCACGTTTCTCCAGGGCAAGGATGTCGAGCACCTACTGGAGAACGCTTATGACGAAATCTTTCGGCTCGCCGGTGAAGGCGATCATCCGGGCCTATGGGTCCAATTTGCCAAGCGCTTGGGCGCGACCGACGCCGAGCTGGATGAAGTGGCCGCCAAGCCCCTTGCCGAAGTCATCGGATTTCCGCGGACGATGACGCACTATTGCCGGCAAAGTGCGGCTGAAGGATTGGCAACCTGGTGGGGCGACGAGAAACAGCTCCCCGAAGCCCATGGTGCGACTGCGCTCGCCTTGCGCAAATACTATGGCTGTGACGACGCGACGATCGAATACTTCTACGAGCATGTCCGCGCCGATATCGAACACACCGAACACTCGTTCAGCCTATTCGAAGGTTACGTGAAGAATCGCCGGGATGTCGTGCGTGGCCGGCGTGCAGCGGCAGTCACCGTGTGGGCGTGGCGGGAAATGCATGACGGGATCCTCAGGTTCCTCACCGACAAGTACGGACTCGCGACATAGACGGTAGCGGAGAGCGCCCGTGTCGATGCAATTTGAACCGATCGATTGTCGCCTCGGCGAGCTCACATTGCACGGCGTCGCGGCTGGTCGCGGCCCGCTTGCCCTGATGTTCCATGGCATCACCGGTAACGGCTACGTCTTCACGCCGGTCATGGAACGCCTTGCGGGCGATTTCCGCTGCATCAGCTTCGATCAGCGTGGCCACGGCCGATCGAGCAAACCCGCCACCGGGTACGATGGCGCCTCGTTTGCGGGCGACATCGCACAATTGATCCGGCATCTATCGCGTGGCCCCGCGCTGGTGATTGGCCATTCGCTTGGCGCGCGCAACGGCCTGGTGGCCGCCGCGAAGTATCCGGAATTGATCGCGGGCGTTGTGGCCATCGACTTCGTACCGTTCATCGAGTCCGAGGTCTTCGATGCACTCGACACACGCGTTGCCGGCGGTGATCAGGTGTTCGCGGATTTCGAAGCGGTCAAAGCCTACCTCGCAAATCGCTACCCGAAGCTTCCTCCGCGCGCCATCGAGCTACGCGCCCGCTATGGAACAGTCGCGGTCGCGGGCGGATTGCGGCCGCTTGCGGATCCACGGTCAATGCAAGCCATCTCGACCGGCCTGCGAGAGGATCTCGCCGATACGGTAAAAGCAATTCG
>JANMUI010000087.1:0-2878 GCA_031391405.1 Betaproteobacteria bacterium
CGCCATCGCATGGCGCCAGCGATCGAAGGGCTGCTCCCCACCGAGATTTAAACGCTGACGACGCGTAAGGTGCGATTCCAGCGTGATCCGGTCGCTTGCGTGATTGCCCCCGAACGCAATCTAGCCGAGGACGCCGCCGAGGTCGTTCGCGTCGACTACGAGCCGCTGCCGGCCATCGTATCGATGGATGCGGCAACCGCGCCTGGCGCGGCGCTCGTCGACGAAGCGCTCGGCACCAACCGCGTTTCGCACCAGACCTTCTCGAAGGGGAATGTCGAGGCGATCAAGCCCACCGCGTTCCGGGTGGTGGAATCGAGCTTCTCGCAACATCGCCAAACCCATCTGCCGATCGAAACGCGCGGATGCCTCGCAGAATGGGACGAAGGTCGTCAACACCTCACGTTCCACATTGCCTGCCAGGTCCCGCATCCTTATCGCACACAGCTCGCCGCGCGGCTACGTTTGCTTGAAACGCAGGTGACGGTGATCGTGCCTGACATCGGCGGCGGTTTTGGCCAAAAGATCGCGCTGTATCGCGAGGAGCTGACGATCGCGGCGGTCTCGCGCGCGCTCAAACGCCCGATCCGCTGGCGCGAAGATCGCTTCGAGAATCTCGTGGCCTCGGCGCATGCGCGCGAAGACGTGTGCCGCACCCGCGCCGCGGTCGACGCGAACGGGCGGCTGCTGTCGCTCGAATTGTCGATCGCGGAAGATTTTGGCGCCTACTGCTTTTACCCCGCGAACTACATCGCGCGCGTGGTTGCCACGATCCTCACCGGCCCATACAGGGTCGAGCACTACGCCTACGATGTGACAGCTATCCTCACCAACAAATGCGGCAACGCGCCGATGCGGGCGCCAATGGCCATTACGAGCTGGGTGATCGAGGGCACGATGGAGGCAATCGCGCGCGAGCTCGCTCTCGATCCGTTCGAAGTGCGCCGGCGCAACATGATCGGGACGGAGGATCAGCCGTACACGATGCCGACCGGTGAAGTCGTGGTCGATGTCACGCCCCGCGAAACGATGGAAGCGGCGCTCGCCGCGATCGACGTCGAAGCGTTCAGGGCGCGGCAATCGAAGGCCCGCGCCGAGGGCCGATACCTGGGCCTCGGACTCTGCAATGTCATCGAGTCGACCACGTATGGGTCCGCGTTCTACAAATCAGCGGGCATCGCCGGATCGGGCCATGAAGCCGCGTGGATCCGCATCGAACCCACAGGCGTGGTCAACGCGTCGGTCGGCCTGATGAGCTCCGGCCAAAGCTACGAAACACCCTTCGCGCAGGTGGTGGCCGAGGGATTGGGGATCGATCCCATGCAGGTACGCATTCTCACCGGGCACACCGATATCGCGCCGTACGGCATGGGGAGTCGCGGCTCGCGAGGCGGCACGGCAGGCGGCAGCGTGTTGTGGCTCTGCGCACAGGATGCCAAGGCAAAGTTGCTCGCGATCGCGGCCAAGCTGCTGGGGCAAAGCACGGCCGACGACCTGCGGCTTCGCCATGGCAACGTGGAACGGCGCGCTAGAAATGTGGAACAGGCCACTCTCAATGTGGAACAGGCCACTATCAGTGTGGAACAGGCCACTATCGAAGGCTGGATCGAGACGCCTCTCACCATCGCCCAGATCGCCCGCACCGCGTATCTCGATCCGCTCGCGCTACCGGCAGGCATGCCGCCAGGCCTGGAGTTCGTGAAGACCTACGATCCGCCGCCGATGACCTATTCCAATGCCGCGCACTGCTGCATCGTCGAGGTGGATGTCACGACCGGCCATGTGCGGCTCGACCGCTATCTCGTCGCCGAAGACTCGGGCACGTTGATGAATCCGGCGATCGTAGAAGGCCAGCAACATGGCGCGGTTGCCATGGGCCTGGGCGGATCGCTCTTCGAAGAGGTCATCTATGACGCGGCGGGACAAAATCTCTCGGCGACACTTGCCGACTATCTCATCCCGACCGCGAGCGCGCTGCCACCAATCGAAGTGCTGCATAGGAATACGCCAAGCCAAGCGACACCCATCGGTCTTAAAGGCATGGCCGAGGGCGGTGTGATGGGCGCGATCGGCGCGGTGAGCCTCGCGGTGCAAAATGCGCTGGCGCCGTTCGGCATCATCATCGATCGACAACCGTTGAGCCCTGAGAATATTCGCGCCAGACTACGGAAGGAGCCGTGATGAAACGGTGTGTTCGCGATCAAAGGAACGCCGGAAGCTGTCCTCGATACGCTCGAAAAAACCTGCGAACAGACCGCGCGCTCGGAGGGGTATCGAGCACAACTCGAAAAATTGAATCAGACCCGAATGGCACTTACTTAAGCCAACTAGACGATTCGAGGACGTAATGAATGGCTACCGCGTTCTGTCGTTCGCTCAGGCTTCGGCGATTGACCGTTCGCCCTGAGCCGGTCGAAGGGTGAATGCCAGGGAATCCGTGCGCGGAACGTCGCGCGCCGTTGACATGCCTGCGTTACCCTTCGACAGGCTCAGGGCGAACGGAGGATTGAGCACAGACTGGCTAAGTAAGCGCCATTCGAATCAGACGCCAAATTTCGAGGGACGCACCGACTTCGCACGAAAGTTGCGCGCCGATTATGAATTCAAGGCGAGGCTGGTGAAGGCGCTCGAGCTGAAGGTGAAGTAGCCAGGCACCTGCACGATCTGCCGCGCATATTTGTCTGGTAGTTACAGAATCTATAGCTAACAAAATCATTTGTTTCATAGGATAATGTGCGTTATGGTTTCTGTTGATGAATGCTCGAGATCATTGCTGACATTGGGTGGGCGACTGCGCTCCGCGCGCCTCGCCCGCAACGAGCCAATGAGCACGTTTGCCCATCGCATCGGCGTGTCGGTGCCGACATTGCGCGCGATGGAA
>JANMUI010000861.1:0-5244 GCA_031391405.1 Betaproteobacteria bacterium
AATGCTTCATGCATCCACCGGAGCGGGCGTCCGCTCGGTAACCATTCATTGAAATCCCCCAGCACGATCAGGTCGCGCGCCGCATCCGACTCCTCCAACAGCGGCAGGAGGCGCTTCACCTGGTAGCGCCGCTCGCGCGGACGCAGCCCCAGATGGGTGACGATGACCCGTACCGTGCGGCCGGCCATCTCCAGATCGACGTCGAGCGCGCCGCGCGGCTCGCGCCGCACATAGGTGAGATCATGCCGGCGGACCGCACGGATCGGACACCGGGTGAGCAGCGCGTTGCCGTAGTGGCCGTCATGACGCAGGATCTCGCGACCGGCAACCGCCTGCATGCCGAGCGCATCGGCGAGGAAGTCGAGCTGCATCGATGCGTGGCCGCCGCCCGCGCGGTTGTCGACCTCCTGCAATCCGATCGTGTCGCAGCCAAGCTCCCTGAGGACGTCCACGATGCGCCTTGGGTCGCAGCGCCGGTCGTTGCCGATGCAGCGATGGACGTTGTAGGAGGCCACATCGATCATGCCGTGGCGCGGTGCGCCGTCAGCACGGACCGAGCAGTCACTGAGCGGTTGCGCGGACGAGTGCATCTTGTTGCGGATGCGCCTCGTGCGGCTTGCGCTCGGACTCGATGCGATTGAACCAGCGGCGTACCGCCAAGGTCACCAGAACGAACACGCCAAGAACGAGCGCGACCAGCCACCAGTTGACATGACCGCGGGCGAGCGAGGCGGTGATCTCGTTGCCGAACACCGTCGCCGTCAAAACCCCGGGGAGCATGCCGATAAACGTGCCCAGCATAAAATGCCAAAGCTTGATGCGAATGGCACCGGCGACCGCACTCTCGATCGCAAACGGCGCCACCGGAATGAAACGCACCGCCGTGACGGCAAGCAATCCGCGCGAGCGCAACGCGAGGCTCAATCGGTTCAGCTTGCGGCCCGCCAGCCTGCGGACGGTACCGCGTTTCATCAGGCGCCCGGCATAGTAGGCGGCGAGCGCGGCCAACAAGATGCCGGACATCGCATACACAAAACCCAGCCAGGGTCCGTACGCCACGACCGCCGTAAGCGTAATCAGCGGGCGCGGAAACATCACGATGCTGGCCGGCGAATACGCGAGCATGATGATCAGTGGCGCCCACCAGTAGCGATCGAGATGGCCGGCCCATTCGACCGCGGCTTGGACGGTGAAGATGTCGGCGAGCGGGGTGAACCGCCAGAGCAATGTCAAGCCGAGCACCGCCAGTGCGATGAGCGCGAGCTTGCCCCAGGAAAATCGAGACCGCTCCTCGCTTACCTCGAGTGAGAACTGCTCGACCAGACTATCGAGGGAGACCGGCTTCTCCATATCGCCGACACCGGCAATCTGGATCACTGCATCAGACCATTGCGGCATCGCATCGAGCTCCTTCAACCCACGGCCGTCCGAGCCGACCGCGCCGAGCGCCGCGAGCGCCGCGATCGCCGCGATCGCCGCGGACAGCGAGCCCGCGCACTGCACGGCCGCGCTGAACTGATCCGGTGGGATGCCCAGATGCTCGGCGATCAGCCGGTCGCGCATGCCGCGGATGGCTTCGCGCGTGCGCTCATCGCCGCCCGCCTCGATAACGGCGTCGCACTCGGTGTCGAGGCCCATCGAACGGTTGGAAACGTTCGAGGAGCCAACGCGCAACCACGCATCGTCGATCACCATCACCTTCGAGTGCACGTCGACGCACGTACCGTCGGCGAGCCCAGGCATATGGGGATAGTAGATATGGAAGCGGCCATGACGGTCGGCCTCCTGGAGGGATTTCACCAGGCGCGTGCGCAACACGTGCATGGTCATTTCCTCCAGCCACCCGTGACTGAGGCAGCGCGAGATGACCACGATCTCCGGACCATCGTCCTCGGCAAGACGCACCGCGAGCGCCTCCCCGATGCGATTTGCGGTGAAGTACTGATTCTCGATGTAGATGCTGCGCTTCGCCGCCCGGATCATGTCGAGAAAAAGCGTCTCGACATCGCGCTTGCCGGGATCTCCATTGACCGCGGGCACGGTGCAGGCGATGCCGATATCGACGCCGGTGAAGTGCGGCACGAGCATGTCCGGCCATGGATCGGCGGCCACCTCGACCGGCGCGAGTTGCTCACCGGTGCCACGGCGCCAACGCTCGCGCGCGATGTCGGCGAGCGTGCGCGCGGCGGGGCCATCGACCGCGAGCATGATGTCGTGAAATGGCGGATACGGCTTGCCCTGTACGCACCTCCGTCGCGGGTCGTTCGGCGCATGCTCGGGCGTATCCCAGCGCTTGTCGGTGAGATCGAGCCCACCGACGAAGGCGATGCGATCGTCGATCACCACGATCTTCTGATGGTGCGACCCGGCGAGCGGGTGCGTGTTGTCGTAGCGAAGATGAATCCGGCGTCGCGGCGACCAGCCGAATCCGTAGATCGGCGGAAACTCGCGATTATGGCCGAACACCATCGGGTAGTCCCAGTCGAGCACGTGCACGTGCAATTTCTTGCGTTTCTTTACGAGCCCATTCAGGAACGGCCCGAGCCTGACCGGTTCGGTTTGATCCTGCCCGAACGACAGCGGCGTGCGACTGTCGAAGTCCCACGCAAGAATGATGATCGAGCGCTCAGCCTGCGCGGCCGCCGCCATGAAGGCCTCGAAGTAATCGGCCCCGTCGACCAGCAGCGCCGCACGCTCGGCGCGTACCACCGCGCAGCAGTTCCGGCCGACCTCGAACAGGCTATCGGCGCCCGCGACGGGCTGCATCGGATCACGCACGCGAATCGCATCCGGCGCGGGCGACAAGCTCCACGCCGATACCGTCCGCCTCGGTATCCTGCTCGCACGCCGCGAGCAGCAAGGCAATCGCCAGACCAACTATGACGGGCCAGCTCGCCCTCATGTCCAACTCCAATCGGTAAGACGGGTGTCCTAGAGCTGTAGCATGCTGCGTGCCTGACCCAATCGCACTCGAACGAAGGCGCACCCTTCATATTTTCCAAGGGCCTGGTAACGGCTACCGCCGCGACGCGAGTCTTACCGATTGCGGATTCCCATGTACCCCGGACATCCACAAGGGCACCTCTAAAAATCCGTCATTCCCGCGAAGCCTGTCCTCGAATGGTTTAGTCGGGGAGCGGGAAATTAGGCTTTTTGGAATCCCCGATGATTCAATGGTCTGATTCCCGCTCCACGACAATGTCATTAGGGGACAAGCTTCGCGGGAATGACAGGATATTTGAATTTTCATGGGGCCCCACAACCTCGGGGAACGACTGTTGCGTGGGCATTCGTTCCACTACTTTTGAGTTCGAGCGAGAAATGTCGATCGATTATGAAAAAGGGCTCTATGTGAGAATCGCCGAGCTCGAGAACGGGCCGCTTCCAAGGCCCCTGTCGAGCGGATTCTCGGGCGGCGTTGAATACCGCGTGCTCGTGGTCTACAACCCATCCGAGTCCGGAGAATGCTGGTTCGCGATGGCGAATGACCGGAACGAGGTCTGGTACATCAGTCAGCGACATGTTCGTGCATCATCGCTCGATGGGGCCGATACCCGATTCCATCGTGAGATCCCGGCGCTGGCGCGAACCCCGTCGTTGTTATCCAGGGGCCACGTTCGGATGGCGGTGAAGGAATCGTGACCCAATCCGGTCCCAACACACGATCGATGCGGCATTCGACCGCTATCGATGCACGCCAACGCGCACCGTGGGTTTGCGATTACGCCGGCACCGGATGGAGACTTCGAAAAGGTGCCTGCCGTGCGCCGTGCGGAGCGTCCGACGGGAGACCCCCCGGCCGCTGAGGGTGGCGTGCATCCCGCGCGGTCACACCAACCACGCCGGCAAGTTCTTCATCCAGCCGGCTCGCAATCTTGGGCAACCAGGCAAGCATCACTTGCGCGAAAACCGGCCGTCGCTCGATGCGCGGGACGAGCGTATTGCGCAAGTGCGTTGCGAAGACGAACGCCGTCGCCTCCACGAGTTGCGACAGCGCAAACGGACCCAGCCCGGTCCGTGCGTCGAGCACGCGTATCACCTCTGCATAATTGGCGCCGAAGATTCCCGGGCCAATGGCCTCGTGGATCGGCAGTCCCATCCGCGTGAGCGGGGTCGGAATATGTTTGCGGCGAAACGCGACATCCAGTACACGGGAGGCAGTCCAATGTCGCGAAATGCTCTCAATGGCATTCAGCAGTTCCGTGGCGTCTGGTTCAACGGATCCGCATTTGATGAATCCGCCGATGACCACCCGCACGATCACCCGCAATTGGTTCTGGCCCACCGGGATCCCCCTTTGGGACCCGCGCAGCGCCTCCGGGTTCGCCTGCAGATATGCGTCCAACACGTTTGCACAGCTCGTGATGATATCCATGGGAGGTCCCTTTGGATGATTTCCGCCCGGGACGTCCCCAGGTGGAATTTCCGGCCGGCCGTCGGGGCGTTCGCGCGGGTGATCGATTGGAAACACGTTGGGCGCGGGATGCGGCTCGGGCGCGCCGGGCGCCGGCGGCTCGGGTAAATTACGCGGGTGCGGATCCTTATCAGGACCGTGCGGATTCGGCTCGCTCATGGTGAGCTCCGGAAAAAAAGCAAATGAGGCCCCAGCGGCGGCGCGCCGCCGCTGGAAGATCGGCGCGGCCGCGTTATAGGTTCGTCCGGCGGCCCGTCACGAGGAACACGACGGCCACGATGATGCCGACGATGAACAGGATCCACGCGATATTCGCGGATATGCCGGCGATGCCGCCCATTCCCAACACGCCTGCTACCAGCGCGATGATTAGAAAGACTGCTGCCCAGTAAATCATGGTGATTGCCCTTTCGTGTGGAGGATCACTAGTTGCGTGCGCGCGCATCGGTCAAGCATCGCTCTTTGGCGTCGCCGGCCAGCGCATCACACTTCTCTTTGGCGACATTGGCGTTCGCCTGGCGCTTGTCTTCCGCCGCTTCGCGACGTGCATCGGCGACCGGTTTTTGCGAGCGCGCCTGTTCGTACGCGACTTTCGCATCGGCCTTGACGCGCACTTGTTCGGCTTTTGCCTCCTTCATGCAGACGTCCTTCTTGTTGCCGGCGGACTCGTCGCAACGTTCCTTGGCCACGTCGTGTTGCGCGTCGGCCTTTACGACTGCGAGGTCGTGGCGTTCTTTCGGCGTATTGTTGTCTTGCACATCGAGCTCGGCCTTGCCAATCCGTTGCGCCGCCTTCGCCTCGGCCTTGCAAATGTCCTCGGCATTGCCGCG
>JANMUI010000112.1:0-9321 GCA_031391405.1 Betaproteobacteria bacterium
CCTGAGCTTGTCGAAGGGTAACGCAGGCTTGTCGAAGGCCGGCGATCGTCCGCTCACGGACCCTCCGGCATTCACCCTTCGACAGGCTCAGGGCGAACGGTAAATCCCCCAATGAAGCCATCGAAGTTCAGCCGCTTATTCTCGCCACATTGCGGTGTGAACTGGAGCGACAAGTTGTTGCCATGTTTGATCAGCGCCACTCACTTCGTGCTTAGGACGATCGTGGTTTCCATTCAATTCGCCTCGGGTACCGCCACAACAGGACAGGGACCACGGATCTTCGTCTTTACCCCGACTCCTGCAACGCGTCAGTCGCCGCCAGTTCAGGCACCGCCTTCGCAAAACACTCCATCGGCGCGCTCGTCACACCCGCACCCACTTGCCCGATTCCAGGCTCCTTGTGCGCAATGCCTGTATTGACCACCGGCAGAATGCCCGTGTCGACGACCTTGCGGATGTCGATTCCCGCGGGGCTCCCGGCGAAATCGAGTTGTGGCAAAGTGAAGGCGTTGTTGCGGCCGAGCGTGATATGGCCCATGCGCAAAGTGTTTTCGATCGCGGATGCGGGCGTTCCACCGACGAACTGAACAATTGCAGGGGCAGCCGCCATTGCGAATCCACCGACGCCTGCGGTCTCGGTAATGGCGCTGTCGCCGATATCCCCCGCGGCATCCGCTTTGGTGAAGCCTGCAAAGAACAATCCATCGACCGGGCGTGCGGGGCCGGTGAACCATGTGTCGCCGGTGCCGCTTACGCGAATGCCGAATTCGACGCCATTGCGCGCCATCACGGTGACCATACTCGAGCCGGGCACGCCGCGCGCCGGATCGAGCATCGCCTTGCACGCGGCCATGCCGACATTGATGAAGAAGTGATCGTTGCCATTCACGAAGTCGAACACCTGCGCGATATCTTCGACCGCCACGCCGGACCGCAACAACGATGGCGTGATCCGCTTGAGCAGAAGGCTCGACGCCGCGACATTGCGATTGTGCACTTCGTCGCCCATGTGCAACGCGCGCGCCATCAGGGGCTTCAATTCGATCGGCCCCCCTTTATCCAGCGCCTTCGCCATCGCGGGGAATAGCGTGTCGCGCATCCAGCGCAGGCGCTCCAGCACCTCGGGACTGTTCGCACCCATGCGCAGTACCTTGCCGAGCCCTTCGTTCATATTGCTGAAGGTGCGATTCCCGTGGACCGGGTTGTGCACGATCCATACCGGCATGGAGGGGCTGATGATCCCCGCCATCGGTCCGACCGCGTCGTGATGATGGCAAGGCTCGAAGGTGATTTCGCCGCTAGCTGCCAACGCCGACGCGCGTTCCGCATCGGCGGCCCATCCTTCGAGAAGAATCGCACCGACAACGCCGCCCCGCATCGGACCACACATACGCTCCCAGGCAATGGGGGGACCGGAATGCAGAATCATCCGATCGCCCATGCCGGGTAGTGTTTCGCGCGCAACACCCGCCCCTTCGAGCGCCGGGGATGCTTCGAGATAGGCTGCGAACGCCTTCTTGTTCGCCGCGTCAACACGCGGATCGCCAAGCAATCGTGTGACCGCGCGCGCCACGCCGGCATCGCCACCCGAGGGGCGCCAGTCGGTGCGTGCGACTTTCGCGCCTGCAGCGAGCGGAGGATCGGCGAACGCATCGAGGCCGATGTTGACGACCGACACCGGTTTTCCAAACAGCGAGCTCATGCGCGTTTTCCTTTGCGGGACAATGCGATCGGCCTGCGATCAACAGGCGCAAGTGGCACTGCGAGCGCGGCGGCCATGGCGACAGCATCGGCGTTGCTCTGGCCAAGCAGTACGCCGGCTTTCTCAAACGCTTGGGCCTGTCTGCCGAGATCCTGCGGATCAGCCGCCGTCCCGCAGATGAATCCGACGAACGCAATGCGACGTCCGCCCTTGGCAGCCCTCGAACGCGCCGCTTCGATGGCCGGCACCATCACCGATGCCGGATCGGCATGCGCACCATGACCCAGCACGACATCGAGAAGAATCACGGCAACACCCGGATCGCGCGCCTCCTGCAACATGCGCGCATTGCGTAGCCGATGGTCGATCATCGGATGCGGCCGGCCCCGCGTGAACACATCATCGCCAAGATCGACAACCGTGTGCGCACGACTCTTCCAGGGATCATCGAGCGCACGCTCGTCCCGCAGCGATGCGTTCGACCAGGTATCGTCGAATTGCGCCCCGAGCAGCATCGATGCCTCATAGCAGAACGTTCCGCCGCTGTAGAGACCGCGCACAAAGCGCTGGGAAGCCGTGAAGGTCGGCCGGCCACGGATTGGCCGCGTTGCGCGCCGCGCGCCAGGTCGCTTGCCACGCGCCAGCGCCACCGCGGTGCGCGCCGCTTCGTCGAGGGTCTTCACGAAATGGAGTGTTCCGTCGGATTTGGCCGCAGCCGCGCCGATGAAATTCACGACCACGGGTTTCTTTGCTTTTGCAGCGCGCTCGAGCACCCGTGCCGCGACGTCCGGATGGGGTGGCTTCGCGATCAGCACGATCACCTCGGTCGAACGGTCGCGCGCGAGCATCTTGAGCGCCGCAAGCATCGTGCGCGCGCCCACATCCGCGGAAAGATCCCGCCCGCCGACACCGATCGCCTGCGATACACCTTCGCCCAGACCATCAATAAGGCAGGTGACCTGTTGCAACCCGGTTCCGGATGCGCCGATACAACCGATGCGCCCGCACCGGACCGCGTTTGCGAAGCCAAGTGGCACGCCATCAATGATCGCAGTCCCGCAATCGGGACCCATCATGAGCAGATTCTTCTCGCCCGCCTTGGTCTTGAGCGCGATCTCGTCCGCGACCGATACGTTGTCGCTGAACAACATGACATTCAGCCCACGATCGAGCGCCTTGTGTGCTTCGGCAGCGGCGTATTCTCCGGGCACGGAGATCAAAGCAAGATTGGCGTCGGCACCCTGATTCAATGCCATGTCGAGCGAACGCGCCACCATCCGACCGGGCAGCGTTGCAACGCTGCCGGTATTTGCACCCGCCGACACGAGTGCACCGCTCACTTGTTCGAGCACCGACGCCGCGGCCGACGCCGATTTCGCCTTGACGAGCGCAAGAACATCGCTCGGCTTGGCATCGGGCATGTTCGCTAGCAGCCCGGCCTCGCGCAAGAGATCAAGATTGGCCGGTGTTGCCATGACCACCGCGACCTGCTCGATACCCTTCGCTTCCGCGAGTCGGCTCGACAGTTGCATCAGCGATACCGAATCGCGGTAGATGTTCTGGATGACGCGAGAGAAGATGGGCATAAGTGGCACACCGCAGCGGCGCGTCTAGTCCCCGAGGTCGACGATCGCGATGACCGGCCCGCCGCCATGCGGCCCTTGATGCATCGCATCCACCGATACGAACACTGCCGGATCACCGATTGCCGTCGCCGCGACCGCACCGACCGCCGCCTTCGAATGGCGATGATGATGCACGTCGGAATCATCGAGCATGATCTGCCGCCGTCCGCGGAGCTTCGCGCGATGATCCGCCTCGCACTTGATGAAGCAATTGACGAGCCGGCCCTTCAGGTCCTCGGATCGCGCACGCTCGGGCAGCTCGAGGCCGGCGTTGCGGATTGCGGCGTAGATGCCGTCGATATCGAGCGCGTCCTGCATGACACCGTGGCCGATGCGATAGCGGCCACCGGCACCCGGCTTGTTGCCGAGCAGGACGATCTGCGCCTGGTCGAGCTCGACGCCGGAAGAACATGACGCGACCGATGAATAGATATCCAGGTCGTGACAAATCTGATCGGCACGCGGCATGGTTATTTCGCCAAGTGCGACACCGATGCCAAGCGCGGTGGTCCCATTCGACACGCCCATCGAATCGTGCACCTCGCAGGCGACGTCGCGTCCGCGCGATTTCGCCGCGCGCACCGAATCAATCGTAAGAAGCGGCGTCTTCGTCTGCACGTAGTGCACATCCGCCGGATCGGTGATACCCGCGTCTTGCATCGCCGCGCGAACGGCCGCCGCAACCTTCTCGACCATTGCCGGTCGCCCGATGTCCTCGGGCAGGATCTCCGCGCTCATCGCTGTGCCGATCACGAGTCGCGACTTGTTCGCCGGCCCCGTCTTGTCGTTGCGCGCGAAAACGGTGGCATGGGGCGTGATCACCCCATCACATCCGCCCGACCACACCATCGGGACCTTCGCAATCTCCGCTTCGGTCCGCTTGCCAAGCTTCGACAAGACGCGACGAAACGCCTGGTCCGAGAGGATGCGGGTGTAGTCGTTGACCCCGCCATTGCCTTCGGTCTTGCCGATCACACCAATCACCTGATCCGCCTGGAATTGGCCCTTCGCGATACAGTCGGCAAGACCGGACGCGTCCTGCACACTCTTGATTTCGATTTTTGCGACTTCGATGGCCATCTGGAAACGCTCCTAGCGAGAATGAAGGACTCGCCGATTTTGTTCGCATTTGGATGGCCCTGTCCAGAACTGGTGGTAACCTCGACGCATCGCGCGCGCCGAAGGCGCCCCGAAGACGCTTTCCGCCCCTTCCGTAAGACACCCTTTCCGTAAGTCCTATGCCAGCACGGTCGCTTGTCATACTCGAACGACTACGTCTCCAATTCGGCGACCCCGGTGCGATTCAGCAGAAGCTTGAAGCCCTTCGCACACTCGAACATGCGCGCCTGCGCGCCGCCGGGGAGGTCGTCCGTTTGCATGAAGCGCTCTGCTTCATGCGCGCGTACCCCGACGACGAGAGGCTTTTGCGCCGGGTCGAACGCCTGTTGAGGAATTTCGCGGAGCGACCCGATCTGCGCGCCCACGCCACAACGCTCGAGAATTCGGGCATTGCGGGCACCGCCATTCGATATGCCTTCTTCTGGCCCACCGCGCGGTGGCTGGCCGAGGCGTGGCCGAACGCCATCGCCCTCGATCGCGGCGACACGGTTGCGGGCGAGCGCATTCTCCGGCGGCTCCCGCTGATCGTTACCGGCGCTGAAGCCGTTTGGGTGAAGGAACGCGGCACGGACGGTTTCGCCGCGTTGGACACCTTGCGGCCGGGCCGTGTCACGGACGCAACGTTCCTCTTGCGTCAACTGGACGCGCTGCCCGGAAACGCGATAACGCGGGAAGCGATTCACGACGGGATCGAACCGACTTATCTTCTATCGCCATCGGCAGCGAGCCCGGCGCGCACGCATGCGATGCATCGTGTGGGTCCGATCGTCTTTCAGCGCGCGGCGCTCGAACGGTCGCGTCCCGATCTGCGCGCCGAAATCACCCGGCCCCCCGTGTCCGTGCGGGCCGTGACGCCACAACGGGGTGCAGAGATCGTCGCGCTTGCCCGTGCGGCAATGGTCACCCGGGAACGCGATCTGGATGCCTTCGCGTATGGCGATCCCCGCGACGTTCGTATCGTCTACGATCACGACGGGCTTGCGTTCGCAGTAAATGGCGTGCAGCCCGATCGCAGGCTTTTGTTGCCGGCCGTGTTCGGCGCGCTCACGTTGCGCAACAGTGTGCCGATCGGGTACGTCCAGATCGACCTCATCGATCGAACCGCGGCGCTGTCATTCAACACGTTCTCCACGTTCCGTGGCGGCGAAGCTGCCCATGCATTTGCGCGGACGCTCGCGGTGACCCATCACCTGTTCGGAGCAACGTCTTTCAGCCTCGACCCCTACCAGCTCGGCAAGGGCAATGACGAGGGCATCGCCTCGGGCGCATGGTGGTTCTATTACAAGCTTGGATTCAGGCCATACCACATCGAACCCCAGCGCATCGCACGCGATGAGCTCGCGCGCATACGGGTGAACCGTCGCTATCGATCGAGTCCATCGACACTCGAGCGCCTGGCCGAGCATCCCTTGTTCCTCAATTTTGATCCGCGACGCCCCAGGGGCATTCCCCCGATCGCGGCACTGGGTCTCCATGTTTCGAAGCGACTGACGCAAATGCGATCCTCCCAACCCGGGAAATCGGCAGAGTTCCCCGAGATGGCAGCGCGGCGGGTCGGCTTGCACTCGTTCAGCGGGTTCAGCGCAAGCGAGCGATGGGCCTGGGCGAATTGGAGCGCATTGCTGTTGAGCGTTGACGGCCTGGAGCGCTGGACCGCGAGCGAGAAGCGACAGGTGGTTGAGGTTGTTCGCGCCAAAGGCGGCCGCAGCGAGATCGAGTACCTGCGGCGTTTCGACAAACATCCGCGCCTTGGCAAAGCGTTGCTTGGTCGCTATTGAGGGTTCCATTCGATGGCGAAAATCGTATTGGGCTTGGGCACGTCGCATAGCCCGCTGCTCGTCCTCGACGGCGATCAATGGTCGATTCGCGCGGGAGACGACATCGCCGGACGGGTACCGATGCACATGCGCGATGGCCGTCGCACGACATACGCAGAGATGGCCGCCACCTTAGGCGAGCCGTATCGCGACATCGCGACCCAAGAGAATTTTCTGCGCTGGTCGGGTACGGCACAGCGCGCGCTCGATCGCATCGCCGATTCAATCGCGTCGGTGGCCCCGGACGTTATCGTGATCGTGGGCGATGATCAAGGCGAGCTGTACGACCCCGACGATATTCCCGCCGTGTCGCTCTACTACGGTGAAGAATTCGCGATGCGTCCATACACCTCGACGCCGGGGCGCCTGCCCTGGGCCGGTGTCGATTTCTGGAAAGGCTACGCACGGGATCTCCCGCATCGATTTCCCGGATCACCGAAATTTGCGGCCGATCTCATTCAACACCTGATCGAAAGCGGGATCGATGTCGCCGCCGCGAACAAGGTGCCCGACCCGAACCGCCACGGCTTCGGTCATGCGATCGGCTTCGTGATCAAGCGATTGTTCGGCGGCAAGTCGTATCCGGTCGTCCCGCTGCTGCTCAACACCTACTATCCGCCGAACACCCCCACACCGAGGCGTTGTCTTGAAATCGGCCGGCGCCTTGGCGAAGCGATCGAAGGGAGCACCGACAATCTGCGGGTCGCGGTGATTGCATCGGGCGGATTGAGCCACTTCGTATGCGAGGAGGCGCTTGATCGGTCGATCATCGAGGCGCTACGGCATCACGATGGTGAGGCACTCGCCAGCATCCCAGCCCAAGGTCTCATCTATGGCTCATCGGAAATCCGCAATTGGATCTGCACCGCGGGGGCTCTCCGCCACCTAACGTGGCAATGGGACGAATACATCCCGGTAAGGCGAACGCCGGTTGGATCCGGGATCGGCTTGGCGTTCATGGAATGGCGGTAGTGGAATCAGCACGGGAATCGCACAAGTTCTTTTTCGAATTTCATCATGGCGAAGAAGCGGCTTGATCCGGGCTGGACGAAGTGGCTGAACGAAAATCTGCAGCGCGGCTGCGCACCCGAGGAACTGCTCGCGATTCTTCTCGACAATCAATTTCACATCGGGTCGATCAAGAAAGGGATGGGCACCAGATTTCCCGCACACTCGGTGCTCGCGCTTGCAGCCGAAGGGCGCGGGCCCGAACCGATCGATTACGGGGCGGTTGCCCGTCCGCGCCTCACACGCGGCGACGAGCGCGCGGTGCGGTTCGACAGCGACAAGATCCAGCTCTACACGATCAATGATTTCCTGAGCGAAGCCGAATGCGACGGCTTGGTTGCCATCATCAACCTGCATCTTCGCCCGTCCACCATCACGATCCCCTCCGCCGACAGCGCGTTTCGCACCAGTCAAACCTGCGATCTCGGACTCCTCGACGATCCGCTCGTCAAAGGCATCGATCGAAAAATCTCCGAGGCGCTTGGCATCCATCTTCCGTATTCGGAAGGCAACCAGGCGCAGCGCTACGACGTTGGTCAGCAGTTCAAGCGCCATACCGACTACTTTGAACCGGGTGCCGACGAGTACCGTCAACATGCAAGGATCACCGGCAATCGGACCTGGACCTTCATGGTCTATCTGAACAACGTGGACGCAGGCGGCGGGACCCGCTTCTTCGAGATCAACCACACATTCATGCCCGCGAAAGGTCAGGCTGTCGCCTGGAACAACCTGCGCGAGGATGGCACTGTGAATCCCGATACCGCCCACGCGGGCACACCTGTTGAGGCAGGCCACAAGATGATCATCACCAAGTGGTTTCGCGAACGCGGGACCGGTCCGATGTTCATCGACGCATCCTCGGCATGAATGTTCCCATCATCGGTGGCGGCATCACCGGCCTTACGCTCGCGCTGGCACGGTACCGCGCGGGCATTCCGTGTCGCGTGTTCGAAGCCGCGCCGGAAATTCGCGGCCTTGGCATCGTGATGGCCAATCGGACTGCGCCGCCCGACACCATCTTGCGTCTTATCCATGAGCGCACCGGAGATCGACCGTTCACGCGCATCGAAGACGTGATCAGCGCCGATGAGCTGCGCCAAGTATCCGACGGATACAAGAAAATTGCGGGCTTCGATCGCGCGGCGCTGAGCCGACCGGTGCCGTGAATCGGGCGCGCGAGCGCCCTTTGGTTATTTGCCCACCATCGCGGTGACGCCCGGCAGCGCCAACCCGCCCACCGCGCGAACGATCGCGTCGATTGCCCGTTCGCGCGCAAATCCTTTCCGCCATGCCAGAACGACCCGTCGCGCGGGCCGTGGCGTCTTAAACGGCACGACGCGGGTGAGCTTCATCTGATAGCGCCGACTTGCCGCGGATGCGGGCAGTACCGTGACACCCAGGCCGGATGCGACCATGTTACGGATCGTCTCGAGCGAGTTCCCCTGCTGCACGTCGCCCATCGCGCGAAGATCCGGACAACTTTCCACGACCTGGTCACTGAAGCAGTGGCCACTTGGCAGCATCAGCACTTTCTCGAGGGCGAGCTCTTTGCTTGCGATCGACGAGCGCTTCGCCCACGCGTGCGAAGCGGGCACGAGGGCGACGAAGGGCTCCTCGTAGAGGGCTCGCGTCGTGATGCCGGGCGCCCCGAAGGGGGCGGCGACCACGATCACATCCAGCCTCCCACCGCGCAGACGCTCGCCCAGGTTTGTCGTGAGGTTCTCTTCGACTTCGAGCGGCATCTGCGGAGCGATGCGATGCAGCGCGGGAATCAGATCGGGCAAGAGGTACGGTCCGACGGTATAGATGACACCAAGGCGCAATGACCCGGCGAGCGCATCACGCCCGGCCTGGGCAATCTCCTTGAGTTGGGCAACCTCATCCAGAACGCGGATTGCCTGGGCTACCACCCGCGCTCCGACGGCCGTCAGCGAAACGCCCCGGCGCCCACGTTCGAATAATTTCGCACCAAGCTCCTCTTCCAGTTTGGCGATCGCGATCGACAGCGCAGGCTGGCTGACGAGCGCTACAGCGGCGACCGTCAGCT
>JANMUI010000118.1:0-2994 GCA_031391405.1 Betaproteobacteria bacterium
TCTACACCATCCCGGCCGCAACGCGTTCGGCCAGCGCCGCGATCGTGAGAGCCGGGTGCACGCCAAGCGATGTCGGCAACATCGATCCGTCCGCGACGAACAGGCCCGGGTAGCCGTGCACCTCGCCGGTCGGGCTGACGACGCCTTCAGTGGCTGCATCGGCCATCGCGCAGCCACCCAACGGATGCACCGTCAATGGTTTCTTAAAGAACGACCAGGTGGCAAGAGGCGCATAGCGTCCGCCGTATGCTTTTGCCAACTTGGCCAGTGTCGCGTCCATGCGCGCGACCAACGCCGCGTTTTCCTTGGCGTAGGCCCAGCGGATCTCGACGCGGTCGTTCTCGAACGAGGCGCGGCCGCCGGCGTTGTCCCGCCCGATCGCGAAGAGGTTCGTCATGCGTGCAGGGTCCGGTGTGCCCTCCGGTGGCCGCGCGATCGTATCGCGCACTGCGCCCGAAGCGAACACGGCAGGAATCGCGTCGCCCATCGTCCGCCACGCCGCGTCCGAAACAAGTGGAATCGGGAATCCGCGCAACTGGCCCTGCGCGGCGAGAAATGTCATCGCCTCTTTGTTGAACGAAGGAGCGACGACCGTGAAAGGCGCATCGTCTCCGGCGGCCACCAGGATCGTTGTTACATCGGGGCCGTGGTGTCCATTGATCGGCTGCGCGGCGTCGACGATGTTCCCGAAGTAGTCGCCGTTGCATGAAATGCCATGACCCAGCCGATCGCTCAATTGAGGCAGGGTCGCGGCGGCATCGCGGCTCCGGAACAGGATATCGAGCGTGCCTAACGTGCCGGCCGCCACCACCACTTGCGGGGCCGTTGCCCGGAACGGTGAGCCATCCGGCGTGTTGATACCGTGCACGGCGTACCCGTCGGTGATCGGTTCGATATGGGTCACCAGCGCGTCGGTACGCACCTGGCATCCCAATGTGTGCTCGGCATGCGCGAGGTAGCGATAGTCGAGCGTGTTCTTCGCCCCGAACCGACAGGTGAGCTCGCACGACGCGCACAACCGGCACGCCTCGCGGCCGGGCCCGGCGTGACCTTCCCATGTCACCGCCTGCGGGGGATCGTAGTGCCGCTCGCCGATCGCCACCGCAGCGGCACGAAACTGGTTCCGCTTCGCAAGGTTGAGCGTGGCCGGTACGGGCGAGGCGCCGAGCCCGGCAATAATGTGATCGTAGAGCGGGTCGAGCGCCCCGCGTGTGATCCCCTGCGGCCAGCGCGAGTCCTCGAATACCACCGGATCGGGTCGCGCGAGCACATTCGCCCAGATGAGCGATCCGCCGCCCAGGCCGCTCGATACGATTGCGGCGAGATCGGCATAGACCGCAAGCTCATAAAGGCCGCGCGCTTCGGGATCTTTTCGTTGTCGCCAGAAGATCCGATTCGCATCCTTGCTCGAATCGGGAAAATCATCCAGCGAATAGCGCCGGCCCCGTTCCAGCAGCATGACCGTCCGATCTGCCTGGCCCAGCCGTAGCGCCACCGTCGCACCGCCGAATCCGGATCCTATGACGATTGCATCAGCATCCCATTGGCTCATAACGTGCGCTCCAGATGTTCCAACATCAGCGGAAACACATCGCGGCTCGCCTTCTTGCCGAAGATGCAATCGATGTGTCCATAGCCCGGTATCAGCTTGCGGTCGTATTTCGTTTGCGGATTGTGCTGCGAGAGCCAGGCGAGCGTGCGAGCGGTGCTCTCCGGAAGAAAGCACTGGTTGTCGGCACCGTGGATGAAACGAATCGGAATCGCCAGGCGCCCCGGATGCGGCAGATAGACGTCATTGCCGTTCCGATCAACGATCGTTCCATGCCGGACCATGCGCGCGAGATGCTCGAACGCGGTGATGTTCGCGATGCCGAACATTTCATGCAGCGCATCGTGTGTGGCGCTGTTCAACTGATCATGGCGATACAACGGCGCGTACATGAAGGTGATGCGATGACAGGTCGCGCTGGTGCAAGCCTCGCCCGGCGGCACGAATTGCAGCTTGAGCGCCTCGTCGAACAGGGCTTCGAGTGCGGTGCGCCCGGTGTCGACCGCCGCGTTCAAGCTCGGGACGCCTAGTTTTTGCAATACATCGGGAAGGTGGAACCCCGCTTTCAATTGCGAGATGACGGGGGCCGCAATATGCGCGCCGATCTGCGATACCACCGCGGCGCGCACGCCGCGAAGGCCGGCCAGCATCGAGAGAAAAAACGTCGTGGCCCCAAAGCAATGAACCACTGCCTGCACCGACTTTGCACGCGTGACCGAAAGAATCTTCGCCACCGCGCTCGGATAGTCGAAGCGCGCGATCTCGTCCCCGGAAAACTGCTCCGCGGCTGCAGGCAGGTCGATACTCGCCCGGAAATCGAGCAGCCAAATGTCGTAGCCGTTCCCCGCGAGATATTCGGCGAGATTCACATCGATGGTATCGATCGTGAAGATGAGGCTCGATACCCCAAGCCCATGCGCGAGCATCACCGGGCCTTTGTCGCCGCCGCGATAACGGGTGAGCCGGATGTTTGCGCCGTCGGCCGTTTCGATCGGGTAGATTTCGGGCGCCGGCAAATTCAGCGTTCGTCGCGCGCGCGGGCCGTGTGCCGGATCAAATACGGTCGGCTTGGCGAATACGCCGCCATAGGTATCGAGCACCGATCCGGCAAAGAACTTGCCGAATTTCGCGAGCCATTCGATGCGTTCCGCGACGTTCGCGGCATTGGGCACGCGCATCGTCGTCATCTGGCGCATGAGATCGTCGGGCCGGATGTGCAGCACACCCTTGCCGATGACGGGCGCTGTGGCGTTCGGACCATCGAACACGGTGATAAAGAGCGTGGTCGTGTCGGCCCAGATGTCCGGCCCGAAGTCGTCGCGAACGCGCTTGAAGCCATCCATGTAGAGCTCGCGACCCGACGCCGAGACCATGCGCATGCCATAAAGCATCTGTCGTTCGCCGACCCGATCCGGCTGCTTCGAAAGCAGCGAGAAGCGACCATC
>JANMUI010000134.1:0-6532 GCA_031391405.1 Betaproteobacteria bacterium
GATCGACTACATTCAGCGCGCATCGGCGACCGGGCTCTACGAGATTCGCGGGCTGGGTGCCAAGCGCAAGCTGCCGCATTTCGACGACCTTACGTTTCTGGGCGCCTCGCTGTCGCGCTATCCGCTGGAGGGCTATCGCGAGAAGTGCCATACCAAGACCGTGCTCGGCACGCGTTTCGCGACCAAGCCGATCGAGCTCGACATTCCGATCACGATCGCCGGCATGAGTTTCGGCGCGTTATCGGCCAACGTGAAAGAAGCACTGGGTCGAGCCGCCTCGTCGATGGGGACGTCGACCACGACCGGTGATGGTGGCATGACCGAGGAGGAACGCAAAGCCTCCAAGACGCTGGTCTATCAGTGCCTGCCGTCGCGTTACGGATTCAATCCCGACGATCTGCGCCGTGCCGATGCGATCGAAGTCGTGATCGGGCAAGGCGCGAAGCCTGGCGGTGGCGGCATGCTGCTTGGGCAGAAGATCAATCCGCGTGTGGCACAGATGCGGGTCCTGCCGGCGGGTGTCGATCAACGCTCGGCTTCACGGCACCCCGACTGGACGGGGCCCGACGATCTCACCATAAAGATCAAGGAGCTGCGCGAAATCACCGATTGGGAGAAACCGATCTTTGTGAAGTTCGCGGCAACGCGCGTGCTGCACGATGTGAAGCTTGCGGTGCATGCCGGTGCCGATGTCATCGTCATCGACGGGATGCAAGGCGGTACTGCCGCGACCCAATTGGCGTTCATCGAGCATGTCGGCATCCCGACCCTGGCGGCCGTGCGCCAAGCGGTGCAGGCGCTCGAAGAGTTGAACATGCGCGATAAGGTCCAACTCGTCGTATCTGGCGGCATCCGGACCGGCGCCGATGTTGCCAAGGCCCTCGCGCTCGGTGCTGACGCAGTATCGATCGGGCAGGGCGTGCTGTTCTCGCTCGGCTGTAATCAGACCACCTATCATCAGAATGGCGCACACCATTCGGCGGTCGACGACTACACCGCGCTCGGTACGGCACCGGGATACTGCCATCACTGCCACACCGGTCGATGCCCGGTCGGTGTGACGACGCAGGACGCGATCCTCGAGCAACGGCTCGAACCTGCGGTCGGCGCGCGTCGGGTCCGCAACTACTTGAAGACGCTCACTATGGAATTGACGATGATCGCCCGCGCCTGCGGCAAGCAGGATGTGCATCATCTCGAACCTGAAGATCTCGTTGCGCTCACCATCGAGTCGGCGGCAATGGCCGGGGTTCCGCTGGCGGGAACGAATTGGATTCCGGGACGTCCGTGAATGGCGCCGCCGGGGAAGGACGAAACCGGTTCTACGTAATGGGGGAGTGCAATGAAAACCCTGATCAAGAACGGACGCATCGTCACTGCGGTCGATGACTACGTCGCCGATATCCTTATCGATAACGGTCGCATCGAGACGATCGGCAAGCAGATCACCGTGGGCGGCGACGTTGAGGTTCACGACGCATCCGGACTCCTGGTGTTACCGGGAGGCGTCGATGTACACACGCACCTCGACTGGGCGTTCGGCCCAACGCATACCGTCGATACCTTTGGCACCGGGACCAAGGCCGCCGCCTTCGGTGGCACCACGACGCTGATTGATTTTTGCAACCAGACGGCCCGTGAGAGTCCACTCAAAGGTCTCGAGCAATGGCACAAGCGTCGGGAAAGTGCGTGCGTCGATGTCGGTGCCCATATGATCATGCTCGATGTCAATGCGGGCAGCCTCGAGGACATGAAGTCGCTGATCAAGCGCGAGGGCGTCACGAGCTTCAAGCTCTTCATGGCCTATCCAGGCGTGCTCATGCTGGATGACGGCGCGCTGTTCAAGGCGATGCGGGTGGCGGGTGCCAACGGCGCGCTCACCTGCGTGCATGCAGAAAACGGACCGGTGATTCAGGTTCTTGTGCAAGAGGCGCTCGAACAAGGCTTGACGGCACCGAAGTACCACGCCACGACACGTCCGCCGATCCTCGAGGGCGAAGCCACCCATCGTGCCATCAAGCTCTCGGAGCTTGCCCGCGCACCGCTCTACATCGTGCATCTCTCGTCAAGCGATGCGCTGTCCTATGTGACCGAAGCACGTGATCGCGGCATCCCGGTCCATGCCGAGACCTGTCCCCATTACTTGTTCCTCACCGACGAAGAGTACGAGCGGCCGGGCTTCGAGAGCGCCAAATATGTGATGACCCCGCCGCTTCGCGATGCCACGCATCGCGATCGGCTCTGGCGCGGATTGAAGACGGATGATCTCCAAGTGGTAGCGACCGACCATTGTCCGTTCTGCTTCAACGCGCAACCCTATGGCATCAAACACTCCAAGCAGTTGGGCGCGGACCGCTTCAGCGAGATTCCGAATGGCGCACCTGGTGTGGAAACACGAATGCCGCTGGTGTTCGAAGGTGCGGTCCGGAATCATGGGATGTCGATCAACCGCTTCGTCGAGATCACGGCCACCGCACCGGCGAAGCTGTTCGGTCTGTTTCCAAAGAAAGGCACCATCGCCGTTGGGACTGATGGCGACATCGTGCTGTTCGATCCGGACGAGCAGTGGACCATCCGCGCCGCTGAACACCATAGCCGCATGGACTACACACTGTATGAAGGCCGTTCGGTCACCGGCCGGGTGAAGAAGGTGTTTCTGCGGGGCGAGTGCATCGTCGATGGCGCATCGTGGCTCGGACACGAGGGCATGGGGCAATACCTGCGACGCGGGGAATCGGGGCGCATTTGAACGAAGGGTGGAAGCCATGGCAAAAGATATTCAAGTTGCATTCGGTGTGCATGTCGATGCGGTAGCGGGTTGGATCGGCTCCTACGGGGGCGAAGATTCGCCGACCGACATCTCGCGCGGCATGTTCGCGGGCGAAGTCGGCGTGCCGCGGCTTCTCAAGCTGTTCGAGAAGTACAACATCAAAACGACGTGGTTTACGCCGGGGCATTCGATGGAGACGTTTCCCGGACAGATGAAAGAGGTCGCCGCAGCGGGCCACGAGATCGCGTTGCACGGCTACACCCATGAAAATCCGATCGCCATGACCCCGGAGCAGGAAGAAGCGATCCTCGACAAGTGCATCGATCTGGCGACCAAGTTGGCGGGGCGCGCGCCGGTTGGATACATTGCACCCTGGTGGGAGCTGAGTCCGGCCACCGTGGACATTCTCCTCAAGCGCGGCATCAAGTACGACCAGAGCCTGATGCATCACGATTTTCTGCCGTACTACGTTCGCGTGGGCGATAGCTGGACCAAGATCGATTACTCGAAGCATCCGCGCGAATGGATGAAACCAATGGCACGCGGCAACCGTATGACGGAACTGGTCGAGATCCCGGCGAGCTGGCATCTCGATGATCTCCCGCCGATGATGTTCATCAAGGCCGCGCCCAATAGTTTCGGCTGGGCGAATCCGCGTGATCTCGAAGTGATGTGGCGCGACCAGTTCGATTGGGTCTATCGGGAGATGGAGTACGCGGTCTACGCGGTATCGATTCATCCGGACATCTCCGGGCGACCCCACGTCTTGCTGATGTTAGAGCGGCTTTTCGATCATATTCGCAGCCATCCCGGCGCGCGCTTCTGCACGTTCGAGACGATGGCGGACGACTTCAGGCGGCGGCAGCCCACGCCGAAATAAACGCGTGTGCGGGCTTTGCGCGCTGCTTGCGGGTGGGGCCCGGGCGCACCCAACGAATCGCTCTTTGCAGCAGATGGTGATCGCATCCAACGCGATCGCGATCGCCGCGAACGGGTGCAGCGAATCAGTGCGACCCTTGCCGCCCAAGGTATGCGCCAAGCACGCGCTCATCGCCTGCAAGCTGCCCGGATGGGCCATGCATGAGCACGCGACCGTTCTCCATCACGTAGGTGCGATGGGTGACCTGCAAGGCGTAGGAGGCCATTTGCTCGACGAGCAAAATCGAGAGCCCCTGCCGGTTCAAGTCGATCAGCACCGGAAACAACGTCTCCAGGATTTTTGGGGCGAGGCCGAGCGATAGCTCATCCACGACCAGCAGCTTGGGCTTCGACAGTAGGCCGCGGGCGATCGCGAGCATCTGCTGCTCACCACCCGATAGTGATCCGGCCTGCTGCGCGAACCGTTCGCGCAGGCGCGGGAAAAGACTGAGCACACGCTCGGTGTCGTGCCGGATGCCGACGTCATCCTTGCCGGCCCGCGTATAGGCACCGAGCGCGAGATTGTCTTCGACGGTCTGGTCGGCGAAGATCAGACGACCTTCGGGCACCATCGCCAACCCGCGCGCGACGATCGCATGACTCGGCAGACCGGCGATGGCGGCCCCATCGAATGTTACGGATCCGGCCGCCGGCGCATGAACGCCCGCGATGGCCCGTAGCGCGGAGGTCTTGCCGGCGCCATTCGAGCCGATGATGCCGATGAATTCACCTGGGCCAACGTCGAGGTCAATGCCCCGAACCGCTTCGATCCGGCCGTAGCTGACCCGGAGTCCTTCCACCTTCAACAGTGGGGCTGGAGTGCTCATCCGGCTAACGGAGCCGGTTGCGTGGGTGGCGGATTGGTGAGGATAGCGCCGGTGCCGAAGTAGGCTTCGATGACAAGCGGATTCACTTGAACGTCGGCTGCCGTCCCCGAGGCGATGACTTTGCCGTAATCGAGCACGGTGACGTGATCCGAAATCGACATGATCATCTCGACATGATGCTCGACGAGAATCACGGTGACGCCATGCTCGGTCAGCATGCGAATAAGGGTCTTCAAGTCCTCGATCTCGCCATGGGTGAGTCCAGCTGCCGGCTCATCGAGTAGCAGGAGCCTTGGGCGGAGCGCGAGGGCGCGTGCGATCTCTAGCCGTCGTTGGTGCCCGAACGGCAGATTGGCGGCTTCTTCGTCGGCGTAATCGGCGAGGCCGACAAATGAAAGGAGCTGGCGCGCCTGCTCGAGAAAAGCCTTTTCCTCACGGATGAAACGAGGCAGACGAAATAGCGTCTCGACGACGCCGCTTCGATAGTGCGAATGAAAGCCGACCAGCACATTTTCGAGCACGGTCATTTGGCCGAACAGCTCGGTGTTCTGGAACGTGCGAGCGATCCCGCGGCGTGCGAGCGCATGACTCGGCAGCCCGGTGACATCGTTACCTTCGACCGCGGCAGAGCCCGATGTCGGCAGATAGAAGCCCGAGATGAGATTGAGCACGCTCGATTTGCCGGCGCCGTTCGGTCCGATCAGCGCGTGCACCGTACCTGGCTTCACATCGAGGGTGACACGGTCGACGGCAGTGAGACCGCCGAACTGGAGCGTGAGATCCTTGGTCGTCACCGACACCGGTTGGCGCTCACCGCTCAACGGCAAGAGCACGTCGAGCGGAATCGATCGATTCGGCCATGCCTCCATCTTTCTTGCGCGAGATGCGGTGGTGAAGCGCTGCACGATCGCGGCGAAGCTGCCGACGATGCCCTTCGGCAGAACGAACATGATCACCGCAAGCAGCACGCCGTACGCAAAGATCTGCCATTCCCGCAGGTCCTGCAAAATCTCGGCGATGTAGGTGAGGATGGATGTGCCGATAATCGGCCCAAGCAAGGTGCCGGTGCCCCCCAGGATCACCATGATCAGAAAGCTCACCGAGTGGAAAAAGGTGAACGTCTCGTAGTTCACGAAGAGGTTGAGAAACGTATAGAGCCCGCCGGCGAGCCCCGCAAAGACCGCTGACAGCACGAAGGCCAATGTGCGGATACCGGCAATGTTGATGCCAAGCGCGCGCGAGGCGTTCTCGCTTTGGGAGGTGGCACGCATGGCGCGGCCAAAGCGGGAGTAGATGATGTTGTACTGGATGATGAACGCGGTGACCAGACAACCGGCGACTACCCAGTAGTAGATTGGCCGCACGAGACGCACACCGAATACCTCACCGCGCGGGATGCCGGTCAATCCTTGCGTTCCGCCGGTGACCGAAAGCCATTCGACAAGGATGTTCTGGAACACGAGGCCGAACGCGATCGTAATGACCGCGAGATAGACGCCTTTGACGCGTACCGTCGGATAGGCGAGCACCGCCCCGAAAATCGCAGTCGCCGCAATCGCGATCACCATTGCCGGCAAAAACGACACGCCCGCCTTCACCGCGAGCCAAGCCGCGACATAGGCGCCTAGCCCATAGAGCGCCGCTTGTCCAAGCGATACGAGCCCGGCGTGGCCGATCAGCACATTGAGCCCGATCGCGACGATCATGAGAATCATGCAGCGCATGAGAAGGCCGATCTGGTAGCCGCTTGGCTCCATCTGCCTAAAAATGAAGAGGAAGGCGATGCCCGCGACCAGGATCGCGATGAACTGACGGCGGGCGGTCATACCTTCGAGACCTCTTTGCGTCCGAAGATGCCCTGCGGAAACCAGAGCAGCACGAGGATCATCAACGTAAATCCGATTGCATTGCGCGCACCGGTGCTGATGTAGCCTTCGATGAATTTTTCGATCAGTCCGTAGGCGATGCCGACAATCACGACGCCACGCGCATTCGAGATGCCGGCGACGATCGCGAC